>NZ_CP033069.1:0-370000 GCF_003669015.1 Acidovorax sp. 1608163
ATGTCTGGTTGTCCGACTGCGATCCAATCATGAAGCCGCAGCACTGCGCACCACACTGGTAATGACTACAAACCCAGGCTTGATACCCCGCATTCAAATATCCCTTGGTGCCTGCGGCTGTCTTGAGTGTTTTAAAACATCAATCTTCATCAGGTTCTGGGTGTTTTGAATATTCTTGGACTCACGGCGGTATATTGAGCAAGCAGGTCGGTACTCCTTGAAAATCCCAGCTAAACTTCACGCCGCCATTGATTTTTGTTCCTGTCTCTGGATCAATAAAGGTTCCGTCAATTGGTAGCCACATCATGCTTCTTGACACCGCTGGTCATGAAAATGAAGTCACCGTTCGTTTTTCGGCTGTGGAAAATTTTTCTTCGTGCTCGTGGAACACATTTCCCATGACATCAAATTCGGCAGTCTCGGGGTTGATGACTCCGTATGCGCCCAGGTCCACATTACCGACCATAGACCAATTTCCCACAGGCTGCCATCACCCTGGCGAATAAGCTCAGTGAATTTTTTATTCCAGTAAATCATTTTTGCTCTCATATTTAATGACCACAGATGTTTGTGGCAACTGCAGTTTATGGAGGGCATCTGGGTGGCTCAATACGATAAAAGGGGATGCTCTTGAGGTATGACACTCAAAATATATATTGCAAGAAATATTTTGCATATGTTGAATATGGAATATATATTTCTATCAAATATTGTGTTTTGGCATGATTCTTATGAGGGGCATACGGGTTTAATGGCGACGTGCCCTCGTGCAAAGCAGAAATTCGCACGGGGAACTTCCGCTAACGAATAAAGGGGGCGCGGTCTGCCACGTGTTCGGGTCGGGATTTGCGATGTGCCCCATCCAGTCTTTAAACGATAAAAATGATCGTCTGTGCTGGGTGTGGGGCCTGGACCCCATCAATCGGGGTGCTGGTAGTGGTGTCTTCACGCGCAAAACCTGTGCGTTTACGCACATACGCCAACGCGCCAAAAACGGAAACTTCTTCCCATGCAGAACGCAATCACGCACTGCAGGAATCACTCCAAAGGAAGAACTGCCATGACCAACGCCAAGACCCTGATCGCTATCGCCACTGTGGCTGCTGCCACCTTTGCAGGTGCCGCTTCAGCCGCCACCCCCACACTGCTGACCGAGCAATGGGTGGGCGCCGAGCCCGTCGCCCAAGGCCCTGCACTGAGCGCGCTGAAGTGCAAGCCGACCTGAACCTGTGGAACCGCGCTGGCCTGGGCCAAGCCAATGCAGGCGATCGCACCCCCGACGCCGATCCCGCCTACCAAGCCAGCCTGGCCGAATACCGCCGCCTGCGCAGCGGCCCCGAGTTTGTGGCCGAAGTGCGCCGCCTCGGTGGCGATGTGAGCCGCATTGCGGGCCAAGCGGGTGCCTCCACGGCACATTGATGCACAGGCTTGCAGGGCCGCCATAGGCCGTCAGCGCAGTGCTGTCCGCGAACTCTGTCCTGTCCTGCAAACTTTTTCACTGAACCCCAGGCGCTGCTGTCAATGACAACAGCGCCTGGGGTTCAGTGCTTTGGCAGGTACATCGTTGCGACTCTGTTCTGAGAACAGGCTCTTAGGGCGGGTTGCTGCCGCCCGCATACGCCTCCAGCCCAATCGCCACCACCGTGGCCACGTCATCGCCCACCTCGGCGCGAAACTCCGCTTCGGCCTGCGTCACTGCATCACGAAATCCCTGTAGCCAGGCCAGCCCGGTGGGGGTAAAGCACACCCGGCGTGCCCGGGCGTCGTGCGGGTCGCTCTCGCGGGTCACCAATCCCCACGCTTCGCACTGGTCTACCAGTTGCGCCATCGACTGTTTGGTCATGCCTGCGCGTTGCGCCAGGTCGGTCAGCCGGTCGCCCCCAGCGCCAGGTGCCGCGTCAGGTGGATGTGCGCGGCCCCACTTGGTCGCGGCGGCCAGGTTCGACAGGGCCAAGGGCACTTCCACGTTGCGCGCCATGAGCTGCAGAACACGGCATCAAAGCGGCGCATGGCATGGCCCAGCAGGCGCCCAGGTGGGTCTGGCGCCAGGCATCGTCGGGTGGGATTGCGGTGGGGTGGGTGCATGGGGCTCCAGATGCCCTGATTGGGTCATTCCGCAGGCTCGGCAAACTGCGAGGCGGTGCCTTAAATGGTAAGGCAAACTGACTAAAAAACTGTTTACTTGGCTCTATGAGGCCTACATTACTGGTCAAGCAGCCAGTGCTGTTGTTAAAAACAGTATGTTTTGACCCGCTGGCCCCCACAGATCACCCCAGATCACTTCAGACACTTCGTTTATTCAGGAGCCATTCCATGGACGTCAAAGGTACCAACCCGCCCTTCCCGTGAACGCCGAAAAGGCCAAGGCCTGGCAGCAGCGCTGGCGCAGATCGAAAAGCAGTTTGGCAAAGGCACGATCATGCGCCTGGGTGAAGGCGAGCGATCGAGGACATCCAGGTGGTTTCCACCGGTTCGCTGGGCCTGGACATTGCCCTGGGCGTGGGCGGTCTGCCCCGTGGCCGCGTGGTGGAAATCTACGGCCCTGAATCCTCGGGCAAGACCACGCTCACGCTGCAAGTGATTGCCGAGATGCAAAAACAGGGCGGCACCTGCGCTTTCGTCGATGCAGAACATGCCCTGGACGTGCAGTACGCCCAAAAGCTGGGCGTGCAACTGTCTGATTTGCTGATCAGCCAGCCCGACACCGGCGAGCAGGCGCTGGAGATTGTGGACAGCCTGGTGCGTTCGGGCGCTGTGGACCTGATCGTGGTGGACTCGGTCGCAGCCCTCACGCCCAAGGCCGAAATCGAAGGCGAAATGGGCGACGCCCTGCCCGGCCTGCAGGCCCGCCTGATGAGCCAGGCCCTGCGCAAGCTCACCGCCACATCAAGAAGACCAACTGCATGGTCATCTTCATCAACCAGATCCGCATGAAGATCGGCGTGATGTTCGGCTCGCCCGAAACCACCACCGGCGGCAACGCGCTGAAGTTCTACGCCTCGGGTGCGCCTGGACATCCGCCGCACCGGCACCATCAAGAAGGGCGACGAAGCCATCGGCAACGAGACCAAGGTCAAGGTGGTCAAGAACAAGGTGTCGCCACCGTTCAAGACGGCCGAGTTCGACATCCTGTTCGGTGAAGGCATCAGCCGCGAAGGCGAAATCATCGACATGGCGTGACGGCCAAGATCGTGGAAAAGAGCGGTGCCTGGTACGCCTACAACGGCGAAAAAATCGGCCAGGCCGTGACAACGCGCGTGAGTTTTTGCGCGAGAACCCCGACCTGGCCCGCGAGATTGAGAACAAGGTGCGCGAAGGCCTGGGCATTGCCCTGCTGCCTGGCGCATTGCAAGCTCCAGCGGCTGCTGCAGACGAGTGATCTTTCGTACGGGGTGTCCTGATTTTGAGAGAAATTGGCTGCTAGCGCTTATCCAATAAGCGCTAGCAGCTATCAAAACAGAAGCATTCGAGGCCTGTATGGGGGGGCTCCGCGCCTTGCGATTGCTGGGCCAGCGCGAGCACTCGCGGGCCGAGCTGTTGCGCAAGCTCAGCCCCATGTGCAAGAGGGCGAAGACCTGAACGCGGTGCTCGATGATCTGCAGTCCAAAGACTTCATCAACGAGGCGCGGGTGGTGGAGTCGGTGCTGCATCGGCGTGCTGGCCGTCTGGGCGCAGCGCGCATCCGGCAAGAGCTGCAATCCAAAGGACTGGCACAGAGGCCGTGCAGGACGCTGTGGCCCAGTTGCAGGGCAGTGAACTGGAGCGCGCCCGCAGTGTGGCGCCGCAAGTTTGGCGAGCCCGCGACAGACCACAAACCCGTGCCAAGCACATGCGCTTTTGCTGGCGCGGGTTTTCAGGCGATGTGGTGCGGCGCGCAGTGCAGGGCGCCGAGGCGTCGGACGAGGAGTGACCGCCCGTCGAAGGCCAATGGGCATCCCCACTCTCGCTCTTTGAACGGGCGGATCGCGGGCTTGCCTGCCCGTACATACCCAGCATCAGCTTCATGTTTTGCACCGCAGCGCCGCTGGCGCCCTGCCCAGGTTGTCCAGGCGCGCAATGACGACGGCTTGGCGGTGTCCTCGTTGGCAAACACGCGCAGCTCCAGCTGTTGTGTCGGCCAGGTTCAGCCGCCAGCTTCAAGTCGTCGGTGGCGGCAGCACGCTGACCATTGCTCGGGCGTGTTGGTGCGGGCGTAGTGGCTGCCAGTGCATCGTGCAGGTCGCTGGCTTGGGGCGCGGGCAACAGGCCAGATGGCAGGCAACTGCACCAGCATGCCTTGACGGAAGTTGCCCACGGCCGGATGAAGACTGGGCGGCGTGTGAGCCCGGTGTAGCGCAGATCTCAGGGATGTGCTTGTGCGTGAGGCCCAGCGCGTAGGCCTCATAGGGTGCTGCGTGCCTGCTTCGTAGGCCTCGATCATGGTGCGGCCACCGAGTAACCCGACACGAGGGCAGGCTCAAGGCAGCATCGGCAGGAATCAAGCCCGCGTCCACCAGCGGGCGCAGCGCAATGGCGCCGGTGGCGTAGCAGCCGGGGTTAGAGCGGGTGGCTTGGCGCACGGCCTGGGTTTGCGGCGTCCAGCTCTGGAAAGCCATACACCCAACCTGCGGCCGTGCGGTGGGCGTGCTGGCGTCAATGATCTTGATCTTGCGGCACCCGCAGCCTCGATAGCGTCCACCATGGCAGCGGTTTCGCGGCGGCGTCGTCGTGCAGGCAGAGCACCACCAGGTCCACGGTCTCGATCAAAGCGCGCTTGGCGCCTGGGTCTTTGCGCAGTTCGGGGCATGCTCACCAGCTCGATTTGCGGCATGGCTTGCAGGCGTTCGCGGATCTGCAGGCCTGTGGTGCCAGCTTCGCCATCAATAAAGACTTTGGACATGGAACAGCTCCGGGAGGGTAAAGGGGCACCTGGAAGGCCTGCGGCGTACGTAAGTTTGCTACAAGGATGGTGCGTTGCAGCATGATACAGTCGCGGGTTGCCATGTCCCAAGCCCGCGGCCAGACAATCTGTTCATGGCAAACGGGTAATTACCACCCTTCCCTGAGAGACCTCATGAAGATTCACGAATACCAAGCAAGGAAATCTTGCGCAATTTTGGTGTGCCCGTTCCGCGCGGCATCCCTGCATTCACGGTGCAAGAAGCCGTGGAAGCTGCTCAAAAACTCGGCGGCCCCGTGTGGGTGGTCAAGGCCCAGATCCACGCTGGTGGCCGTGGCAAGGGTGGCGGCGTGAAGGTTGCCAAGACCATTGACGACGTCAAGCGCATCTCTGGCGAGATCCTGGGCATGCAGCTCAAGACCCACCAGACCGGTCCCGAAGGCCAGAAGGTCCGCCGCCTGTACATCGAAGACGGCGCCGACATCAAGAACGAACTGTATGTGTCGCTGGTCACCGACCGCGCCACGCAGAAGGTGGCCCTGATCGCTTCGAGCGAAGGCGGCATGGACATCGAGGAAGTGGCCCACTCCACCCCGAGAAGATCATCACCGAGATGATCGCCCATCGTCGGCATCACCGAGCAAAGCAAGAAGGTGGCAGCCGCCATCGGCCTGACCGGCGCTTCCATCGACCAAGCCGTAGACATCTTCGCCAAGATCTACAAGTGCTACATGGAAACCGACGCGTCGCTGGTGGAAATCAACCCGCTGAACTGCGACTCCAAGGGTAACCTGATGGCCTGGACGCGAAGTTCAACTTCGACGCCAACGCGCTGTTCCGCCACCTGAAATCGTGGCCTTCCCGATCTGGACGAAGAAGATCCGGCCGAAGTGGAAGCCTCCAAGTTCGACCTGGCCTACATCAGCCTCGATGGCAACATTGGCTGCCTGGTGAACGGCGCCGGCCTGGCCATGGCCACCATGGACACCATCAAGCTGTTCGGCGGCGAGCCGGCCAACTTCCTGGACGTGGGCGGCGGTGCCACCCCGAGAAGGTCACCGAAGCCTTCAAGATCATGCTGAAGAACCCCAAGGTCGAAGGCATTCTGGTCAACATCTTCGGCGGCATCATGAAGTGCGACCCATCGCTACCGGCGTGATCACCGTTGCAAGGCCGTGACCTGAACGTGCCGCTGGTCGTGCGCATGAAAGGCACGAACGAAGAGCTGGGCAAGAAGATGCTGGCCGAGTCCGGCTGCCATCATCGCCGCAGACACCATGGCCGAAGCTGCGACCAAGATCGTTGCTGCCGTAAGTAAGCCCGGAGAACACACATGTCGATCTACATCAACAAAGACACCAAGGTCATCACCCAGGCATCACGGGCAAGACGGGCCAGTTCCACACTGAAATGCCAGGAATACGCGACGGCAGAACGCCTTCGTCGCCGGCGTGAACCCAAGAAGGCTGGCGAGTCCATCTTCAATATCCCAATTTACGCATCCGTCAAGGAGCTGCTCACCAGACCGGCGCCACCGTGTCGGTGATCTACGTGCCTCAGCAGGCGCTGCCGCCGCGATCTGGAAGCTTGGAAGCCGACCTGGACTTGGCCATCTGCATCACGAAGGCATCCCAGTGCGCGACATGCTGGAAGTGCGCAACAAGATGAAGGCCAAGGAAGCTGCTGGCGGCAGAAGACCCTGCTGCTGGGCCCAACTGCCCCGGCCTGATCACGCCTGACGAAATCAAGATCGCATCATGCCCGGTCACATCCACCGCAAGGCCGTATCGGCGTGGTCCCGTTCGGGCACGCTGACGTACGAAGCCGTGGCCATGCTGACGGAAGTCGGCCTGGCCAGTCCAGCGCTGTTGGCATGGTGGCGACCTATCAACGGCCTCAAGCACATCGACGTGATGAAGGCTTTCAACGACGATCAGACCGACCCGTCATCATGATTGGTGAAATCGGTGGTCCGGACGAAGCCGAAGCCGCCCAATGGTGCAAGGCCAACATGAGAAGCCGATCGTCGGCTTCATCGCTGGCGTCACAGCCCCTCCCGGCAAGGCATGGGCCACGCCGGCGCGCTGATCTCTGGCGGCGCCGATACGGCGATGCAAGCTGGCCATATGGAAGAGTCGGGCTTCATCATCACCCGCAATCCTTCGGAACTGGGCAAGCTGCTCAAGGCCAACTGAAGTAATCAGAGCCAGCGAGGTCTGCCTCTGGCGGCCTTGCGCAGGTGCTGAAAGCACCGCTACCGATTTGGTGGCGGGTGTTTTTTTTGTTTGGTGATTTCTGCGCGGTTTGTCTGTGGAACGCAGAGATGGGGTGGTGTTGACAATTTTGTCGCTGACCGTGGTGTGTCCGACAAGACGGCAACGCCGCCTTATTCGGCCGCCGAATACGTGCGATAAGCCCGTTCGGCAGGGTTTGGAAGCCCGGTTTGGGCGGGCGTGAAATTTGCTTTTTACAAACATTCACAGATTTACACATTGATTGCAAGTGGCCAGACACACATCGGAGCGCAAGCCAAAAACAGGGCGATTGGACGGGTGGATCTGTGCGGCGATCGCTCTCGTACTGGTGGGCGCTTTGTGGCTGGTGGGCGCACTGTCGGCGTTGCAGCGGATGGTGTACGACTCTGCCTTGGCCCAGACCACGGTAGTGGCTCCTGCCGATGTGCTTCTGGTTGATATTGATGCGCGCAGCCTGGCCGCTGTGCGAGGCGGCTGGTCTGATGAGACGCATGCGGCTTGATTGACCGATTGGCCCTGGGCGGCGCTAAAACCATCGTCTACACCGCCCCGTTGGCTCAAACTGCTGCGCCGGGTGCCAAGAAGCCTTGGCACGCAGTGTGGCGCTGGCTGGCATGTGCTGTGGCCCGCTGGCTTTGCTTCCACCGGTGCTCCCGCGCCATTGCCACCGTCCTTTTACCGCAGTGTCGTGCCGGAGCTTACCGTCTGGCCCAGACGCTGTGCCCGTGCAGCTGGCGGGTTTGGCAGCAGGTGCGGCAGGGGTCGGTCATCTGCAATGGGCTGCTGACAGCGACGGGGTGCTTCGCCGTGTTCCGCTGCTGCTCAGCCATGACAAGGCTGGGGTTCCTTCACTGGCCATGCTGGCGGTGCTGCGTGCGCTGTACCTGAGCCCTGCCGATGTGCGTTGGAATGCCCAGGCCCATAGTTTGCTGTGGGGGGCTTGTCGGTGGGGGTGGATGCTTCGGCAGCCTTGCGCCCGGTGTTTGGTGCTTCGGTGCCGCGTTGGGTAGCAGCAGATGTGTTGTCGCAGAAGGTGCCCGTTTCAGCGCTGCGTGACAAGACGGTGGTGGTGGGCGTGACGGCTGGGCCGCAGGCTGCTTCCTGGCCTGTGCCTGGAGGGGCCACGCTGCATGTCTCGGATGTGGTGGCGCAATCTTTTGTTGGGCTGCGCTTGGCGCGCGCAGTGACCAAGCCGGGTTGGGGACACCCAGTGGGCTGGGCTGCAGCGCTGGTCATGGCTTTGCTGGTAGTGGTCATGCCTCGGGCAGGCAAGGCTGTGGCTTGGGGGCTGGTGCCGCCGTGCTGCTATTGGCGGCGCAGTGGCTGCTGCTACAGCAGACTTTGCATGTGGTGCCGCTGCTCCCTGCCGCTGGGGTGGCGTTGTTAGGAGGGCTTCTGTGCGCGATGTTGGCAAGGGTGCCTCAGCGTGCTTCTGCCGCTTCTCCGCAAGAGTCTGCGGATGCCGAGCGCATGATGGGGCTGGCGCTGCATGGGCGTGGGGATTTGTTGGAAGCGTTTGCGCGGTTTCGTCCGCTGCCCACCAGCGATGCTTTGAAAGACAACCTGTACCACCTGGGCAAGGACTTTGAGCGCAAGAAGGACTATGCGCATGCCAAAAAAGTCTTCAAGCACCTGCTGCGCCGGGACATGGAATACAAGGATGCCCGTGCATGCTACCGCCGGGCCAAAGCGCACCTGCTGGCGCAGGCGGGCATGGCTGCGGACTCGGTGGCCAGTGGCATTTCGGTGACGGGCGCTTCGTCATTGCCAGCGTCAGTGCAAGAGACCTTTCCGCGCCATAAAGTGCCGGAGCCGCTCGCGCACTACGATCTCAAACATGAGCTGGGCCAGGGCGCCATGGGGGTGGTCTACCAAGGCCGTGATCTGCGCTCCGGGCAGATTGTGGCCATCAAGACGCTGGCATTGCAGCAAGAGTTTGATGGGGCGGCACTGGTGGACGCGCGCGAGCGTTTTTTCAAAGAGGCTGAGGCCGCCAGTCGGCTGCAGCATCCCCATATCGTCGCCATCTATGGCAGTGGCGAAGAGCAAGGTTTGGCCTACATCGCCATGGAGTTTGTTGCGGGGACCGATCTGAGTGCATTCACGCAACCGGCCTACCTGTTGCCCGTGGCCCAGGTTTTGTCTATCGCACACCGCGTGGCGCAATCGCTGGACTACGCGCATGCGCACAACGTGGTGCACCGCGATGTCAAACCTGCCAACATCATGTGGGACGCCGCGACGGATACGGTCAAGGTGATGGATTTTGGGGTGGCACGCATTACCGATGCAAGCAAGACCCGCACGGGCATTGTGCTCGGCACGCCCAGTTTCATGTCGCCTGAGCAATTGTCCGGCGCCAAGGTCGATGGGCGTGCAGACCTGTATGCCCTGGGTGTCACGTTGTTCCAGCTGTTGACGGGCTCTTTGCCCCTGCGTGCCGACTCCATGCCGGAGCTGATGCGCAAGATCGTCCATGTGGACCCGCCAGATATCCGAACCTTTCGTACCGATTTGCCAGAGGCCGTGGCGCGGCTGGTAGCCAAGGCCCTGCGCAAGCTGCCCGCTGAGCGGTATCAGACGGGGCAGCAACTGGCGCAAGACCTGGCTTATGTGATGGGCATTGTTGCGTCAGAGGTTCCTGGATCTCCGGCGTCAGCAGTGGTCTATGATTCGGGCCGCACCCCGACAGGGCAACACATGGTGGATCTGGAGAAAACAGTACTGGAGTACCCGACAGAGCGGGCGCCGGAACAAAGGTCTGTGGTGGCCTCTGTGGGATGACGTGCAGCCCAAAATCCATGACCTACGAATTTTTCGCCCAAACCGACCGTGGGCGCGTGCGCGCCAACAATGAAGACGCAGTGACCGTTGACCGGGATACCCAGGTGGCCATCCTTGCGGACGGCATGGGCGGATACAACGCTGGCGAAGTGGCCAGCGGTATGGCCATCACTTTCATCCGCACCGAAATGAACCGCTGGCTGGCGCAGGCAGGGCCAGAGCCGTCTTCCACGGATTTGCGCCGGGCGTTGGAGTTGTGTGTGGAAAACGCCAACCACGCCATTTGGGCGCGTCGCTGTCCAATCCTCAGTATGCAGGCATGGGCACCACGCTGGTCGTGGGTGTGTTCCAGGGCGATCGCTTGATTTTGGGTCACATCGGGACTCCCGTTGCTACCGCCTGCGCGCCGGAGTGTTGCAGCAAATCACGCGTGACCATTCGTGGTTGCAGGAACAGGTGGATGCAGGCATATTGACGCGGGAACAAGCAGCCGCCTCTTCCAGCCGCAATCTGGTCACCCGTGCGCTGGGGGTTGAGCCCAATGTGCAGATGGAAGTGAACGAGTTTCAGGTGGCACCCAGCGATCTTTTCGTGATGTGCTCAGATGGCTTGACGGACATGGTCAACGATGACGATCTTGCGCAGCTGATGCGCACCCCGGCACCTCTGGAAGAAAAAGCGGCGTTGCTAATTGATACAGCCAATGCACACGGTGGGCGTGATAACGTTAGCGTATTGCTTGTGCAGGCTGCGGCGGGAGGGAAAAACGCAGCCTCATGTCCCGTCTCTTGGGTGCCGCATGACGGGTTGCAACAAAACAAATCATCAAATCAGGAGTAGATCATCATGCCCAGAATGATCGTTTCAATCGACGGCGTTGTTATCAAAGAAGTGCAGCTCACCAAAGAGCGCACTACGCTTGGTCGCCGTCCCTATAACGACATCGTTATCGACAATCTGGCGGTGAGCGGAGAGCATGCAGCGATCCACTTGGCACCCAATGGGGTCGAGATCGAAGACCTGGGAAGCACCAACGGTACGTACGTAAACGCAAAGGCTGTGAAGCGCCAGGAGTTGCGCAATGGCGACACCGTGGAAGTGGGCAAGTACAAAATTCGATTCCTCCAGGATGCCGAGGCAGAGAACTTCGAAAAGACCATGGTTTTCAAGCCTGGGATGCTGCCTGCCCTGAACGCGGCAGCGCGACCTGGAGGGTGGCCGCTCCGCAACCCGTGCCTTTGCATGCAGTCATCCGGGTATTGTCCGGAGCGGCTGCTGGACGCGAGGTGTCCCTGCAAAAGGTGGTGACCACCATTGGTAAGCCAGGGGTTGCCGTGGCATCCATCACCAAGCGCATCCAGGGTTTTGTGCTGGCCCATGTGGAAGGCCCCGACATGCCCACGCTCAACGGCGTAGCGATCGGTGCAAGCCCCGTTCCTCTCAAGAGCGGCGACAAGCTGGAATTGGCCGGCACAGAGATGCAGTTCGAACAATCCTGATGGTTGTTCTGGGGCCTTGCTGGAATTGCAATGGCCCCGCTCATCCACTGAACAGGTCTAGGTCCATGCGGAGCCTTCTGCTGTTTCGTCGCTGGCGCCGCATCTTGCTCACGCTGGTTCCGCTGGTGTTTGCACTTTTGCACGTGTCCGGCAAGTTGCCCCTGCCGTTGCTCGACCGGCTTGACCAGATTTTTTACGATGCCCGCCTGCGCCTGAGCATGCCCAGGACGTTGGACGAGCGCATCGTCATTGTGGATATTGACGAGAAAAGTATCGAGCGCATTGGCCGTTGGCCCTGGGACGGGACAAGCTCGCCATCCTGACGCAAGAGTTGTTTGCGCGCCAGCGTGTGGCCGTGCTCGGTTTTGATGTCATTTTTGCTGAGCGCGACAACAGCTCGGGACTTGCCGCGCTGCAAGCCCTGGAGCGTGGCGCGCTGGCAAAAGCCCCGGGCTTTGCCGAGCAGGTGGCCAGGTTAACGCCTTCGCTTGATCACGATGCTCTGTTCGCGCGCAGCCTGCAGGGGCAGGCGGCGGTCCTGGGTTACTACTTCACCAGCGATCGAAAGGGGCACACGCAGGGTGCGCTGCCTTCCCCGGTCGTTACTCCTGCCCAATTGCGCGGACGGCCTTTGGCCGCCACGACTTGGAATGGATTTGGTGCCAACCTGGATGCGTTGGGCCAGGCAGCCCCGGTGGCGGGTTTTTTCAATACTATCAGTGACTCGGATGGTGTGATCCGCAGTCTGCCGTTGCTTGCCGAGTACCAGGGGCAGTATTACGAATCTCTGGCCCTGGGGATGTTCCGCTCCATGATGGGCATGCCAAGCGTAGAGCCCGGCTTTCCAGCCACGCCATCGCTGGGCACCCATGAGACACTGGAAAGCGTGGTGCTGGTGGAGGGCACACGCCGCATGCCCCTGCCAGTGGACGACCGCCTCTCGATGTTGATCCCCTTTCGCGGCCCCGGTGGGCCAGATGGCGGTTCATACCAATACATTGCGGCCAGCGATGTGATCGAAGGCCGTCTTGCAGAAGGCGCTCTGGCCGACAAAATGGTGCTGGTCGGAACCTCGGCCCCAGGGTTGCAGGATGTTCGCGTCACGCCAGTCGGCCTGGTTTACCCCGGCGTAGAGGCCCATGCCAACATGTTGTCCGCATTGATGGATGGCAATGCCATAGCGATACCAGACTACGCCCGTGGCTTTGATGTACTCCAGCTGGTGTGCGCTGGGCTGGTGCTGGCCTTGGGGCTGTCGCTGCTGCCTGCGGGCGCGGGCTTGGTGCTCAGCCTGGCTATGATCGCTGCATTGCTGGGGCTGAACCTGTGGCTGTACCGAGTCCATGGCTTGGTCATGCCGTTGGCGGCCGTAGTTGCCATGGCCCTCTGTGCATCGGTGCTGAATATGGCCCACGGTTACTTTTTTGAAAGCCGTTCCAAGCGAGCCTTGGCTTCCAGGTTTCGCTCCTATGTGCCACCCGAGCTGGTCGATGAGATGCTCAAACACCCTGAGCACTACAGCATGCAGGCCGATAACCGTGAACTCACGGTCATGTTCTGTGACATGCGCGGCTTTACGGCCCTGTCTGAATGCATGCCGCCTTTGCAACTGCAGGCTCTCCTCAATGGTGTGTTCACGCGCCTCACTCAGGTCATCCAAAGCCAGCGCGGCACTATCGATAAGTACATGGGCGATTGCGTCATGGCCTTTTGGGGAGCCCCTGTGCCCTCGCAAGACCATGCTACCTGCGCAGTGCAGGCAGCAATGGGCATGGCGCAGGCCGTGCAGCAGCTCAACCAAGAGCACCGCACCCAAGGTCTGCCCGAGGTCGGGGTCGGCATTGGTTTGAACACCGGCACCATGTGTGTGGGCGATATGGGGTCCGACATTCGGCTCAGCTACACCGTCATTGGCGATGCAGTGAACCTGGGTTCTCGCCTGGAAGGGCTCTCTAAAACCTATGGAGTTGCGGTCATCGCCAGCGAATTTACCCAGGCCCAAGCCCCGGAATTTCTTTGGCAAGAACTTGACCGGGTACGGGTGAAAGGCAAAGCCCAGGCCGTCGCGATCTATACGCCAGTGGCCGTGCATGCGCTGGCCACCCACGAGCAAATCAGACTGGTAGAGATTTGGCGGCAATTTCTCACAGACTATCGTGCCCAAGACTGGGCAAAATGCATTGCTGCGCTGCATTTGCTACTGCAGGGTGATCCTCAATCTACGCTGTATGCGCTGTATGCAGAGCGCTTGCAAATGCTGGCAACGCAGCCTCACCTGCCGAACTGGGATGGCGCCACCAACTTTGATACCAAATGATCTGCCGTTCTCGCCCCCATTTTTTGCGACAAGACTACATGCTGGACGGCTGTGCTGATGCTCCTGTTTGCCGCTTTGTTACAGGCATGTTCCAGTGAAAGTCCGCGTCCTCGGCTGCTCAGGCGCCATCGCTCGTGATTGCCGAACCACCTCTTTTCTGGTTAATCAGAACATCCTGATCGACGCAGGCACAGGGGTAGGTGATTTGACCCTGGACGAAATGTGCCAGATCGACCATGTCTTCCTGACGCACTCCCATCTGGACCATGTGGCGGCCCTGCCTCTTATGCTGGATGCGGTGTCTTCTCTGCGCAGTCAGCCCGTTCAGGTGCATGCCTTGGCGGCCACCATTGCTGCGCTGCAGGCCAATATCTTTAACAACGTCATCTGGCCAGATTTCAGCCGCATTCCGTCAGCCCAGACCCCATTCTTGCAATACCGCCCTCTTGCTGAAGGCGATGTGATCAACGTGGATGGAACATTGGTGAGTGTGCTGCCCGCCGTACACACCGTGCCCTCCGTGGGTTACGCCGTGCAGGGCGCAAAAGGCTGGTGGGCTTTCAGTGGGGACACAGAGCGCAACCCACGCCTGTGGCATGAGCTTGAACAACTTCCCGAGCTAATGCCCCCGTTGCCCGTGGGCATGCTGGTCATTGAAACAGCCTTCAGCAATCGCGAGAGCGAACTGGCCCGCCGCAGCCTGCATTTGTCGCCCACCTCGTTAGCGGCGGAACTGGCAGATGGAGCGGCAGGGGCCAGCTACCCCATCTACATCACCCATACCAAACCTTCGGAAACCGACTTGATTCTTCAAGAGATCAACCAGATGGGTCTCTCCGCACAAGCAGACATCCATTGGCTGCAGGCTGGACATGTTTTTGATGTGTAACGAGGTATGTGTTTGGTGACATTCGTGGCAGAACAAAAATGTCAATGTGACGCATGCAAGGCATCAACAAGCGAGTGTTTGACGGGCAACTGATCAGATTTTTGACCTAGTCAGTGGAATTCATGGAGTCACGCAAGCTGGCACGCTATCTGCTTTTGTAGAAGCAGCCTGAAGAACTTCGACAGGTTTCACTTGCAATTTACCCCGAGGAGAGATTTATGAAGCGTTCCCTGCAAAAAGGTTTTACCCTGATCGAACTGATGATCGTTGTGGCGATTATTGGTATTTTGGCCGCTGTGGCTCTGCCGGCTTACCAAGACTATGTGGTCCGCTCTAAGGTTACTGAGGGCTTGGTTTTGGCGTCTGCAGCCAAGACTGCTGTGGCTGAAACCTTCGCTACTCGCAACTCGGGTGCCGTAGCTGCTTATGCGGGTACTGGTGCGGCTGCTGCTGGTTCTTATGGCTATGAGTACACGGCAGGCGAAAAAGTCGCATCCATTGCGATTGCTGGTATTGCTGACGTGACGGCACCGGCCGCCGGTGCAGGTGTAATTACAATTACCTACGCAGGTCAATTGAATACTGCGCTCACAGCGCCTATCATTCTCACCCCCGGTAGCGGTGTGGTTAGTGCAACTACGGGTCTGCCTGCCTCGGCATTGAGCGTTGGCGCACCGGTGGTTTGGGGTTGCACGTCGGTCGCTGCTGCGTTTAAATACGTGCCTGCCAACTGCCGCTTCTAATAATTGCGCCTAAAGACCAGCCTCTATCATATTCGGCCACGAAAAATCAAGCTTCGTTGCGAATTGTTCTGGCCAATCTTGAAAAAGGGCGACCGCAATGGTCGCCCTTTTTTTATTAGAACATTTGCAACTGATGTGTGGTGATGCCGTTGTATGGTCTTATTGTTTAGAAAAATCAGGTTCGATGCGTTTCCTGTTTAGTGCGCTGCTTGTTTGCCAATTTCTATGGGCAAGTCATCGTTGCATTTGTAATTGAATATCGGGTTCACCATGAAAAAATTAGTTCAAACGGGTTTCACGCTGATTGAGCTCATGATCGTGGTCGCCATCATCGGTATCTTGGCGGCGGTTGCGTTACCTGCGTATCAAGACTACGTCGTACGCGCGCGTGTGAGCGAGGGGGTGAGTTTGGCCTCTACTGCTAAATTGGCTGTAATGGATGCCTTTTTTAGCACGTCGTCGGGCCCCATTCTGGGCTACGCTGGAACGGGAGCCCCTGTAGCTGGATCCTATGCATACGAATACTCTGCAGGCTCCCAGGTTGCTTCGATTGCGATCGGCGGTATCGCAGATGTGACGGCTCCTGTTGCCCAAGAGGCGCGCATCGTCATTACCTATGCCGGTCAATTGGCAACTGCACTTGCCGGCCCTCTGGTTCTCACGCCTGGAAGTGGAACAGTCATTAACTCTGCTAACCCGTCTGCTCCCCTATTAGTTGGTGCACCGGTCGTATGGGGTTGCGGTATCAACGCGGTGAGCGCTTACCGTTACGTTCCGGCCAATTGTCGATATACGCCGTAGTCAAGTTGAGGAAGCGGTGCATCGCTATTCTCAACAGCAGAAAAATTACTAACGCTTAGCATTCACAATGGTATTAAATCCCCGACTGTTTTCCGCGCTGCGGGCTGGCAGCGCACATTTTTTGTTGACATTGCTGGTCGCAGCAGTGATGGCGGGGTTGGTTTTTGGTCTATGGTACCCATGGCCCTTGTACAAATTGGTGGCGGGGCGCGAGCTGTTTTGGTTGGTGGTGGGTGTGGACGTGGTCTGTGGCCCGCTACTTACTATGGTGTTGTGGAATCCTTCAAAACTACGGCGAGAACTCATCCAGGATTTGAGCATGGTGGTCGCGGTGCAGCTTGCTGCCTTGGCGTATGGCATGCATGCAGTTGCGGTTGCAAGGCCGGTGCATTTAGTCTTTGAAGCTGACCGGCTGCGAGTGGTAACCGCATCTGAAATCGACTCAGCGGATCTTCCCAAAGCGCCCGATGGGTTGCGGCAGCTTCCCTGGACAGGCCCCACGCTGGTTAGCCTGCGCGATCCGCGTGATTCTGAAGAATTTTTAAAAAGTGTGGAATTGTCTGTAGCGGGGCAAGAGCCCTCGCTGCGTCCCGCTTGGTGGCAAAGCTACGAACTGAGTCTGCCGCAATTGTTGCAACGGGCGCGGCCGCTTGCTGCACTCATGAATGCGAGGCCGGATCAGAAGGATGTGCTCGAAGACGTGATTAGAAAAGCAGAGTTGCGCGAGGCAGACTTGCTTTGGCTTCCTCTGACCAGTGGCCGTACCATGGAGTGGGTAGTTTTGATCGATAAGCAAACGGGGCTGCCAAAGGGCTATGCACCTATCGATGGTTTTTTTTGATATCTAGTGGAAAAGCTGGGGACAGATACCAATTTAAATGGAAAAAGTCTCGGTTCTGGATGCGACTA
The DNA here is from genome assembly GCF_003669015.1 of Acidovorax sp. 1608163. Taxonomy (NCBI): domain Bacteria; kingdom Pseudomonadati; phylum Pseudomonadota; class Betaproteobacteria; order Burkholderiales; family Comamonadaceae; genus Acidovorax; species Acidovorax sp. 1608163. The sequence goes on from NZ_CP033069.1 coordinate 17,077, forward strand.
TGGGTTCCAAGTTCATCCATAGCACCCATTGCGGTTACAGAATGATCAAATGCCCCGCTCTCGTACCGGGAATGGTGTCGGGTTTCAGGCGGACCTCAAAGCAGACAAAACATCACTGGTGGGTATGGTCAAACCCAGCAGGTCGCTGTCTGTTATTTGCCTGTGACCCAGCAGGTGTTGCTAGTGCACTTGGCTGGCATCCGACAGGCTGTAGTCGCCGGTCAGAAAGGCGTCCGCGGGTTGGCCCGCAGCTTGTGCCAGGCGACTGCGGTTGGTGGCAGCGCCTGGGGGGAGGCGGGCTGCGGTGCAGCGCTCCCCCGTAGGCGCCTGGCACACCAATCGCGAGATGTCTTTGCCCAGATTGGTGTTTTCTGTATGCGCTATTTCCTTGGCAGCGATTGAGGTGTCGTATTCCCTATCAATCGTGGCGCACTGGACAAGGCATCTGGCACATGGCTGTTATTGGATGCTGTGGATTTGCGCGGCATGACCACCATGCCGGTGAACCCGGACATGGCCGAACGGGTGCATGGTCTGGCTACTGCGCTACTGCACTGTTCGCCCGAGCCGCAGGTGCTCGAACCCTTGATTCAAAGCGGTGCCCTACTAGGGCGCGATGACTAGTCGGGGCCTACCATCTGCAGCGTTTCCGCGCAGCCTACCCCAAGGACTACGCTCGCTGGACAGAAGTGAACGGGGCGTCGGGCCCTTCCCATTCAGGGGCTGCAGTCCTCCATGAAGTTTGCGGCGGTGGAGTTGTGACGGGCTTGTCGAACAGGCCGCGCTGGGCTTTGCCGGGCGTCACCGCACCAAATATCTCCCTGACTTGCCCCCGTGCTTTTCCGTCACACACACGCCGTGGATGGACATCCCTCGATCCGCCGCCTTGCACATGTCATAAATCGTCAGCAAGGCAATCTGCACGGCAGTCAGCGCCTCCATCTCCACCCCGGTTTGCCCCACCGTCTCTACCGTCGCTGAACAAAATATGCCTGTAGCGCCTTGTACACGGACGCTGGCAGCTTCAAATTCAATAGCAACCCGCGTTAGTGCCAGGGGATGGCACAGCGGGATCAAGTCGCTCGTTTTCTTGGCGGCCATGATGCCGGCGATGCGGGCGATGCCCAGAACATCCCCTTTTTTGGCGGTGCCCGATTCAATCAGTGCCAAGGTTTCAGGCTGCATTTCGATGCGGCCAGTGGCTACCGCGATGCGGTGGGTGGCGGCTTTGGCGCCTACGTCGACCATGTGGGCCTGACCTTGGGCGTCGAAGTGGGTGAGGGGGGATGTGGGGTGGGGGCGTTGGCGGTTTTGGGGGAGTTTGGTGTTTTGGAGGTCATGGTCTTGGCCTGGGCAAGCACGTTGGGTTCAAACGTGTGCGAAACAATTGGGTTGTCGGGGCATCATACGGTCACGCATCGCCAAGTGAGCGTTGTGGCCGATGGACGGCGCCAGGGAGACCACAAGTGTTGATATTGGGTAAAAAAAGGCCGCTAGCGCAGGTATGTCAAGCGCTGGCAGCTTCTCTTTTGATAGCGACAAGCGCATTTGTCCCGGCGGTGGCGCAGGCCCAGGCGGGGCTGCCCACGCTGGGGGATGGCAGCGACTTGACCAGCAGCGAGGAGCGACGCCTGGGCGACCGCATCATCCGCGAGCTTTACCGTGACCCGGATTACATCGATGACCCGGTGATTGCCGAGTATGTGCAGGGCATTTGGCAGCCGTTGATTGCAGCGGCGCGTTCGCGGGGGAGTTGTCTGCCGAGTTGGACGAGCGTTTTGCCTGGGAGGTGTTGCTGGGGCGAGACCGCACGGTGAACGCATTTGCGTTGCCTGGGGGCTACCTGGGGTTGCACCTGGGGTTGATCGGCGTGGTGGGCACGCGCGATGAGTTGGCTTCGGTGCTGGCGCACGAGCTGAGCCATGTCACGCAGCGGCATATCTCGCGGCTGCTCACGCAGCAAAGCCGCCAGACGCCGCTGCTGCTGGGGGCGATGGTGCTGGGCGCGCTGGCGGCCAGCAAGAACCCTGGCGCCACACAGGCGCTGGTGGTGGGCGGGCAGGCCGTGGCGATGCAGAACCAGTTGAATTTTTCGCGCGATATGGAGCGCGAGGCGGACCGGGTGGGCATGGGCCTGATGGAGCCTGCCGGTTTTGCGCCCGAGGGTTTTGTGGGCATGTTTGAAAAACTGCAGCAGGCCAATCGCATCAACGACAACGGCAGCTGGCCCTATTTGCGCAGCCACCCGCTCACCACGCAGCGCATGGCCGACATGCAGTCGCGTCTGCCCTCGGGTGGGCTGACGGCAGGCCGTGCATCGGTGTTGGTGGCGGAGCACGCCATGGTGTCAGCGCGGGCGCGAGTGCTGTCAAACCCCGGCGTGGATGTGTTGCGCCAGTGGATTGCCGAGCCGCAGGGCACGGGCTTTGCGGCCCTGCCCCTGGCGCGCAAAGCGGGTGTCTTGTATGCCGCTGCCCTGGGCAGCAGCCAGTTGCGCGATGGGGCTGCAGCCCGCCGTTGGGCGGGGCAATTGCAGCAACTGGTGAAGGGGGATGTGGCGGCTGCCCGCGTGGCGCAGTTGTTGGTGGCCGAGCTGGAACTGGCTGCTGGCAATGCCCCTGCCGCCCTGGCCGCCATGCCTGCGGGGGACACCCGCCGCCCCGAAATCTTGCTGCGCACACAGATCGTCTTGCGCACGGGCCAGCAAGGTTTGCAGGAGGTCACCAGCCCGTTGCAAACCTGGCTGGCCACCCACCCCCGCGACGCTGGGGCCTGGCAGGCCTTGGCGGGGGTGTGGAATGCACAAAACCAGCCTTTACGCGCCGTGCGGGCTGAGGCCGAGGCGCAAGTGTCGCGCTACGACTACGCGGCGGCGGTAGACCGTTTCAAGGCGGGCCAGGATCTGGCGCGGCGCAGCACCTTGGCCGACGACCACTTCGAAGCGTCGATCATCGACACCCGCCTGCGGGCGATGCAGCTACTGCTTCGTGAACAGGCCGCCGAGCGCTGATTCGATCACTAGGCCGAGCGCTGAGTAAATCAACGACCCGAGCAGCGCTGCGCTGAAGCCGTTGACGTGGAAGCCGTCGAGCACCCCGGCGGCGGCCCAGAACATCAGCGCGTTGATGACAAACAGGAACAAGCCGACGGTGACCACGGTGACCGGCAGCGTCAGGATGACCAGCACCGGTCGCAGCACAGCGTTGAACAGGCCAATGACAAAGGCCGCAATCAGCGCCGAGCCAAAGCTCTGCACTTGCACGCCGCTGTAGATGTAGGCCACACACAGCAGCGCTGCGGCGCTGAGCAGCCATTTCAGAAGGATTTTCATGGCGCCAGAATAGCACCGCAGGGGGCTTGTGGGGGCTGGCAGATTGCCCTGCGACGAAGGCGACGGGCGGCTGCTTTGGGGGGCAGTTATTGGGGCGAAGCCGCGCTCAGTCCAGAGCCAGAACCCACAAGGTGCCGCAGCCGGTGAGCACACTGCCCAGCACGCGGGGCCAGTGGCTGGACTGGCTGGGCTTGGGCGCTAGCTCGGTGGCGGCCCGGGGTGTCAGGGGCTGCGGCGCAGCCTCGGTGCTTCTGGGCTTGCGCGCATCCATCACCGGTGCTGTGCGGCTTCCGTTGGCTTGCAAATCGGCTTGCAGTTGCTCGGTCAGTTCGGCCAAAGGGCCTTTGGCCAACACCGTGGTGACCTGTGCGGAAGACAGGCCCACGGTGGCGATGATCTGCGCAAACAGCTTGTCTGCCCATTTGGTGCGCCAACTCTCGCGGGCGCTGTGGCTGACCCACTTGCTCACGCGGTGTGTCATGCGGGGCGCGCAGGCGACCAGCACCCAGTGCTGGCGTGCCGCGGGGCTGCGGGCGACCAGCGGGGCCAACAGTTGCTGCGCATGGTCAGCGTCGTCCACGTACACAATAATTTTGTCCATGTCGTTGACCGCCTGGGTGGATGGTTTCAAGAATGCGGCTGAGCGTGCTGAGCCGCTCTGCCCTGGGCGCGAGCCAGGTGGGGCATGGAGTGGCCCGACCTGGCTTGTTGTGGCCACCAGGCGCAATGGCGGCGCCTGGTGTCTTGGAGGATCAGCCGTGGGCTGCGTCGCCGCCGGTGGTGCGGCGAGACACGATGAACTTGCCTACTGCCAGGACGATGAGGGCACCGGCCACGCTGGCGCCGTACTTCACGACGTCAGACTGCGGCATTTTGAACATCCACTGCCACTTGTCAGGGTTGGCGAAGACAGGGTCGGTGACCAGCATGCCGCCCGCAATCCAGCCCAGCAGCATGCCGCCCAGCGTGATGATGAGGGGGAAGCGCTCCATCAGCTTAATGACCAACTGGCTGCCCCAGACGATGATCGGGATGGAAATCAGCAGGCCCAGCACCACCAGCAGGAAGGAGTGTTCGCCCGCATTCTGTGCGGCGCCGGCGATGGCAATCACGTTGTCCACGCTCATCACCAGGTCGGCCACGATGATGGTCTTGATGGCGGCCAGCAGCTTGTCGCTGCCTTGCACGTCGCCATGGCCGTCTTCATCCGGGGCCAGCAGCTTCACGCCAATCCATACCAGCAGCAGTGCGCCGACGAACTTGAGGAAAGGCAGTGCCAGCAGCGTCATGGCAAAGGCGATCAGGATGACGCGCAAGATGATGGCGCCCGCAGTGCCCCAGATGATGCCCTTGGTGCGCTGCGCGGGTGGCAGCTTGCGGCATGCCAGGGCAATCACGACGGCGTTGTCGCCGCCAAGCAAGATGTCGATGATGATGATCTGGCCCAGTGCAAGCCAAAATTCGGGCGAAGCCAAAAAGTCCATAAAGTCCTCGGTGTTCTAGGTCAAAAGGAGTTTTCCGTTGCCATTGCGGCGCCGGATCTGTCCGTCAGAGTGCTCTGGCCCGCTTCGAGGAAATCAGGGAGCCTGCCAGCAAACGAACCGCTTGGGCGAAGGACGACCTTGATCACCCCGCGACGGGGCCATCAAAGGTCTTGCTCGGCACACTGGATGGGTGTGCACAACGGGCCGGGTGGCTTGTGGGCGCCACCGTACTGACGACCCGTTGACTTTGCTGCAAGACCTGATCGACACAGGCTTTGCAAGCGATGGGAGCTACTCCCCTTTGGAGTGTGGGGCATTGTAAGAATTTCCTTCACGCCGTAGGTTTTTTCTAAAAAACCATTCGCAGCGAGCGGGAATGGCCAGAAAAACGGGGGGTGTGCTGTACGAACAATTACGCATAGGGCGAAGGGGTTTACTTGCCTAAACTCTTCGCCCACGGCTGCGACTTGCGCATCCCCCCAACGTGGGCGGCTTCCTCAGCGCAAGCAGCCCTCTACCCCAGGACGGAGACATCAATGGAATTACTTTCGAGCCAAGCATTCTGGATCGGGCTGGCCCAGATCATCTGGATCAACATCATCCTCTCTGGCGACAACGCCGTGGTGATCGCCCTGGCGGCCCGCAGCCTGGAGCCGCGCCAGCAAAAACTGGCCATTTTCTGGGGCACAGCGGCGGCGGTGGTGCTGCGGGTGGTGTTGACCGTTGTGGCCGTCAAGCTCATGGCACTGCCTTGGTTGCAGCTGGTGGGCGGCATCTTGCTGCTGTGGATTGGCGTGCAATTGCTCAATGACGGCGATGACGAAGAAGACGAAGGCGAGAACAAGCAAAGCGGTTTGATGGCGGCCATTCGCACGATCCTGGTGGCTGACCTGGTGATGAGCCTGGACAACGTGATTGGCGTGGCCGCAGCGGCCAACGGCGACATGGTTTTGCTGGTGCTGGGCTTGGCCATCGCCATTCCGATTGTGATTTTTGGCAGCACGCTGATGATCAAGGTGATGACGCGTTACCCCGTCATCGTGACCCTGGGCGCGGCCCTGATTGGCTGGGTGGGCGGTGAAACCATCGTCTCTGACAAGATGCTCGAGCCCATCGTGCCCCACCACTCGGTGGGCTTTTACGCCGCCGCTGCATTGGGTGCCGTGCTGGTGGTGGCCACAGGCAAATACCTGCAAAGCCGCAAGACCTCCCAGGTCGCTGCCGCCTGACGCCACTGACGCACCTCCAGGCTTTGGCCTGGCCATCCCCGCCACGGCCTGCGCTGTGGCGGGGATTTTTCATGGGGAGACCCTGCAGCGGTGGCGGTGCCCTGCGGCGGCTATGATCCAGCCCCCTTTCCTCCCGCCCCGGTTTTGCCATGCCCCTGCTGCACGCAGCGGCCCGGCCGCCCAGCCGCTCCGCTGCCTTTTGCGTCCATGACCGCCATTCACATCACCGACATCGAAGCCGCCATCAACCACTGGCGCGAGCGCGCGCCTGCCTGCACGGGCATGGCGCTGGCGCCGCAGGTGCAGGCGCTGGCCGAGGTGTACGCGTTGATGGTGTACCGGCACGAAGATGCGGTGGACGAGAACCGCTTGCCGCCCGAAGCGCTACAGGCCTGGATGGGCTGGTACGACACCACCCCCGACACGCCCTGCATCGCCATTTGCTCCACCAGCCAGGGCGACGATCTGTGCAAAGGCTGTGGCCGCACCTTTGACGAGGTGCAGCATTGGCCCGCCATGACGCCTGGTGCCAAGCGCCAGGTGTGGCGCCGGATCACGCTGGAGCACTCGGCTTGGCGCTTCAACCGCTATGCCGAACGAGCGGCGGAAGGCCGCTCTACCGGGCCAACATCGCATGCACCTGCGCGCACACCCTCGGCCTGAGAGGGCGTCCGGGTCCGCAGGCCTGTACGCGCGATGCTCTACCGGTTAAGGTGGGTCTATGCTGCGCCTGACCCAAGCCCCCAACATCGCGATTGCCACTGTGTGGGCAGACTTGCTGTGTGAAGCAGGCATGACCGCTTCGGTTCAGCGCCAATACCTGGGGGCTGCCGCCGGGCACCTGCCGCCCGACCAATGTCTGCCCGAGATTTGGCTGGACTACGATGAACACGCTGACCGCGCCCGGGCGTTGCTGCAAGACCTTCAGAACCTGCCCCAGCGCCTGTGGGCCTGCCGTTGCGGGGAGACGGTGGAGGGCGGCTTTGAGCAGTGCTGGCAATGCGGTGCTCTCATGCCGCGCGACTGAGTTTTGCTATCAAATAAATAGCTTTTAGCGCTCAATTTTCAAGCGCTAGCGCCTGTTTTTGTCAAGAATATGCGCCGCTGGGTTGCGTCGCCTATGGGCGTCACTTCCAGCGCACCGGCTCCACGTGTACGCTGCCCAGGTTGCTGCTCAGGGTCAGCGCGCCCTCTTGCACGGTGGCTTGCAGTTGCATGCTGCGCTCGGCCATGGCCGCCATGGCTTGTGATGCCTCGGTGGGGATGCGCCAGACCTGCAGCTTGTCCAGGCGCGACAGCTTGGATTCCATGCCCTTCCACCACACTTCTGACGCGTGGTTGAAGCAGTAAACAAGCACCGAGTCGGCCTTGCTGCAGGCCTTGGTCAGCGGCTTGTCCTCGGGCTGCCCCACCTCGATCCACACGCGCTTGCGGCCCGTGAAGTCGGTGAGTGACGCATCCGGGTCATCCGGGTCCGACAGCCCCGCGCCAAAGGCCAGCGTGGCGTCGCCATTGCACAGGTCGTTGAGCTGGTGCGCCTGGATGGCCAGGGCCGCCAGCCGCACCATCATGCGCTCGTCGGTCTCGCTGGGGTGGCGGGCCAGGGTCAGGGCATGGTCGGCGTAGTAGCCGTGGTCGATGTCGGCGATTTGCAGGTTCGCCTTGAAGATGGTGGATTTGATGGCCATGGGGTGTATCAAAAACAAGAGCTGCCAGCGCAAGTATTTACTTGCTTTGGCAGCTCTAGAGGTTTCAAAGGCCCGTGCTATCAGCGCAGGCAGCTATCATTTTTTTATGCGCGGCGGGCCAGCTCTGCCGCCTTGCCCACGTAGCTGCCGGGCGTCATGGCCAGCAGGCGGTCTTTTTCGGCCTGGGGAATCTCCAGCGACTGGATCAGGCCGTGCAGGGCTTCGGCCGTCACGGTCTTGCCGCGCGTCACTTCCTTGAGCTTTTCGTAGGCGCCTTGCACGCCAAAACGGCGCATCACCGTCTGGATGGGCTCGGCCAGTACTTCCCACGAGGCGTCCAGATCGGAGGCCAGGGCTTCTTCGTTGATTTCCAGCTTGTTCAGGCCGGTGAGTAGCGAGGTGTAGGCCAGCGCGGCGTAGCCCAGGGCCACGCCCATGTTGCGCAGCACGGTGCTGTCGGTCAGGTCACGCTGCCAGCGGCTGACGGGCAGCTTCTCGGCCAAATGCTTGAGCAATGCGTTGGCCAGGCCCAGGTTGCCTTCGGCGTTTTCAAAGTCAATCGGGTTGACCTTGTGCGGCATGGTGGACGAGCCGATCTCGCCGGCTTTGAGGCGCTGCTTGAAGTAGCCCAGGCTCACATAGCCCCAGATGTCGCGCGAGAGGTCGATCAGGATGGTGTTGGCGCGGGCCACGGCGTCGAACAGCTCGGCCATGTAGTCGTGTGGCTCGATCTGGATGGAATAGGGCTGGAAGGTCAGGCCCAGGCCCAGGGGTTCGGGCGTTTCGATGACCTTCTTGCTGAAGGCTTCCCAGTCAAACTCAGGCCAGGCGGACAGGTGGGCGTTGTAGTTGCCCACGGCGCCGTTCATTTTGCCCATGATCTTGACGGCGGCGATCTTCTCGCAGGCCGTTTGCAGGCGCATCACCACGTTGGCCATTTCCTTGCCCACGGTGGTGGGGCTGGCGGTCTGGCCGTGGGTGCGGCTGAGCATGGGCACGTCGGCAAAGGCGTGGGCCATTTCGCGCAGCTTGAGCACGATGCGGTCCAGGCCCGGCAGCACGACCTGGTCGCGGCCCGAGCGCAGTTGCAGCGCATGGCTGGTGTTGTTGATGTCTTCGCTGGTGCAGGCAAAGTGCACGAATTCGGCGGCCTTTTCCAGCTCGGGGCGGGCTTCGAACTTGCTCTTGATCCAGTATTCCACGGCCTTCACGTCGTGGTTGGTGGTCTTTTCGATCTCTTTGATGGCGGCCGAATCAGCCTCGGAGAAGTTCTTGATCAGACCCAGCAAGTAAGCGCGCGCTCCGGTGGTCAGCGGCTTGAATTCTGCAAAACCTGCATCAGACAGGGCGATGAACCACGCCACCTCGACCTGCACCCGGCGGTGCATGTAGCCGTGCTCGCTCATGATGGGGCGCAGCGCGGCGAGTTTGGGGGCGTAACGGCCGTCAAGCGGCGAGAGGGCGGTGATGGTGGACAGGCTCATGGCGCGCAATTGTAGGCGGGCAGTCGGTGGGCAGTGGGAGGACACCCACTGTTGTAGCTGCGCCATGCCCGTCAGGTGGGGGTGGGCGGGGGCCGATAGAATCGCGTCCCCAGCCAGTGCGCGCCGTTTGCGTGCGGGCATTCACTTCCTGCCTACCCATGAAACTGATCGGATCCACCACCAGCCCCTACGTGCGCAAAGTGCGCATTGTGTTGGCCGAGAAAAAGCTCGACTACCAGTTCCTGCAGGACAACGTCTGGGGGGACGACACCACGGTGTCGGCCTCCAACCCGCTGGGCAAGGTGCCCTGCCTGGTGATGGAAGGTGGCGAGGCCGTGTTTGATTCGCGGGTGATCGTGGAATACCTGGACACCCTCTCGCCCGTTGGCAAGCTCATCCCGGCCCAAGGTCGTGAGCGGGCCGAGGTCAAGACCTGGGAAGCCCTGGCCGACGGCGCCATGGACGCCGCCATCCTCGCCCGCATGGAATCCACCTGGGTGCACCGCCCGGATGACCAACGCTGCCAGGCCTGGATCGATCGGCAAATGGGCAAGGTGAATGCCGCGCTCAAGGCCATGAGCCAGGGCCTGGGCGACAAGCCGTATTGCAGCGGTATCCACCTGAGCCTGTCCGACATCGCTGTGGGCTGCGCCCTGGGCTGGCTGGAGTTCCGCTACCCAGAGCTGGCCTGGCGCGCCGAGTACCCCAACCTGGGCAAGCTGCTGGACAAGCTGATGCAGCGCCCCAGTTTTGCGGACACCAAGCCCGCCGTCTGAGACGGCTGGGGCAAAGGCCCGCAGCATGGCGCACCCGCCGCTGTGCAGGGGCTGATCCCCCGGGTATCCAAGGAGGGGCGGCTGGCAGATATTGCCGTATGCTATATCTGCTATGAACGAACTGGTTAGAACCTCCCCTGCCGACGGGCCCACGTCTGCGCCGGCCCCCCGACGCAGGGCTGCGCGCGGAGCCACGGCCGCCTCGGCCGCAGAGCGCGGACGCGTCAACGACCCGGACCGCACGATGGCCAACATCCTGGAGGTGGCCACCTCCGAGTTTGCCGACAAGGGGCTGGCCGGGGCGCGCATTGACGAGATCGCTGAGCTGACCCATACCAGCAAGCGCATGATTTACTACTATTTTGGTAGCAAAGAGGGCTTGTACCTTGCGGTGCTGGAAGAGGCCTATCGCCGCATCCGCCAGATTGAGACCAGCCTGCGCCTGGAAGACATGGAGCCCGAGGCCGCGCTGCGGGCCCTGGTGGGCTTCACATTCGACTACCAATTGGGCAACCCCGAGTTCATCCGTCTGGTGATGAACGAGAACATGCACCGGGGCGAATTCATTCGCCGCTCCGCCACCATCCAGGAGCTGAACGTGCCCGCCATCAATGCTGTGCAGGCGGTGTACGAACGGGGAGTGGCCACCGGGGTGTTTCGCCCCCACATGGACCCGATTGACCTGCACATGTCCATCTCGGCCCTGTGCTTCTTCAACGTGGCCAACCGCCACACCTTCAGCGCCATCTTCAAGCGCTCGCTGGACGAGCCCAGCGCCTTGGCCCAGCGGCGCGACTCCATCATCGACATGGTCGTGCGCTTCGTGCGCTGCTGACCCTTGCGAGGGCCGTTGCGTTCACGGCCCGTCTCGTCCCTTCTTGCCCCTTCGGTACTGCTACACCCCGGCCCTGCGCCCGCGCAAGGTCCCAAGGGTTTGCACCGATGATTAAAACTAACCAGTTCGTACAAAATTATCCAGACAAGCGATAACGTTTTGACTGGAGACAAGGATGTTCGAATTTGCTGACCGCGTGTTGCGCGGCTACACCCGGGCGCTGGACATGCTCGGGGGCTTGTTCCTCGCCGTCATGGTGGTGCTCGTCTTCGGCAACGTGGTGTTGCGTTACGCCTTCAATTCGGGGCTCACCATGTCCGAAGAAGTCTCGCGCTGGCTCTTCGTGTGGCTGACCTTCATGGGCGCTGTGGTGGCCCTGCGCGAACACGGTCACCTGGGCACCGATGCCCTGGTGGCGCGCCTGCCCCGCACGGGCAAGAAGATCTGCCTGGTGCTGGCCCAGGTGTCCATGCTGTATGTGTCCTGGTTGCTGCTCAAAGGCAGCTGGGTGCAGGCCGAAATCAATTGGGACACTGAGGCCCCCGTCACGGGCGCGTCGGTGGGCATCTTCTACGCCAGCGGCGTGATGCTGGGCGTGTCCTCCATGGCCATCTTGCTGCGCGATTTGCTGCGCACCTTGTTTGCCAGCACCTCAGACCAGGAGTTGGTCATGGTGCAAGAGAGCGAGGAAGTGGCGGCGCTGGAGCAGCGCAACCTGGGCGATGTGGCCCCGCATTTCTCGCACGGCCCCGTCGTGGCCAAAGACGACTCAACCCCAGCGAACAAGCCCTGACGGCCCCTGCCTGCTGGCTCGCCCGTTGATCCCCATCCCACTCTCACCCACCGCCGCGCCATGACCGTTGCTATCTTCCTCGGCTCCTTGCTCATCGCCATGGCGATCGGCATTCCCATCGCCTACTCACTCCTCATCAGCGGCATCGCGCTGATGTGGCACCTGGATTTGTTTGACGCCCAGATCCTGGCGCAAAACGTCATCAACGGTGCGGACTCGTTCCCGCTGCTGGCGGTGCCCTTCTTCATGTTGGCGGGCGAGATCATGAACGTGGGCGGCCTGTCCAAGCGCATCGTCAAGCTGGCGCTGGCCGTGGTGGGCCATGTGCCCGGTGGCCTGGGCTACGTGGCCATCATGGCGGCGGTGATTTTGGCGGCGGTGTCAGGCTCTGCCGTGGCCGACGCTGCTGCGCTGGCTTCGCTGCTGTTGCCCATGATGGTGGCGGCTGGGCACGACAAGGCGCGCTCCGCGGGGCTGATCGCCTCGGCAGGCATCATCGCCCCGGTCATTCCTCCGTCCATCGGTTTCGTCATTTTTGGTGTGGCCGCCAACGTGTCCATCAGCAAGCTGTTCCTGGCAGGCATCGTGCCCGGCATCTTGCTGGGCGTGGCGTTGGCCATCACCTGGTGGTGGTTGGTGCGCCGCGAAAAAGTGGCCCCGCCCCCCCGCGCCAGCCGGGCAGAGCTGCTCAAGGCCTTGCGCGAAGCCGTGTGGGCTCTGGGGCTGCCCATCATCATCCTGGTGGGCCTGCGCATGGGCGTGTTCACGCCCACCGAGGCCGCTGTGGTCGCCGCCGTGTACGCCCTCTTCGTGGCCATGGTGGTGTACCGCGAACTGAGCTTTGGGCAGTTGGCAGAAATCTTTCAAGCCGCCGCACGCACCAGCGCCGTGGTGATGTTCTTGGTGGCTGCGGCCATGGTGTCGGCTTGGCTCATCACGGTGGCCGACTTGCCCAGCAAGATCATTGGCATGCTCGAGCCCTTCATGGGCAACCAGACCCTGCTGCTGGTGGCCATCATGGTGCTGGTGATGATTGTGGGCACCGCGATGGACATGACGCCCACCATCCTCATCATGACCCCCGTGCTCATGCCCGTGGTCAAAGCGGCTGGCATCGACCCGGTGTACTTCGGCGTGCTGTTCATCATCAACAACGCCATCGGGCTCATCACGCCACCCGTGGGCACGGTGCTCAACGTGGTGGCGGGCGTGGGGCGCATCTCCATGACGGACGTCACGCGCGGCGTCATGCCCTTCATGCTGGCGCAATTCATCGTCATGTTCCTGCTGGTGGCCTTCCCATCCATCGTGATGGTGCCGCTGCGCCTGCTGGGGGGCTGAGTCCCTCGGGCTCGCTTGCCCTGCGCCCTGCCTTTCGTTTTCGGCCTCGCTTCATCCATTACTACCAAGGAGCCTCCCATGACCCTCTTGAAAACCCTGCTGGCCACGGCGCTGGTGGCCGCCTCGCTGATCTCCGGCGCGCACGCCCAAGACCGCACCATCAAGTTCGCCTTCCAGAACCAGAAGGACCACCCCCAGGCCCAGGGCGCGCAAAAGTTCGCCGACCTGGTGGCGGCCAAGAGCGGCGGCAAGATCCAGGTCAAGCTGTTCCCCGGTGGCACGCTCGGCGGTGACCTGCAGACCGTGTCGGCCCTGCAGGGCGGCACCGTGGAGATGACGGTGCTCAACGCCGGCATCCTGTCAGCGCAGACCAAGGAATTCGGCATTTACGACTTCCCCTTCTTGTTCGCCTCGCCGCAAGAAGCCGATGCCGTGACCGACGGCCCCTTCGGCAAGAAGCTGCTCGAAAAGCTCAAGGCCAAGAACCTGGTGGGCCTGGGCTACTGGGAGCTGGGCTTTCGCAACGTCACCAACAGCAAAAAGCCCATCACCAAGGCGGAAGACCTGGTGGGCCTGAAGGTTCGCGTGATCCAGTCGCCCATCTACATCGACATGTTCAACGCCCTGGGCGCGAACGCCGTGCCCATGCCCTTCCCAGAGCTGTACACCGCGCTGGAGCAAAAGGCCGTGGACGGGCAGGAGAACCCCGTCACCACCATCCTGTCGTCCAAGCTCAACGAAGTGCAAAAGCACCTGGCCATCACCCGCCACATGTACAACCCGCAGGCCGTCATCGTCAGCAAGAAGTTCTGGGATGGCCTCTCGCCCGCAGAGCAAAAGCTGATCAACGACGCGATGGCCGAGGCCACCACCTTCCAGCGCGGTGTCTCGCGCGTGCAGTCAGACGTGGCGCTGGACCAGCTCAAGAAGTCGGGCATGCAGGTCACCGAATTCTCGGCCGCCGAGCTGGACAAGCTGCGCGCCAAGGTCAAGCCCGTGGTGGAAAAGCACAGCGAAAAAGTGGGTGCCGAGACGGTGAAAGAGGTGTACGCCACCCTGGCCAAACTGCGCGCCGCCAAATAAGCCTGCGCACACAGGCCTGCCGCAGCCTTCCTGCGGCAGGCCTGGGTCCGTCACCGACACCAGAGACAGCGCGCACGGCGGTCTCTGGTGTTGTCGTTTCTTCTGCGGTTGCGCCGACAATGCCGCTTCTCACCCATTCCCCCACACCCTGATTCACACCGCCATGAGCATTCTTCTTTTGAACGGCCCCAACCTGAACCTGCTGGGCACGCGCGAACCGCAGATCTACGGCGCAGACACCCTGGCCGATGTCGAGCGCCACTTTGTGGCCGAAGCCGCCCAACTGGGCACCACGGCCACTTGCTTCCAAAGCAACCACGAAGGCCACCTCATCGACCGCATCCACGCTGCGCGCCTGGACGGCACACGCGGCATCGTCATCAACCCCGGTGGCCTCACCCACACCAGCGTGGCCCTGCGCGATGCGCTGGCCGGTGTCGCCCTGCCGGTGGTGGAGGTGCACATCAGCAACGTGCACAAGCGCGAGGAGTTCCGCCACCACTCCTACATCTCGGGCATTGCCGACGGCGTGATCGCGGGCCTGGGCATCCAGGGCTATGAGATGGCGTTGCATTACCTGGTGCGCAAGCTCGCCAAAGCCGCTTAGAGCGGCTCACAAAACCCTTCTGGCGTCGTTGCCGCGTCTTGTCGTACTACGCGTACTGCCTGCGACGCGGCGCCTAGCCAGAACCGCTGCGCTGGGTTTTGTTATCCGCTCTTAATCGCGTTGAGTCCCTCCCCCAGTCAATGGAGGGAGTCGGCATCCTTGAACTTGAAAAGTCCGTTCAGGCTGAGCTTGTCGAAGCCCTGCGCGACGCTTCGACAGGCTCAACGTGAACGGTTCAAGCAGGCTCGTACCGGACCCATCAATGGCTGTTCGCCCGCCGCTTGAGCCAGCGCATCAAACCGCCCACCACGGGTAGCTTTTCGTACAGCTCCTCGGCGGCATCCCAATAGTCGCGGTGCAGGGTGATGCGCCCTGCATCGTCCAGCACCAGATGGGATGCGCCGTGCACGGTCTGCGTCACGCCCTTGCCAAAGCTCTTGAAGGCGAACAGGAAATCCCAGGTCAAAAAGCACTGCTGGCCCTGCACCACGCGACCGGTGACGACAAAGCGCGGCTGCTGCAGCGCCACGAACATGTGCCCGAAGATGTGCTGAATGGCCGGCACCCCTTGCACGTTGTTGAACGGGTCTTTGAACCGCGCGTTGACCGCATAGAAGCTGTCCATGCGCGCGATGTCGGCGGGGGACAGCGCCTCAAAGAAGGCGATCACGCGGGTGACCGCCTCCTCGGTGGAGGGGGCTGCGGCAGGGTTTGGCGATGCAGGGGTGGGCATGGTGTCTTTCACAAACCAGTCAATCACAAACCGGTAAAACGGCGCACCGCCGGAAAGTACCACCGGTACGGCAGCAGGCGCAGCAGCTTCATCACGCGGGTGAAGCGCTTGGGGAAGTGGATGTCGAACTCGCCCCGCTCCCAGCCACGCACGATGGCCGCCGCCGCCGCCTCGGGCGTGATGAGGGCGGGCATGGTGAAGTCGTTGCCCGCCGTGAGCGGCGTGGCCACAAAGCCGGGGTTGATCACGCTCACGCCCATGCCCAGGGCGTGCAGGTCCAGGTACAGCGCTTCGGCCAGGTTGATGAGTGCGGCCTTGGTGGGCCCGTAGGCCAGGCTCTTGGGCAGACCGCGAAAGCCCGCCACGCTGCTGATCACGCTCAAGTGCCCCGGCCGCCCGGCCTGGGCCGATGCCAGCATGGCAGGCAGAACTCCGGCCAGCACGCGCAGGGCGCCGGTGTAGTTCACTTCCTCATGGCGCAGGGCCTCGGTCAGGTCGAACTCGGTGGCGCGCATGTCGCGGTAGTGGCCCGCGCAGTAGCACACCAGGTCCAGCGCCCCGGTGGCCAGCACCTGCCGGGCCGCCGCTTGCACCTGCGCTGCATCGGCCGTGTCCAGCGGCACGGCTTGGCTGCCGGGGTGTGCGGCCACAAAGTCTTGCAGGGCCTGCGCGTTGCGGGCCGACACGATGACTTGCGCCCCGCGCGCATGCAGCAGCGCCGCCGTAGCGCGCCCAATGCCGCTGGAGGCGCCCACCAGCCACACACGCCGCCCCTGCCAGTGGGGGATGGGGGGATTCAGGCTCGCGGGCCAGTGCAACAGGGCGCTCATGGCGTGCGCTTGGTGAACGACAGCGTGATCTCGCCCAGCCGCACGCCCAGCTTGCTCATGGTGGCGCGGTTGAGCATCACGCGGTCGTCGATCAGGTACATCCAGTCGTCCAGGTCCACGTGGTAGACGGTGCCATCCACCGGCAGGGCCAGGGTGTAGTTCCAGCGAAAGGCGTTGCCCTGCGTCTGCCCGTTGGCTGTGCCCACCACATCGTCGGCGGTGCCGGTGTAGCGGCCGTCGGCATGCTTGATCAGCCGCCAGATGCGCCGCTGCGTGGTGCCGTCCGAATAGGTGAAGGCCTCGTCCAGCACGCCTTCGTTGCCCGTCCAGCGGCACTCCATCACTACCGTGAAGCGCTTGGCGATTTGTCCGCTGCGGCCCTGGAAGATGCCGTAGGCGTCGATGGTGCCGTTGAAATACTGCGCCAGGTCGAGCACGGGCTTTTCGCTGGCATACCCCGCCAGATTCTGGCTGGCACAGCCCGTGAGGGCCGCCAGCGGCGTGGCGGCGGCAGCGGCCAAAAGGGTGCGGCGTGGAATCATGGTGAGGGTGCCTCGGGTTGCGGTGTGGGGGCTCGGGTTCAGACAGCGGCCAGTGGAATCAAGGGGCAGGCGCGGATTAATGGGCAGGCGCGGTGCGGCGCACCACCAGCTGGTACAGCGCAGCCGCTGCGGCCAGCTTCAGCACGCAGGGCAGCACGGCATACGCCAGGCCCAGCATCTGCAGGCCTGATTCGCTGCGGGTGCCGGGGGTGTAGCCCAGCGCGCCCAGCAGGGGCAGGGCCAGCCCAGCGGCCAGGGCCAGGTTGAGCTTGGTGGCAAAGTTCCACCAGCCAAAGTAGGCGCCCTCGTGCTGGCCGCTGTCGCCCTCCTGGGCAATCACGCCCGCCAGCAGTGCGCTGGGCAGGGCCAGGTCGGTGCCCAGCGCCACGCCCGAGAGAGCGCACACCGCCACAAACGCCAGCGCATCACCGGCGCCCAGGGCGGCCGTCCAGGCAAACACGGCCACGGCCAGCAGCATGCCCGCCAGCCAGGTGCGCGCCAGGCCAAAGCGCTCCACAGCCCGCAGCCACAGCGGTATCGACAGCGCGGCGCACACAAAGTACGCACCCAAAAACAGCGGCTCTTGCGCCGCCGGGGCTTGCAGCCGGTCTTGTACGAAGAACAGCACCAGCGTGGCCGGTATGGCGCTGGCAATGCCGTTGAGCATGAACACCGCCAGCAGCCGCCTGAAGGCGGGCCGCCCCCAGGGGCGCCACAGGCTGGTGGATGGGGGTGGGTGGTACACACCGGGCACCGCCTGCACGCTGGCCGGGCGCGGGGCCAGCGCCCAGGCCCACCAGCCCAGGGCCAAGGCTGCGGCAAACACGCCCAGCATGGCGGGCAGGCCTGCCAGCGCGGGCAGCAGCGATGCCAGCACCACGCCCACCAGGGCTGCGCCTTCGCGCCAGGCCACGATGCGGCCGCGTTGCAGCTCATCGCCCCCCAGCCGCGCCCCCCACGACTGGTGGGCAATGCTGAGTTGGCTGTAGGCCAGGTAGGTGATGAGCAGGCACACCAGCGCCCAGCCCTGCAGTGCGTGTGCGCCCTTGACCTGCGGAAAGAACAGCGCCGCCAGCCCCAGCGCCAGCAGCACGGCAGAGCCCGCACCCACGGCCAGCACGGCATGGGCAGAGTGGCCGAACAGTCGGTCGCTCCAGCGGCCCAGCAGCGGGTCGGTGGCGGCGTCCAACAAGCGCGCGGCCAGCAGCAGGGCGCCCAGCGTGGCCAGCGGCATGCCAAAGCTGCGGGCGTAGTGGTTGGGCAGCAGCACATACAGCGGCAGCGCGACAAAGGCCAGGGGTAAGCCGAGCAGGCCATAGGCCAGGCCTTGGCTGGGGCGCAGCGGGTGCGTCATGGGCGGGCCTGCGTGCGTGCGGCCAGCAGCGCCTGTCGCAGCGCGGGCTCAGACGTGTTGGGCGAGAGCCAGATGCCGAAGAACAGGCGGGCAAATTCAGGGTCGGCCACCTCGCCCACCACACGCGGCCCCAGGCGGAAGGTGGCGCCGCTGCCCGGCTGGTAGATGCCGGTGAGGGTGTCACCCGGCTTCACGTCGGGCAGGGCGGCCTGGAGCGCGGTTTGCCAGCGATCGGCCTGCTCGGGGCCGAACGGGGCCACGCGCCGCATCTCTTCGATGGAGCGCTTGGCAATCGCCTGCGCGGTGAAGTTGCGCTGGTAGGTCAGCGCCAGCGCCAGCGGCTGGTCGGCATAGCGCTCGGGTGCAAAGCCGGGGCTCACCCACAGCCGAGCCTGGTACACCTCCAGGCCAAAAAAGCGCATGGTGCCCTGGCCCGCCAGCACGGTGCCGGGCAGGGGCGTGGCGTCACTGCCCTGCGCGCTAGCAGGGTTGATGTAAAAAATGGCTGTAGCGCTCGCCAATAAAGCGCAGGCAGCTATCTTTTTCATAGTGATTGACCCTGCGGCAATGGGCACGTCAGGCCACGCTGTCGTTCACCAGCGTGTACTGCACGAGGTCGATGTTCTGCATGGCGAATGCGGCTTCGCAGTAGGCCAGATAGAACTCCCAGATGTGCATGAAGCGCTCGTCAAAGCCCAGCTTCAGGATGTCGGTGCGCTGCGCCATAAAGCGCTCGCGCCAGCGCTTGAGGGTTTCGGCGTAGTCTTGGCCAAAGGCAAACTCGTCCACCACGCGCAGGCCTGCAGCCTCGGCCTCGCGGCGGAACTCGCGCGGGCAGGGCAGGCAGCCGCCGGGGAAGATGTACTGCTGGATGAAATCGGTGGAGCTGATGTAGCGCTTGAACAGCCCGTCGTCGATCACGATGCTCTGGATGCAGGCCTTGCCGCCGGGCTTGAGCAGGCGCTTGATGGAGGCGAAGTACGTGGGCCAGTATTCGCGCCCTACGGCTTCCACCATTTCGATGGAGCAGATGGCGTCGTACGGGCCGTCGTGGATGTCGCGGTAGTCCTGCAGCCGCAGGTCGGCCTGGCCCGCTACGCCGTGCTGCGCCATGCGCTTTTGGGCAAAGGCGAGTTGCTCGGTGGACAGCGTCACGCCCGTCAGCGTGGCGCCAAATTCGGTGGTGGCCATCTCAGCCAGCGCGCCCCAGCCGCAGCCAATCTCCAGCACCCGGTCGCCCGCCTGCACGCCCGCCATGCGAAGCGCGCGGCGCACCTTGGCGTGCTGGGCGGTGCGCATGTCACCGCCTGCATCGCCTTCAAACCAGGCGGACGAGTAGTTCATCGTGTCGTCCAGCCACAGCTCATAAAACGCGTTGCCCAGGTCGTAGTGGGCGTGGATGTTCTTCTGGCTGTTGACCTTGGTGTTGCGGTTGAGCAGGTGCTTGATGCGGTACAGCAGCCGCCCGGCCCAGGTGCCGTAGATCACGCCTTCAACCTGCTGGCGGTTGGCGATAAGGAGCTTGAGCAGGTCGGTGAGGTGGGGCGTGGTCCAGTCGCCCGCGATGTAGCTTTCGGCAAAGCCGATGTCGCCGGACTTCAGAGCCGCGCTGCACACGTTCCAGTTCTTGAAGGCAATGGCCGCCGAGGGGCCGCCGCCTTGGCCAAAGTGCCGCTGCGTGCCGTCGGGCAGTTGCACCGTGAGGTGGCCGTGCTGCAGGCGCTGCAGCAATTGCAGGGCGGTGCGCGCGGCAGCGGGCGTGCCAGCGGGCAAGGCCAGGGCAGAACGGGGTGCGGTGGTGGAGTTCATGGTGGTGGTCTCGCAGGTCGGTGCAGTGGGCCGGTCAGCAGGTCAACGGGTCACGATCGAGGCAGGTGCCTCAGGCTTGCGGTGAAAGCGCACGCGCTTGAGCCACAGCTGCAGCGCATGCCAGTGGATGCGGGCGATGATGGCCAGCGTCATGGCCGGGTAGCCCCACAGCGCCTGGCGCAGGGTGTGGGCCGTGGCGGGTTGCAGGGTGCCGCTCACGCTGGTCTGGATGAGGGGGCCGCTGGCGTCGTCGTAGTCAATGCGCACCACGGTGCGGCCTGCGTCCTGCGCGCCGGGTGCGGTGCGCATGAAGCGAAAGCGGTAGCCGCCCGCCACCTCGCAAAACGGCGACACATGGAACACCTTGCGCGCCAGCTGCTCCACGCCGTACTGCGGGGCGTCGAGCAAATAGCAGTGGCGCTCGCCAAAGGTGTTGTTTACCTCCACCACGATGGCGCGCAGGCTGCCGTCGGCGCGGTGGCAGTACCAAAAGCTCACGGGCTTGAAGGTGTAGCCCAGCACGCGCGGGTAGGTGTGCAGCCACACCTCGCCGCTGGCGTCGTCAATGCCTTCGGCCTGCAGCAGGCCGTCCAGCCACGCCAGGGCGCCGCCTTGCTCGGCACTGCGGCCGTCGCCGTGGTCCATGTCGTGGAAGCTGATGGCGCCGCGCCGGTTCACTGCCAGCGCGTTATCCCGCTCACCTTGCGCCAGTGTGCGCATGGGCAGCATCAGGAAGAACGTGCCGTAGGCAAACGCATGCCTGCGCGGCCGCAGCCGGGTGTGGCGCACCTGGCCAAAGCCCAGCAGGGGCTCGGCCTTGGTGGTGGCGCGGGGCTCGGTGGTCATGCGGCCAGCCTTTGCGGTGCTTGCAGCTGCGGCGCCAGTTGGCGCGCCACGGCCAGGCCAGACTTGAGGCCGTCTTCATGGAAGCCGTAGCCCGTCCAAGCGCCGCAGAACCAGGTGTTGTGCTGGCCTTGCAGCGCGGGCACTTGCTGCTGCGCGGCAATGGCGCCCAGGTCAAACACAGGGTGGGCGTATTCGTACTTGCCCACGATCTGGCGCGGGTTGATGCTGCGCACCGGGTTGAGCGACACCACCACTGGCTGCGCAAAGGGCACGGGCTGCAGCTGGTTGATGAGGTAGTGCAGGCACACGCTGGTGCTTTCACGGTTGCTATCACGGCCCGTCTGCTGCGCACGCTCGTAGTTCCAAGCCGCCCAGGCGGCGCGGCGCTGCGGCAGCACCGTGGTGTCGGTGTGCAGCACGGCGCGGTTGGGCTGGTAGCGGATGGCGCCGAGCACGGCGCGCTCTTGCGGCGTGGGCGCGGCCAGCAGGGCCAGGGATTGGTCAGAGTGCGTGGCCAGCACCACATGGTCGAAGTGCTCGGTACCCTGGTCGGTGACCACGCGCACGCCCGCAGTGTCGCGCTCGATGCGGCGCACGGGGGTGTTCAGGCGCTGGTCGGGCACACCGGCCAGAATCTTGTCCACATAGTTGCGTGCACCGCCGCTCACCGTCCACCACTGCGGGCGGTTGGCTACCTGGATGAGGCCGTGGTTGTGGCAAAAGCGGATCATCGTCGCCACCGGGAATTGCAGCATTTGGTCTGTCGGGCAGCTCCAGATGCAGCCCAGCATGGGCAAAAAGTACCAGTCGCGGAAGGCATCGCCAAAGCGGTGTTCTTTGAGGAAGTCGCCCAGCGGCTGCATGAGCGCCTGCTCGGCGTTGGCCTCGGCGATGCGGGTGCACAGCTTGTTAAAGCGCAGCAGGTCGGCCAGCATGCCCCAAAAGCGCGGGTTGAGCAGGTTGCCGCGTTGGGCAAACACGGTCGAGAGGTTGGTGCCGCTCCACTCCAGCACCTGGCCCCCGCGCGCGCCGGGCACCTGCACCGAGAATGACATGTCTGACTTGGCCGTGGCCACGCCCAGCTCGGCCAGCAGCGCGATCAGATTCGGATAGGTGCGTTCGTTGAAGACGAGAAAGCCCGTGTCCACGCCGTGCGTGACGGGCTGGCCCGCCGCATTGGGCAGGGTCACGTCCACGGTGTGGGTGTGGCCGCCAAAGTAGCTGCCAGCTTCAAACAGGGTGACTTGCGCTTGGTGGCGCAACTGGTGCGCCACCGAAAGGCCGGCAATGCCGGAGCCGATGATGGCGACTTTCATGGTCGACCCCCTCTGGTCGACTCAGCGAATAAAAAAGTTGCGAAGCGTCCCGAAACGAATAAGAGAGGGAGGGAGGAGAAGCGCTCCAGGAGGTCAGTCGGAACCAAGGGACCCGAAAGGCTTCGCAACGTTAAACCGTTCGAGCGCTCACCGCGCTCTTGCCATGGATAGAGTGGGGACTCGTTCCAGAAGTTCCAGAGCATATCGCGCATTTTTTTTAAAGAAAAGTAAAGAAAAATTGCCATTCAGCGGGGGGCTGGGGCCGCCAACTGTTGCTCAATGGCACTGATCAGGCCTTTGCTGTCGGGTGCGGTCATGCTGGAGTAGTTGTCCACCAGCTTGCCGTCGCGCCCGAGCAGGTATTTGTGGAAGTTCCACTTCGGTGCCGTGCCCGACAGTTGCGCCAGCTGGCGGTACAGCGGCGATGCGTCCGCCCCCTTCACGCTGCTCTTGGCGAACATCGGAAACTTCACGCCGAAGGTGTTTTCGCAAAAGTCGGCGATCTCTTGGTTGCTGGCCTTTTCCTGCGCGAAGTCGTTGGACGGAAAGCCCAGCACCACCAGCCCCTGGTCCTTGTAGCGGCTGTACAGCGCCTCCAGACCCTTGTATTGCCCCGTAAATCCGCAGTAGCTGGCCGTGTTCACCACCAGCACCACCTTGCCCGCGTACTGGCACAGGGACTGGGGCTTCTCGTCTTGCAGGCGCAAATAGGTGTGTTGCAGCGTGGCGGGGCAGGCGCTGCCCGGGCTGCTGGCAGGGGCATCGGCCGCATGCGCGGGCCGGGGGATGGCAAGGGTCCAGCCTGTGGCGCAGGCGATGGCCAGCGGGGCCAGGATGAAACGGCGGGCAAAGGCTGCAGGCATCGGGCGCTCCCAGGTGGTTTGCTGGCAATTTAACCACTTAATCATATTTTGTCCACATCAGTTTTAATTTGAACTGATTGGTATACGTGGCGCGCACGCCATTGGATTCAGGAAATCTGTAAGAGGGTGTGAGCGAGGCCCCGGCGCTGTGCGGTGGGCACAAAAAGACGCGCTAGCGCAATAGGAATAAGCGCTAGAAGCTATGAAAAAAAGAGCAAAATGCCCTGTGCGGGATCGCCCGTGGGGCGATCCGCTGGCGCCTGCGGTGGCGCGCAGTGAGCGCCGTGGGGCGCTGCGGTGTGGGGGTTTACACCAGCGGCAGCAGCCGTTCCAGCGAGAGCTTCACCCGCACATCCTTGTGGGCCACAGCGCCGGTGATCTTCCACTGGGCCAGCGAGGTGTCGCGGGGGATGAGTTCGCCCGTGGGCATGCCCAGGCGGTTGGTGACCACGGCCACGCGCGGGGTGGTGGCGCTCACGCCGCGGCGCAGCACCACGCCCACCTCCTGGCTGGCCAGGCGCACAAAGGCGCCGGGCGGGTACACGCCCAGGCCTTTGACCAGGGCGCCCCCGGCTTCGTCCACCTTGTTTTCCTCGTCGTAGTAGCTGGCCTGCATGGCGGCCGTGACGGGCATGGGCGAGCGGGCTGCGCGGGGGGCAATGCGTGCGCCGAACACGTCGGCGCGCTGGATGAGGCGGGCCATTTGCTGGCCCTCGGTCTTTTCGTTGAACGGGCCGGGCTTGCGGTGGTGGTGGTGGCGCACGGCCTCCAGCCACACGGCATCGCGCACGCCCAGCTCGGCCAGCAGGTCGGCCGAGCGGTTGGCGTGGTCTTCCACGGCGGCAATCTGGCGTGCGGTGAGCGGCTGGGTTTGCTGGGCCAGCTGGTCCTGCAGCTCGGTCATGGCGATGTTCATGCTCAGGCCCGCAGCGCCCAGCTGGCGCACCTTGGCCGGGGGCCAACGCAGCATTTCGCGGCCCACCACCATGCAGATGCAGCTGACCAGCATGGCGTGGGTGCTGCTGTACATGCGGGTTTCCTGGGCCGACAAGAAGATCAGCGCCAGCAGCGTGGCGTCGGGGGCCTGCTCGCAGCGACGCGACAGGTCCTCGTGCAGCTGCAAAAACCGCTCGCGGAAATCAAACGCCTTGGGCGCGCGCAGCACCTGCGTCATGCGCAGCTGCAGCTCCGACCAGTCCAGCGGGCCGCGCTCTTCTCGGTTGCGGGCGGGAGGCGGTGCGGCGGCGGGGCCGCTCATCTTCACGGCGGCCAACTCGCCCAGGGAGGTCTCCGACATCAGCATCTGCTGCAGCCGGCCTACGTAGGCGCGGTAGCTTTCGCCAGATTCGTCCACGTCCACGCACAGCTGGATGCCCCGCCCCGTGATTTCAGACAACTCGCTGGCGTTGCGCACCACAAAGCCCTTTTGGGCCAGCAGCGCGCCATTGGCCGCACGCAGTGCGAACGGCAGCGGTTCACCGAGCGGGACCGATTCGAAATTGATGGCGACGAGGTTCATAGGCTGGGGCCATTATCCAGACAACGGACCCCGCCAAAAGCTGGCAAACCCCCGGGCTTGTCCGGTAGTTCGCGGTTTCACTGCGTGGACTGGGCTGTGGGAGCGTCGCTGCGCCCTCCTCCGATCAGCCGCCGCCACAGCCGCCCGATCTTCAGCCCCAGGTCATCCACCCCCGTGAACACCGCCGGAATGACCAGCAGGCTCAGGAAGGTCGAGGTGATGAGCCCGCCAATCACCGCCACCGCCATGGGCGAGCGGAAGCTGCCGTCCGCCGCGCCCAGCCCCAGGGCAATGGGCATCATGCCCGCGCCCATGGCCAGCGTGGTCATGATGATGGGGCGTGCGCGCTTGTGGCAGGCGTCGATCAGCGCTTCAAAGCGCGTCATGCCGTGCTCGCGCCGCGCCAAGATGGCGTATTCCACCAGCAAGATGGAGTTCTTGGTGGCAATGCCCATGAGCATGATCAGCCCGATGAGCGAGGGCATCGAGAAGCTCTTTTGCGCAATCAGCAGGCCCACAAACGCCCCGCCCAACGACAGCGGCAGCGCCACCAGGATGGTGGCCGGGTGCAGGAAGTCCTTGAACAGCAGCACCAGCACGATGTAGATGCACAGCACGCCCGTGAGCATGGCCAGGCCAAAGCTGGCAAACAGCTCGCCCATCATCTCGGCGTCGCCAATGGTGATCTGGCGCACGCCGGGTGGCAGGTTGGTGATGGACGGCAGCGCGGCCACGGCCTGCGTCACATCGCCCAGCGGCTGACCCGACAGCTCGATCTCGAAGTTGACGTTGCGGGCGCGGTCGTAGCGGTCCACCACGGCGGGGCCGCCGCTGAACTCCAGCGTGGCCACCTGCCCCAGCAGCACCGGGCCCTTGGCGCCGGGCACGGGCAGGCGCTCCAGCACCGACAGGTCCTTGCGCGCATCGTCTTGCAGCTTGACGACGATGGGCACCTGGCGCGAGGCCAGGTTGAGCTTGGGCAGGGCCGTATCGTAGTCGCCCACGGTGGCAATGCGCAGGGTCTCGGCAATGGCGCTGCTGGTCACGCCCAGGTCGGCGGCGCGGGCAAAGTCGGGGCGCACGGCGATTTCCGAGCGCACCAGGCTGGCGGTGGACGAGATGCTGCCCAGGCCGGGAATGGTGCGCAGGTCTTTCTCCACCGCCAGCGCGGCGGTTTGCAGCGCCTGCGGGTCGTCGCCCGTGAGCACCAGCACGTACTTCTCGCCCGAGCCGCCCAGGCCCACCTTGGTGCGCACCCCGGGCAGGCTCTCCAGCGCCGTGCGGATGTCCGCCTCAATGCCCTGCTTGCGCGGGCGATCGCCGCGCGCATCCAGCGTGATGGTCAGCGTGGCCTTGCGGGTTTCGGCATTGCCGCCGCCCGCAAATGGGTCCGAGCCCGCCGTGCCGCCGCCGATGGTGGTGTAGACGCTCTTCACATGCGCTACCCCGGCCACGCGCTCTCGGGCGTCTTCGGCCACAGCGCGGGTCTGGGCCAGCGTGGCGCCAGGGGGCAGTTCCAGGTACACCTGGGTTTGCGAGTTGTCGTCGGGTGGGATGAAGCCCGTGGGCAGCAGCGGGATGAGCGCGAGCGACCCGGCAAAAAACGCAATCGTGGCGACAAAGGTGATCCAGCGGTGCTTGATGCACCAGGCCGCCCAGCGCAGGTACACGCCCATCCAGCGCGGGTCGCGGTGCTCGCCCACGATGGGCTTGAGGATGTACGCCGCCATCATGGGCGTGAGCACCCGCGCCACCACCAGGCTGGCAAACACGGCGAGCGATGCCGTCCAGCCAAACTGCTTGAAGAACTTGCCCGCAATGCCGCTCATGAACGCGGTAGGCAAAAACACCGCAATCAGCGTGAAGGTGGTGGCCACCACGGCCAGGCCGATCTCGTCGGCCGCCTCCATCGCCGCCTGGTAGGGCGTCTTGCCCATGCGCAGGTGGCGCACGATGTTCTCGACCTCCACGATGGCGTCGTCCACCAAAATGCCCACCACCAGCGACAGCGCCAGCAGCGAGATCACGTTGATCGAAAAGCCCAGCCACTGCATGCCGATGAACGCCGGGATGACCGACAGCGGCAGCGCCACGGCCGAGACAAAGGTGGCGCGCCAGTCGCGCAGGAACAGCCACACCACCACCACGGCCAGCAGCGCGCCTTCGTACAGCAGGTGCATCGATCCATCGTATTCCTCCTGCACCGGGTCCACAAAGTTGAAGGCCTCGGTGATCTCCAGATCGGGGTGCGTGGCCCGCAGCTCGGCCAGTGCCACCTGCACGGCCGCGCCCACTTCCACTTCGCTGGCGCCCTTGCTGCGCGAGACTTCAAACCCCACCACCGGCTTGCCGTTGAGCAGCGCCATGGCGCGGGGCTCGGCAATGGTGTCGGTCACGCTGGCCACCTGGTCCAGCCGCACATGGCGGCCGTCAGACAAAGCCAGGGTCAGGCCCGCCAGCTCTTGCGCCGTCTGCACCGTGGCCAGCGTGCGCACGGGTTGCTCGCTGCCGCCCAGGTCGGTGCGGCCACCGGCGCTTTCGGTTTGCACCAGGCGCAGCTGGCGCGACACATCGGCCGCCGTGGCGCCCAGCGCCTGCAGCTTGAGCGGGTCCAGCGCCACATGCACCTGGCGGTCCACCCCGCCCACGCGGCTGACGGCGCCCACGCCGCGCACCGTGAGCAGCTTCTTGGCAATGTCGTTGTCCACAAACCACGACAGCGCCTCGTCGTCCATGCGCGGCGAGGCCACCGTGAACGCCAGCACCGCCTGTGCGGCCAGGTCCATCTTGGTGACGATGGGGTCGCGCACATCGCCGGGCAGGTCGGCGCGCACGCGCGCCACGGCCGAGCGCACGTCGTCCAGCGCCTCTTGCGTGGGCTTTTCCAGGCGGAACTCGGCCGTGATGGTGGCGCCACCGTCCTGCACCTTGGTGTAGATGTGCTTGAGGCCCTGCAGCGTGGCGATGCTGTTTTCGACCTTGCGGGCCACATCGTTTTCCAGCTGCGTGGGCGAGGCGCCGGGCAGGCTCACCGTCACCGAGATGGTGGGCAGGTCCATGTCCGGAAAGTTCTGCACCTTCATGGCGTTGAATGCGATCAGGCCGCCGAAGGTCAGCAGCACAAACAGCATCAGCGCCGGTATCGGGTTCTTGATCGACCAGGTAGAGACATTCATGCAAATGCTCCTTATTTGGTAGCTGCTTGCGCTTGTGTATTGGGCGCTAGAGCCTGTTTTGGCTTGGAATCTGCGGTGTCGTTGGCCACGCGCACCACATCGCCATCGTTCAAAAAGCCTGCGCCCCGCACGGCCACGGCGGCGCCCGCGTCCAGCCCGGTGGTGATTTCCACCCGGTCGGCCACACGGCGGCCGGGCTGCACCTTGCGCTGCTGCGCACGCTGCTGGCCGTCCACCACAAACACGTAGAAGAAGCCATCGCGCACCACCACGGCCTCTTGTGGCACGGTGAGGGCGCTGCCCTCGCCCAGCGCAAAGTCGCCGTGCGCAAACATCCCGGCGCGGATGTCGGGGTTGGCGGGCAAGTCCACGTAGACCAGTGCGTTGCGTGTTTGCGTGTCCACGGTGGGGGCCACCATGCGCACCGTGCCCTCCACCGCCGCGCCGCTGGCAGCCGTGACCTGCACCTTGGCGCCCGTGCGGATGCGCGCCAGCTCGGCCTGCGTGACCTCGGCGCGCCACTCCAGCCGGCCCTTGCGCACCATACGGAACAGCTCGGTGCCTGACGCCAGCACCGCACCCACGGTGGCGGTGCGGGCCGAGATCACGCCGCTGTCGGGCGCCAGCACCTGGGTGAATTTCAGCCGCAGCTGCTGTGCGTTGAGCTGTGCGCGGGCCGCCTCCACGCGGGCCTTGGCGGTCTGCTCGGCGGTGGTGTATTGCTGGATCTGTTGCTGGCTCAAGGCGCCCGAGGTTTGCAGGCCCCGCGCACGCTCGGCGTTGGCGGCGGCTTCGGCGGCGTTGGCCTCGGCTTCGAGCACGCTGGCGCGGGCCTGGGCCACATCGGCCTGCACCGTGTCGGCGGCAAAGGTGGCCAGCACCTGGCCGGCCTTGACCACGTCGCCCACGTTCACGTTCACAGCCGTCAGGCGCAGGCCGTTGCTTTCAGCGCCCACGCTGGCTTCTTGCCAGGCAGCCACGTTGCCGTTGGCCGACAGGCGCTGGGTCACGCTGGTGCGCTGGGGCTGGGCGGTGGTCACCGTGAGGGCGGGGCGGGGCTGTGCCGCAGCAGGCTTGTCGGCCGCGCGCGAGGCGCCGGTGTGCAGCAGGGCCGCGCCGCCGGTCAGCACGCACAGGGCCGTCAGGGCCAGGGCGACGGGAGAGAGTTTGAATGCGGGCATGGAGATCGTCCGTTTCTTCAAAAAAGGGGTGAAGCGCTGGGGCTTTGGTGCTCAGAGCGCCGTAGCGGTGGGGGTTGCCTGGGCTGTGGGGTGGGCGGCGTCAAAGCCACCACCGGCTGCGCGGTACAGCGCCACCCAGGCCGATTGGCGCTCGTGCTGCAAGGCCACCAGCGTGGTCTGGGCGGCCAGGAGCGTGCGGCGGGCGTCTTCCAGCTCCACGAGGCTGGCCAGGCCACCACGCCAGCGGGCCTCGGTGGCGTCGAACGAGGTGCGGTAGCCCTGCACGGCGGCGCGGGCGCTGTCGGCACGCTCGGCCGTGCTTTGCAGGCGCACCAGGGCTTGCTCTACCTCGCTCACGGCCTGGCGCACGCGGCCCTGGTACACCGCCACGGCTTCGTCGTAGCGGGCGCGGGCGGCGTCCACCTGGGCCGCGCGGCGGCCACCGTCGAGCAGCGGCAGGCTCAGCGCCAGCGGGCCGAAGGACCAGGTGCTGAGATCGGTGGTGGTGCCCCCCGCGCGACTCCAGGCGGTGCCCACGGTGCCGGTGAGCGACAGGCGCGGCCAGCGCTGGGCCTGGGCGCTACCCACCTCGGCACTGGCTGCGGCCACTTCGCGCTCGGCGTTGTACACATCGGGCCGCTGCGACAGCACCTGCACCGGCAGTGCGGCGATGGTGAAGCGGGCTTCGTCAAAGCCCGGCACGGGGGCGGTGGTGATCTGGTTGCGCAGCGCGGGCTCGGGCTCGCCGGTCAGCGCCACCAGGGCTTTGAAGTCCACATCGCACTGCATGCGCTGCTGGGCGGCGCGGGCCGTGGCCTCGGCCGCGCTGGCGCTGGCCAGGGCGGCGGTGGCGGGCGCGGTAAAGCCTGCGCGCTGGCTGTCTTGCGTCAGGCGCGCGGTGGCGGCGCGCGATTGGGCATCGCGCTCGGCCACATCCAGCTGCTGCAGGCAGGTGCGCAGGCTGCTCACTTGCAGCGCCACCTCGGCGGCCACGCTCACGCGGGCCTCGTGCCACAGGGCCTGGGCACCGGCCAAGCGTTCGGTGGCGGCATCGCGTGTGGCCTGGTTGGCGCCGAACAGGTCGATCTCCCACCCCGCTTGCAACCCGGCCTGGGCGCTGGTGGCGGGTGTGGTCACCGGGGCCGTCACGCCCCGGCTGGCGCTGGCCTGCGCATCCAGCGTGGGCAGCAGGGCGGCGCGGGCGGTGGTCTGTGTGGCGCGGGCTTGCTCGACCCGGCTGCGCGCCTGCGCGAGGCTGGGGCTGATGCGCTGGGCCGATGTGATCAGCGCCACCAGCACCGGGTCGTGGGTGCGGGCCCACCAGTCCGTGAGGTGCTGCAACTGCCCGTCGTGCGGCAGCGGGGCCTGCCAGGTGGTGGGCGTGGCGGGTGCCACGGCCTGTGGCGGGCGCGTGGTGGTGCAGGCTGTCAGGGGCGCGGCCAGTGTCACGACCATGGGCAGCGCCAGCCACAGCCGATGGGCTGTGCGGCGGGTTGCGGAATGCGTCACAGGGAGTCTCCTTCAGGGGTAGGGGCACGGCGGGTGGAAGCACGGCGGTTGGAGGAAGTCGCAGCCACCGCGGCGTTGCGCCGCCGCTGGGCCTCGCCTGCCACCAGGTGGTGGGCCATGTCGATGAGTCGGTGGGTGGTGGCGGTCAGGCCTTCGGGGCTGTCGGCCAGGCTGGGGCAAACCTGCTGGATCAGGTCACGGTGGGCGTAGTACTGCATGGGCAGCGCCCCAATGGACAGCGCCAGCCGGTGCACGTCCTCGTCAGGCTCGGCCGCGCCCACGGCGGTGCACAGCACCTGCACCATCGCGGCGTGCATGGGCTTGATCTCGCACTCCAGTTCTTGCTGCCACAGCCCGGTGGGGTCGAGCATTTCGCGAAAGTGCAGCCGCATGCTCAGCTCAATGCGGCTGCCCTGGTGCAGGGGCTGCATGAAGCCGGTGATGAACTGCTCCAAAAACAAGTCCAGCGATTGGCCATCGGGCCCGGCGCTGGCCTGCAGCGGTCCGCCAAAGGACTCGTTGTAGGCCGCGGTGTACAGCCCCTTCTTGTCGCCAAAGTAGTAGCTGATCAGTGCCGTGTTGACCGACGCCGCTTCGGCAATCTGGCGGATGGAGGTCTTGGCAAAGCCTTGCTCTGCAAACAGGCGCAGTGCAGCATCCAGCAGGCGTGCGCGGGAATCTGCTGCGTCAGGGGTCGAGGGAGGGGTGGCAACCATGGTGCGGGATTACACCATGTTTTAATCAATCGATTAATTAACTTTTTGTTGCGGAACGTTGCACTGGTGTTTCAGCCCTGTGGTGCGGCGTGGTGTTGCAGATGTCGGACAACCTGCCACGCAACAGGGTTCTTTCTGGCAGACTGCTTCGCTTCCAATGAGTTACACAGCGGCCAGGGGCCATGAGGAGACAAGATGCGCAATCTCGGGGTCAAGACCGGCCTGTTGGCCGTGATGGGCGTTTTCACCCTGGCCCTGCTGCTGGCCGTTGCGGTGGGCTGGCGCGGCACCCAGGCGGGTGCCCAGGCGGCAGACAACCAGGAGCGCTTCTCGGACGCCATGCTTACCCTCAAGCAGGCGGAAATCCGCATGTGGGACAACCGGGTGGCGCTGGCCGTGGCGCACCGCAACCTGCTGCGTGGCGATGCCCCCGCCAGCGTCAAAGGCCAGACCGATCGCGCCGAAAAGGCCATGGCCGATGCCGACAAAATCCTGACCTCGGTGGTGCAAACGCTGCCCCCAGGCCTGCAAGAGCAGCGCGCGCTGGCCGACTCCATGCTCACCAAGTTTCGCGCCTACACCGTGCTCGTCAACCGGGGCGGGGCCGGGCTGGTGGGCGGCAATGAGGCCGAGTACAGCGGCAAAGACATCGTGACCGAGCGCAACAAGCTGCTGGCCGAGATGGAAGAGCTGATGCAGCAGCTCTTCAAAGCCGCCAAGGACCGCAGCGCCGAGCAGCATGACGAATCCGAGCGCCTGCTGGCCTGGTCGCGCGCCCTGGCCGTGGCCTTGCTGGTGCTGGCTGCGGCGCTGGTGTTGGGTTGCTGGCTGTTCATCAACCGCCGCGTGGTGGCGCCGCTGCAGCAAGTGGGCGAGTTGATGGACCGTGTGGCCCAGGGCGATTTGACAACCCGCATCGACACCCAGTCCACCAACGAAATTGGCCGGCTGCTGCGCTCGGTCAGCACCATGCAGGCGGGGCTGGCCAGCATGGTCACCCAGGTGCGCCAGGGCGTGGAAGAAATCAACACCGGCGCGCGCGAAATCGCCCTGGGCAACTCGGACCTGAGCGGCCGCACCGAGCAGCAGGCCGCCTCGCTGGAGGAAACGGCTGCCAGCATGGAAGAGCTGTCGTCCACCGTGAAGCAAAACGCCGACAACGCCCGCCAGGCCAACCAGCTGGCCAGCGGCAGCATGGACGTGGCCCAGCGCGGCGGTGCGGTGGTGGACGAAGTGGTAGCCACCATGAAGGCCATCGCGGACAGCTCCACCAAGATGTCGGACATCGTGAATGTGATCGACTCCATCGCCTTCCAGACCAACATCCTGGCGCTGAACGCGGCGGTGGAAGCGGCCCGCGCAGGCGAGCAAGGCCGGGGCTTTGCCGTGGTGGCCAGCGAGGTGCGTGCACTGGCGCAGCGCTCTGCGGCTGCGGCCAAAGAGATCAAGGAATTGATCTCCGACTCGGTCGGCAAGGTGGGCGCGGGCTCTGCCCAGGTCGAGCGTGCCGGGGCCACCATGCAAGACATCGTGGCCTCTGTGCGCCGCGTGACGGACATCATGGGCGAAATTTCGGCGGCGTCGATCGAGCAGTCCTCGGGCATCGACCAGGTCAACCTGGCCGTGTCGCAAATGGACCAGGCCACGCAGCAAAACGCCGCGCTGGTCGAACAGGCTTCGGCCGCCGCCACCTCGCTGGAAGACCAGGCCCAGCGCCTGAATGCCGCTGTGGCGCAGTTCAAGGTGGATATGGCAGGCCAGCCCGCAGCGGCCCCCCGGCCGGTGCACCGCCCCAGCGTGGCGGCAGCGCCCCGGCCCGCCCTCAGCCCCCGGCCTGCCGCCAGCCCCCGGCCTGCCGCCAGCCCCAAGGCTGCGGCCAAAGCCGCTGTGCCCGCCCCCCCAAAGCCTGCGGTACCTGCGCTGGGCCGCACGCCCGGCAAGCCTGCCGCCCCCACCTCCGCCGCCAAGGCGGGGGCGACGATGGGGATTGGGAATCCTTCTGACCGCTGTGAAGGAGCGCAACGGGAGATGGAGTGTGGTGAATTACTCCTGATTTGATAGCTGCTAGCGCTTATCCATCAAGCGCTAGGCATCGATTTGATTGCAAGCCCTGCGCCGCTGGCAGAGCGGGGCTCGCACGGCCCTCTCCACCCAGCGCGGTGCTTCAGTGCGCAGCCCCAAACACCGCCTGCCACAGCGCCAGCACCGCATCGCGCTCGGCCTGCAGCGCGGGGGGGCCACCTGCGTAGGGGCTTCGTCCAGCCGTGCCCGGTGTTGCACGCGGCGCAGTTCGCGGTAGGCGTTGGCGGCGGCGTGGCCTACCCCTGCGGGCAGCAGGCCCACTTGCTCGGCGCGCTCGAGCAGGGCGATGTTGCCCAGGTTGGCGCGCAGCTCGGGGTGCGCGCAGGACTGCGACAGCACCAGGTACTGCACGGCAAACTCTGCATCGACCATGCCGCCGGGGCTGTGTTTGACCTCGAACATGCCATTCGGCACCGGGTGGGCTGAGCGCACGCGTTCGCGCATGGTGACGATCTCGCCTTGGAGTGCGCTGGCGTCGCGCTCCGAGGTGATGACGGCCTCGCGCACGGCGTCAAAACGCGCTTGCAGTGCGGCGCTGCCCAGCACAAAGCGGGCGCGCGTCATGGCCTGGTGTTCCCAGGTCCAGGCGGTGTTGCTGCCGCGCTGCTGCTGGTACTTGGCATAGGCTTCAAAGCTGGTCACCAGCAGGCCCGAGTTGCCGTTGGGCCGCAGCGCGGTGTCGATTTCGTACAGGTCGCCCTCGCCCGTCTTCACGGTGAGCCAGTTGATGAGCTTGCGCACGAACGCGGCGTACACCTCGGGGGCGCGTTCGTCGTCGTCGTCGAACACGAAGACGATGTCCAGGTCGCTGCCGTAGCCCAGCTCTTTGCCGCCCAGTTTGCCGTAGCCGATGATGCCGAACTGGGGCTCGTCGCGGTGGCGGTTTTTCAGGCGGCTCCAGCACCACTGGGTGGTGATGCGCAGCATGCTGTCGGCTAGGGCGCTCAGGTCGTCGGCCACTTGCTCGACGGTGATGCGCCCGCCCACGTCGCGCGCCAGGGTGCGGAAGGTTTCGGCGTGCTGGGCGCGGCGCAGCAGGTTCAGCAGGGTTTCGTCGTCGTCTTCGCCGGTGGATTGCAGCGACTTGAGCCGCTGCGCCAGCTCGCGCTCAAAGTCGGCCACCACAAAGCGCTCGGCCATCAGCACATCGCCCACCAGTTCGTCGATCACGCCGGGGTGCTGCAGCAGGTAGCGGGCAGGCCACTTGGCGGCGCCCAGCAGGGCCAGCAGTTGCTCGTGCACGGGCGGGCGCTCGAGCAGCAGCGCCAGGTAGCTTTCGCGGCGCATCAGGGGTTCGAGCCAGTTGGTCAGGCGCGAGGCGGCTTCCAGGGTGCAGCGGCCCTCGTTCAGCCACTGGGCCGTGCGCTGCACGATGCGGAACAGCCGGGCACGCGCCTCGTCGCGCAGGTTGGCCACGCGGGCGTTGTTGCGCCATTCGGCCACGCGCTCGCGAAAGCCCTCGGGCAGTTGCTCCAGCAGGCTTTCCAGCTCGGGAGGCGGGGGGCCGATGCCTTGGGGCCGCCGCAGCTGCCGCCACTGCATTGTTTTTTCTCGTTGCCACCCAGCAGGGTGTCGAACTCTTGCGCCACCAGTTCGCGGTGGGCGTCCAGCTCGTGCAGGAAGGCGCAGCAGTCGCGGTAGCCCATGGTGCTGGCAATCCAGGCCAGGTCGTCGTCGCGCGTGGGCAGCACGTGGGTTTGCTGGTCGTCCAGGTACTGGATGCGATGCTCCACCTTGCGCAGGAACACATAGGCGCGGGCCATGGCGTCGGCCGTTTCCTGGGGCATCAGCCCGGACTGGGCCAGGCGCTGCAGCGCGTCCAGCGTGGGGCGGCGGCGCAGCTCGGGGAACTGCCCGCCGCGCACCACCTGCAGCAGCTGCACGGTGAATTCGATCTCGCGGATGCCACCGCGCGAGAGCTTGACGTCGTTGGCGCGCTCGGGGTGGCCCGCGCTGCGCTTGGCCGCGTGGTCGCGGATCTGGCGGTGCAGCGAGCGCAGGGCGTCGAACACGCTGTAGTCCAGGTAGCGGCGGAACACAAAGGGCAGCACCACATTGCGCAGCGCCTGCACTTCGGTGCTGCCAATGCAGCCGGTGGGGGCGACCACCCGGCTCTTGAGCCAGGCAAAGCGTTCCCACTCGCGGCCCTGCACCTGCAAATACTCTTCCAGTGCGGCCAGCGAGATGGCGGCCGGGCCCGAGTTGCCGTTGGGCCGCAAGGCCAGGTCCACGCGGAAGACAAAGCCGTGCTCGGTGGTGTCGCCCACCAGGCTGTAGATGGCCTTGACGGCGCGGGCAAAGTACTCGTGGTTGGAGATGCGGCCCCGGCCGTCAGGCATGCCGGCGGTGTCGCCGTCGTGCTCATACACGTAGATCAGGTCAATGTCGCTCGACACGTTCAGCTCGCGCGCGCCCAGCTTGCCCATGCCAATGATCCACAGCTGCACGGCTTGGCCTTGGGGGCCTTGGGGTGCGCCGTGGCGGCTGTCCAGCTCTTCCCGGGCGTGGCGGCAGGCGTGGTCCAGGGCCAGCTCGGCCAGCTCGGTCACGGCACGGGTCACTTCGGCCAGTGTGGCGCGCTGCTCGCAGTCCAGGCGAATCAGCCGCTCCATCACCAGCTGGCGCACCATGCGCAGGGCGCTGGCCATGTCGGTGCCGCGTGCGCGCAGGGCGGCCAGGGTTTGCTCCATCAGCGCCCGGGTGGGCGCGCCGGGGGGCAGCAGGGGCAGGTCTTGCTCGTAGCGGCGGTGCAACCTCTGGAAGAAGCGCGAATGCTCGGCCAGCCCTTCGCTGGGTGCGATGGTGTTGCAGGGGGAGGATTCGGAGGGAAGGTTCTGCATGGCGGGCACAGCAATCGAGAGGGATGGCGATGGAATCTATTTCTATTGGATACAAAGCGCCGGGCCATCCGGGGCGCCGGGGCATTTACCCCTTTGCGGCCAAGGGGGTTGGGGCTTGCTGCACTGCGCGCTGGCCGCAATGCCCTGCCTTGTGGGGCGCCGCGGTGGCCTGCCCGTGGCAGGGCTGGGCGTAACAGTCCACAACACCCCGATAAAAGCCGCTGGCGCCAGGAACCGGGGCCCTGGGGGCGGGTCATAATTCCGCCCACTTTCACCCGAAACATGACCGAACCGACCCCTCGCCCTTCCCGTTTGCTCAAGATCGTGGCCGGGTTTGCGCGGTGGTCGTTGGGGTTGCTGGTGGCCTTCTGGCTGTTGCTGGCGGTGGCCTGGGGTGCCCTTCATGGCTGGATTGTGCCGCGAATCGGTGAGTTTCGCCCCCAGATCGAGGCGCGCGCCTCGCAGGCATTGGGTGTGGCGGTTCGCATTGGCGACATATCGGCCCGCTCGGAAGGCCTGATCCCTTCGATTGAACTGATGGACGTGGCCCTGCTCGACGGCGAAGGCCGCGCCGCCTTGCGCTTGCCTCGGGTCGTGGTGTCGCTGTCGCCCCGGTCGCTGCTGCACTGGGGGTTTGAGCAGCTGTACATCGCCTCGCCCGACCTGGACATTCGCCGCGCCCCCGATGGCCGCATCTTTGTGGCCGGGCTGCCCGTGGCGCAAGGCACGGGCGACAGCAATGCGGCCACCGACTGGCTGTTCTCGCAGGGCGAGGTGGTGATCCGCGAAGGTACCCTGCGCTGGAACGACGAGCTGCGCGGCGCCCCTGAGCTGGCCTTGAGCAAGGTGGACCTGGTGCTGCGCAACGGCAACTGGCGCCACAGCCTGCGCATAGACGCCACGCCCCCCGAGGCCTGGGGTGACCGGTTTACGCTGGTGGGCCTGTTCCGTGCACCGCTTTTGCGGGTGCGCGACAGCAACTGGCAGCACTGGAACGGGCAGCTGTTTGCCAACTTCTCGCGGGTCGATGTCTCGCGCCTGCGCCACCATGCCGATGTAGGCGTAGAGGTGGCGCGGGGCCATGGGGCGCTGCGGGCCTGGGCCGACATCCAGCGTGGCCAGATTGTGGGCGGCACGGCCGACCTGGCGCTGGCCGACGTGCATGCCACCCTGGGCCCCGATTTGCAGGCGCTGGAGTTGCCCTCCATCGAGGGGCGCCTGGGCGGGCGCCGCCTGCAGGGCGGTTTTGAATTTTCGACCCAGGCGCTGCAGTTTGTGGCCGACGACGGGCTGAACTGGCCCGGTGGCAACCTCAAGCTGCAGTACACCGAGGCCACGGGCAAAGCCCCGGCGCAAGGCGAGTTTCGCGCGGACAAGCTGGACCTGGCCGCGCTGGCCCAGATTGCCAGCCGCCTGCCACTGGGCGCCACGGCCCATGAGGCCATTGCCACCTACGCGCCCAAGGGCATGGTGCAAGAAGTGCAGGCCAACTGGAAGGGCCCGCTCGATGCGCTGCAGCAGTACCAGGTGCGCGGCCGGGTGCAGGGGCTGACGCTGGCGGGCGGCACCCCCACCGAGGCCACCCGCACGCCCGGCCTGCGCGGCGCCGATGTGGACTTTGACCTGACCCAGACGGGGGGCAAGGCGACGCTGTCCATCGCCTCGGGGGCCTTGGTGCTGCCCCGCGTGTTTGAAGACCCGGTGGTGCCTTTGGATGAATTCACCGCCAATGTGCGCTGGCAGCTGGAGGGTGAGCGCATTGCCGTGCAGGCCAACGACATCCGCTTTGCCAACGCCGATGCCCAGGGCCAGGCCCGCATGTCCTGGCACACCAGCGACCCGGCCCGCGTGGCGCATGCCTCGCGCTTCCCTGGGGTGCTGGATTTGTCGGGTGCGCTGACGCGCGCCGACGGCACCCGCGTGCACCGCTATCTGCCGCTGAGCATCCCGCCAGATTCCCGCCACTATGTGCAGCAGGCCGTGGTGGCCGGTGTGGCCAGCCATGTGGACTTCAAGGTCAAGGGCGATTTGCACGACATGCCCTTCAACGACCCCAAGCTGGGCGACTTCCGCATCGCTGCCAAGGTCAAGGACGTGACCTATGCCTATGTGCCGCCCAGCCTGTTGCCGAACGACACCCTGCGCTGGCCCCCCTCACGCAATTGGCGGGTGAGCTGATTTTTGAGCGCTCGTCCATGCAGGTGCGGGGCGCATCGGGCACCTTCATGGGCTTGCCGCAGACACGCCTGCTCAAGGTGGAAGCGCAGATTCCCAACCTGGCCCACACGGTGGTGGGCGTCAATGCCGAGGCGCGTGGGCCCTTGCCAGAAATGCTGGGGCTGATGGTGACATCGCCCTTGGCACGCATGACGGGCAACGCCCTGGCGCAGGCCAGCGGCACCGGCAATGCCGACCTGCAACTGCGCCTGAGCCTGCCTATCAGCGACATCGCGCAGTCCAAAGTACAGGGCAGCGTGACCTTGTCGGGCAACGAGGTGCGCATCACCCCCGACACCCCTGCCATGAGCCGTGCCCGTGGCGTCGTGCAGTTCTCTGAAACCGGCTTTGCCTTGAGCGGCATGCAGGCACGCGCCCTGGGTGGCGATGTGCGGCTGGAAGGCGGCATGCGCGCTCTGCCCCCTGGTGCACCCCCGACCGAGGCGGCCATCCAGCTGCGCGCACAGGGTGTGGCCACGGCCCAGGGGCTGCAGCAAACGCCATCGCTGGGCTTTGTGGCGCAACTGGCGCGCAACGCCACTGGCAGCGCACCCTACAGCCTGGCCCTGTCGTTTCGCCGGGGGGTGCCAGAGCTGCAGGTCAACACCACCTTGCAAGGCATGGCCCTGGACTTGCCTGCGCCCCTGGGCAAAACCGCCGAGGCCCAGCAGCCGCTGCGCTACGAGCAAATGGTGGCGCGCGAGTCGTTGGTCAGCACCTCGGCGGGCGCCCCCCAGCCGCCGCTGCGCGACCAGATCACGCTGGACCTGGGTGGGGTGGGCACCGCCACCTACCTGCGCGATGTGAGCGGCGCCCAGCCCCGGGTGCTGCGCGGCGCAATTGGCGTGGGCCTGCTCGCCGGCGAATCGGCGCCGCAACCGACCGAAGGGGTGGGCGCCAACATCCGCCTGGGCAAGGTGGACGTGGACGCGTGGGAGCGCTTGTTCACCCAGTCCACTGGCGTGGCCGGTGCCGCCCGGCCTGGGCCCGTGCCCGTCATGGGCCCAGGGCCTGCGGCCAACCCGGCCATGGACTACCTGCCCAATGTGCTGGCCCTGCGCGCCAGCGAGCTGACGGCCGAGGGCCGCACCCTGCACAACCTGGTGGCTGGTGGTCTGCGCGAAGGCAACCTGTGGCGCGCCAATCTGGACGCTGCCGAACTCAATGGCTACCTGGAGTTTCGCCAGCCCACCTCGGGCGACATGGGCAGCGGCCGCCTGTTTGCCCGCCTGTCGCGCCTGAGCATGCCGCAAAGCGAGGCCACCCAGGTGGAGGCGCTGCTGGACGAGCAGCCTGGCGCCCTGCCCGCTGTGGACGTGGTGGTGGACGACTTTGAACTGCGTGGGCGCAAGCTGGGGCGCATCGAGATCGAGGCACAAAACCGCACTGGCGACGCAGCCCAGCGCGAGTGGCGCCTGAACAAGTTCAACATCAGCACCCCCGAGGCCAGCCTGACGGCCAGCGGCAACTGGGCGGTGCTCAACCACGCCAGGGCCGCTGCAGCGGGTGCGGCCCCCCGCGCGCCAGACCGCCGCACGGTGCTCAACTTCAAGCTGGACATCCGCGACTCAGGCGACCTGCTGGGGCGCTTCGGCATGGTCAACGTGATCAAGCGCGGCAAGGGCCGCATGGAGGGCCAGGTGGGCTGGATTGGCGCGCCTTTCAGCCCTGACTACCGGACCATGGCCGGGCAGGTCAACCTCAACATCGAGGCCGGGCAGTTTCTGAAGGCCGACCCGGGCCTGGCCAAGCTGCTCAGTGTGCTCAGCCTGCAGTCGCTGCCGCGCCGCCTCACGCTCGACTTCCGCGATGTGTTCAGCGAAGGCTTTGCCTTTGACTTTGTGCGCGGCGACATGCACATTGAGCAAGGCGTGGCCTCGACCAACAACCTGCAGATGAAGGGCGTGAACGCCGCCGTGCTGATGGAAGGCAGTGCCGACATCGACAAGGAAACGCAAGACCTGCGCGTGGTGGTGGTGCCCGAGATCAACGCCATGACGGCATCGCTGGTGGCCACGGCCATCAACCCCGTGATTGGGCTGGGCAGCTTCCTGGCGCAGGTGTTTTTGCGCGGCCCGTTGATCGAGGCGGCCACGCAGGAGTTTCGCGTGGACGGCGCCTGGAGCGATCCGCGCGTGGTGCGCGTGCCCCGCCGTGGCCGCGAAGGGGTGGGCAGCACCGGCCACAGCACGCCCGCCCCGCAAGTGGCATCGCCTGAACCGACCCACACCGGAGACCCCTCATGATGAAAGTCGCAGCCATCCAGATGGTGTCTTGCCCCCGCCCGCAGGACAACCTGGCCACCGCCCGCAGCTTGCTGGAGCAGGCCGCGCAGGCGGGTGCCGAATTGGCGGTGCTGCCCGAGTACTTTTGCATCATGGGCCTGCGCGACACCGACAAGCTGGCCCACCAGGAGGTGCCGGGCCAGGGCCCGATCCAGGATTTTTTGGCGCGCACCGCGCGCGAGCTGGGGCTGTGGATTGTGGGTGGCACCCTGCCCCTGCGCACCACCGACCCCGAGCGCGTGCGCAACACCACGCTGGTGTTTGCTCCCGACGGTGCGTGCGTGGCGCGCTACGACAAGATCCACCTCTTCTGGTTTGACAACGGGCGTGAGCAGTTCCATGAGGGCCGGGTGATCGAGCCCGGAGACAACGCCCCGGTGCAGTTTGACTTGCCCGCCCGCGACGGCCACCGCTGGCGCGTGGGCCTGTCGGTGTGCTACGACCTGCGCTTTCCGGAGCTGTTCCGCGCCCATGCCAGCGCCGGGGCCGATTTGCTGCTGGTGCCCAGCGCCTTCACCCACGTCACGGGCCAGGCCCACTGGGAGGTGCTGCTGCGTGCCCGCGCCATCGAAAACCTGGCCTATGTGGTGGCGCCCGCCCAGGGCGGCGTGCACGAGAACGGCCGCCACACCTGGGGCCAAAGCCTGGTGGCAGACCCCTGGGGCCAGGTGCTGGCGCAGCAAGCCCAGGGCCCCGGCGTGGTGCTGGCCGAGCTGGACCCCGCCCGGCTGCGCAGCGTGCGCCAGCAGTTGCCCGCCCTTGCGCACCGCATCCTGTGAGCACCATCCCCCGCGCCATTTGGCGGCGCTGGCGCAGCGCCTGGCGCCGCTGGTCGCTGTGGACAGCACTCATCGCCCTGGTGGTGTCGATGCTGGTCACCATGGTGTGGTTGGCGGGGCGCTACGAGGCCAGCCAGGTGCAGTCGCACCTGGAGCGCGATGCCGCCGACGCGGTGTCGGACATCCGCGCCGCGCTCACCCGCAACCTGCAAAGCCTGCAAGCCCTGAACTCTGGCGACCCGGGCCTGCTGGCCTGGGAGGTGGAGGCCTCTGACCTGCTGCGCAACCAGCGCGAACTGGTGCGCCTGGAGTGGCGCGACAGTGCCATGCGCCTGCGCACCCATGTGCAAAGCCCTTACCGTGCCGTGCTGTGGGACCGGGGGCTGCGCGACCACAACAACTCCGAAGCCAACCAGGCCTGCAGCACGGCGCGCCGCCTGAGCAGCCCCGCCTACTCGGGCAGTTACTACCAGCCCCATGTCGATGGGCTGGGCTCAGAGCTGATGGAGCTGTGCCTGCCGCTGAGCACGGGTGGGCGTGCCTCGGGCTACTTGATCGCCACCTATGCGCTGCAGTCGGTGCTGGCCGACATGGTGGGCGCCAGCCTCACGCGCAGCCAGGAGGCCTCGTTCACCGAGCCCGACGGCACCCGTCTGGCCGTGCTGGGCGCCTCGCGCCGGGGCTCGCGCATGTTCACCGCGCAGCAGCTGCTGGACTTGCCCGGCACCACGCTGGTGTTGCGCATGGACACCTGGCACACCGCGCCCAGCGTGTTCCCCAACGTGCTCACGGCGCTGGTCACGGCCATGTCGATTGCGCTGGTCACGGTGATGTGGGTGCTGGTGCGCGACAACCGCCGCCGCCTGCGCGCCGAGCGCGACCTGGGCGACGCACTGGCGTTTCGCAAGGCCATGGAAGACTCGCTGGTGACTGGGCTGCGCGCGCGCGACCTGCAGGGGCGCATCACCTATGTGAACCCCGCGTTTTGCGAGATGGTGGGCTTCACGGCGCAAGAGTTGATGGGCCACAGCACCTCGGCCCCCGCCTCCGCCTTGTATTGGCCGCCCGAGCGGGTGGAGGAGTACCGCCAACGCCAGGCCATCCGCTTTGCGGGCAACACGCCCCCGCGCGAAGGGTTTGAGTCCGAGTTCATGCGCAAGGACGGCACCCGTTTTCCGGTGCTCATCATCGAGGCTCCGCTCATCAACGCGCAGGGCCTGCACACCGGCTGGATGAGCGCGTTTTTGGACATCAGTGAGCAGCGGCGCGTGGAAGAGCTCTCGCGCGCCTCGCAAGAGCGCCTGCAGGCCACCGCCCGCCTGGCCACGGTGGGCGAGATGGCATCGCTGCTCAGCCACGAACTGAACCAGCCCCTGGCCGCCATCTCCAGCTATGCCACGGGCTCGCTGAACCTGCTGGAGCCACCGTCTGCCACCGACCCCCAGCCCAGCGCTGAAAGCCTGCAGGACGTGCGCATGGCCATGCGCCAGATCGCCCGCCAAGCCGAGCGCGCGGGCCGCGTCATCAAAAGCGTGCATGACTTTGTGCGCCGCCGCGACCAGGCCCGCGAGGCCGTGCCTGCGCAGCAGTTGGTGGACGCCATCTTGCCGCTGGCCATCTTGCAGGCACGCAAGCTGGGCGTGCGCGTGCACACCATGGTCGAGCCCGGCCTGCCCCCCGCGCTGTGTGACCGCACCATGGTCGAACAGGTGCTGCTCAACCTGGCCCGCAACGCCATGCAGGCCATGGACGACCCGACCATCCACACGCGTGTGCTGGACATCCGCGTCAAGAGGGCGGCGTCGAACAGGCACAACGTCTGGCTGGAGTTTTCGGTCACCGACTGCGGCAGCGGCATCCCAGATGAGGTGGCGCAAAAGCTGTTCACCCCCTTCTTCACCACCCGCACCGAAGGCATGGGCCTGGGCCTGAGCCTGTGCCGCACGGTGGTGGAGCAGCATGGCGGCTATCTGGGGTTTGCGCCCCACGAGCCCCGTGGTACGGTATTCACCTTCACCTTGCCCGCCCACCAACCTTCCAAGAGCTGATCCTGATGGAACCCGTATCCAACGCGACTGTGTACATCGTGGACGACGACGCTGGCGTGCGCGAAGCGCTGGCCTGGCTGCTGCGCTCGCGCCGCCTGCCCAGTGAATCGTTTGAAAGCGCCGAAGCGTTCGACGCCATGCTGCAGACCCGCTCGCCCCAGCGCCAGCCCTGCTGCCTGCTGCTGGATGTGCGCATGCCTGGCCTGAGTGGCCTGGCGCTGTTTGACCTGCTGGCAGCGCGGGGCGACCTGCAGACCATGCCCGTCATCTTCCTGACCGGCCATGCCGATGTGCCCACGGCGGTGGACGCCGTCAAGCGCGGCGCCTTTGACTTTTGCGAAAAGCCGTTTTCTGACAACGCGCTGGTGGACCGCATCGAACAGGCCCTGGCCCAGTCGGGTGAGCAGCTGGCCCAGCTGCGCGAGCGCAGCGACCTGCAGGTGCGCCTGAAGGACCTGACCGAGCGCGAGCGCGACGTGATGGACCTGGTGGTGGCAGGGCTGCCCAACAAGCTGATCGCCGACCAGCTCGACATCAGCGTGCGCACGGTGGAAGTGCACCGCTCACGCGTGTTCGACAAGATGCAGGTCAAGTCGGCCGTGGAGCTGGCCAACCTGCTGCGCTCCGGCCACTGAGCGCCGCGCCGCTTCAGCGGGGGCGCTCACCCACAAAGATTTCCACCCGCCGGTTGCGGGCGCGCCCGTCGGCCGTGTCGTTGCTGGCAATGGGGTGGCGCTCCCCCACGCCATCGATGGCAATGCGGCGCCCGTCCACGCCGCGCGCCACCAGGTAGCTGCGGGTGCTGGCCGCGCGGTCCACCGACAAGGGGTTGTTCACCGCATCGCTGCCCGTGCTGTCGGTGTGGCCCACGATGCGCACGTCCGAGTAGGGGTTGTTGCGCAGCCCGGCGGCAAACTGGTCCAGCACCGGCGCAAAGTTGGGCTGGATGTCAGAGCGGCCCACCGCAAACGAAATATCGCTCGGAATGTTCAGCATCAGCTGGTTGTCGGCCGTCTGCGTCACGGCAATGCCCGTGCCTTGGGTGGCCTGCTCCATCTCGCGCTTTTGGCGCTCCATGTTCTGCGACCAGATGTAGGTGCCCAGGGCCCCGACCCCCGCACCCACCACGGCGCCCGTGCCTGCGTTGCCGCCGGTGGCCGATCCAATCACCGCCCCGGCCAGTGCACCAATGCCCGCGCCCGTGGCGGTGCGGCGCTGGGTGTCGTCCATGCTGGCGCAACCTGTGGCCAAGATGACGGCGGCACTGACGCCCAGAAGAATGTGTTTGCGCATGTGTGTACTCCTTGAACACCGAGGCAGCGCCCTGCCAGCGCTGCGCGCGGGCCGGGGCCGTCGGCTGCTGCGATGGTCAGGCCACAGCCGGGCTTGCGCCATCGGACTGCGAGCCAAGGGGGTGTAGGACAGCGCCTTGCC
Source organism: Acidovorax sp. 1608163 (assembly GCF_003669015.1). Classification (NCBI taxonomy): domain Bacteria; kingdom Pseudomonadati; phylum Pseudomonadota; class Betaproteobacteria; order Burkholderiales; family Comamonadaceae; genus Acidovorax; species Acidovorax sp. 1608163. The sequence goes on from NZ_CP033069.1 coordinate 61,807, forward strand.
CCTGTACAGCCCATCACGGGGGCGAGGAAGGTGGCGGTGGCCCGCCCTGGTCGTCTGGGGGGGCGGCTTGAGCTCGCCGCCCTTGCGGCCGGAAAACATCGTCCACCACACAATCGCAACCAACACCACCAGCGCCAGCAGCGCTTCAAGCAAAATCAGCCCCATGAAATTGACACTCCTGCGCCTGGTTGCAACGGCGCTGATTGTAGGAACGCTCGTCGCCTGCTCCACCCCGCCCGCCCCATCCCCTTCGTACCCTGGGGGCATGCCTGCGCCCCGGCCGACCGGGCCTTATGCCGTGCCCGGCGACACCGGCCCGCTGCCCCCGCCCCTGGCCCAGCCCAAAAGCCGCTGGACACCCGTGCGCTGGGGCGAATTGCCTGGCTTTGCCGACGACGCCCTGCACGAGGCCTGGAACGCCTGGATCAAGAGTTGTGAGCGCCCCGTGGCCCCCTTCACCGCCCTGTGCAGCGAGGTGCGCCAACTCAGCATTGCCACCGGCGAAGAGCAGCGCGCCTGGATGGTGGCCCGCCTGCAGCCCTACCGCGTGGAAGCCACCGACGGCAACCCCGACGGCCTGCTCACCGCGTACTACGAACCCCTGATGGATGCCGCCCGCCAAAGCGGCAACGGCTTCAACGTGCCCATCTACCGCACGCCCGCAGGCTTTGGCGCTCGCAAGCCCTGGTACACCCGCCAGCAGATCGAAACCCTGCCCGAAGCCCAGGCCGCCCTGCAAGGCCGCGCCATCGCCTGGCTGCGCGACCCGGTCGAATCGATGGTGCTGCACATCCAGGGCTCGGGCCGCCTGCGTATCACCGAGGCCGATGGCTCGACCACGATGCTGCGGGTGGCCTATGCGGGCACCAACGACCAGCCCTACGGCAGCATTGGCCGCTGGCTGCTGGACCAGGGCTACACCCGCGATGCCACTTGGCCCGGCATCCGCGCCTGGCTGGCCGCCAACCCGCAGCGCACCAACGAGCTGATGTGGACCAACCCGCGCTACGTCTTCTTCAAGGAAGAACCCCTGGTGGGCATGGACGCAGGCTTTGGCCCCAAGGGCGCGCAGGGTGTGCCCCTCACGCCCGGCCGCTCCATCGCGGTGGACCGCCAAAGCATCCCCTACGGCACGCCCGTGTGGCTGGCCTCCAGCGGCCCGCAGGTGCAATTGAGCCGCCTAGTGCTGGCGCAAGACACCGGCAGCGCCATCCTGGGCGCGGTGCGGGCGGATTACTTCACGGGCTGGGGCCCGGAGGCGGGCGACATCGCCGGGCGGCTCAAGCAGAACCTGCGGCTGTGGGTGCTTTGGCCTAAGTAAAAATTGAATCTTTTGGGCTGCTAGCGCCCGTCAATTAAGCGCTAGCAGCTATTAAATGCATAGTGCATTGGCGGCCCACGCGCAGGAACATGTGCAGGGGCGGGCGCGGTGTCACGCAGCTTTCACAGGCCGTGCCTAGCATCCAGCGCTTTACGTTTTGCCGCTCGGATTGCCCATGCCCTTCGCCCGTTTTCTCCCCGCACCCTCCCAGCCCGGTGCGCGCTTGCGCCTGACCTCCATCGCCGCGTTGCTGGCCTTGTCTGCCTGTGGGGGTGGCGGGGGCGATGAGTCTGTGGCCCCGGCCATGCCGCAGGCGTTGGGCGTGACCGACACGGCGCCCGTGCCCACCGTGACAGCTTTTGTGGACGCTGCCGCCACCAACCAGCGCGGCGATGCGCGCTATGCAACGCTGCAAACCAACGCGGGCGTGCGGTTGCTTTCCGGCTTTTTGGAGGTGTGGGAGCCCAGCACCCGCCTGGTCGATGCGGGGCAGACCGCACCGGCTGTGGAGGGGTTCCCGGCGGTCGTGGCCTCCACTTGGAGCGGTATCCCTGGCGACGCCACGGATGGCAAGGTCAAGAACGCAGCGGTGCACAAAGAGAACATCGACTTTGTGGTGCGCACAACCGTGACGCGCACGGCCGCCCAGTCATTGGCCGCCTACATGGACGACCGCCGTGGCAAGAACTACAGCGTGACCGACGGCATGGGCCCGCTCACCGACGCGTGGCGCAAGGCCGCTCGCCAGACCACCACCATCACGGGCGTGCCTGCCGATGCGACCACCGTGAAGTACGAGGACGGCGGCAACAACACTGGCATCTCGGGCGACACCAATCCCGAATTTGGCCGCGTGATTGCCTTTGTGGAAAGCATGGGGGCCAACGCCTCCACCGAACCGGCCAAACGCTTTTACAAGTACGCCCGCCCCTGGCGCTGGAGCGCGGACGTGAAAGTGGAGCCCACGCTGCTGCCCGCGCGCAGCAGCACTGCGGCCACCGATGGCGGCTACACCAGCGGCCACAGCGCCGAGGCGGTGCGCAACGCCGTGGCCATGGCCTATCTGGTGCCCGAGCGCTTTCATGAAATGCTCGCACGCGGGCTGGAGCTGGGCGAAAACCGCATCCTCGCCGGCATGCACTCGCCGCTGGATGTGATCAGCGGGCGCCTTCTGGGCCAGGCCTCGGCCTTGGGCAATATTGCAGCGGCCTCCAAAGACACGCGCACCGCCGCCTACAACCAGGCCCACCAGACCTTGATGGCCGCTGTGGGGACCACCACGCCCGCGCAGTTCGCGGCCTTTGCCCGCAGCCAGGGCACGGACAAGGACCGCTTTGCCGATTACGCGGCCAACCAGCTCCATTACCAGCGCCGTCTGGTGTTCGGCTTCACGCCCATCGGCAGCACCACGCTGCCCGCAGTGGTGCCCAAGGGGGCGGAAGTGCTGCTGGAAACGCGCCTGCCCTACCTGAGCGACGCGCAGCGCCGTGTGGTGCTCAAAACCACCGCATTGCCCTCGGGCTACCCCGTGATGGACGACGCCGAAGGCTTTGGCCGCCTCAACCTGTTTGCCGCAGGCAGTGGCTACGGTGCGTTCGCGGGCGACGTGGAGGTAGCCATGGACGCCGCCTTGGGCGGCTTTCACGCCCTGGACGTGTGGCGCAACGACATCAGCGGTGCAGGCAAGCTGACCAAGCGCGGCAGCGGCACCCTGGCCCTGGCGGGTGCCAGCACCTACACCGGTGGCACCGAAATCGCTGCAGGCACCGTGCGCGCCGACACTGCCAAGGCCCTGGGCCAAGGCGCTGTGTATGTGGCAGGCGGCACGCTGCTCACCAACACCACGGGCGCTGTGGAGTTGCCCGGCGGCCTGACCCAAACCGCCACCGGCACCCTGGCCCTGCAACTGGGCGCGGCCGATGCAGGCACCCTCAGCACCGCAGGCGTGGCCACCCTGGCTGGCCCGCTGGCAGTCACCTTCCGCCCCGGCTTCACGCCCAAGGTGGGCGACACGCTGACGCTGCTGCGCGCCAAGCGTGTGCAGGGCACGTTCAGCGCCATCACGGTGGCGGGCTTCAAGGCGACGGCGGTGTACAACGGAGACAGCGTGCAGTTGGTGCTGAGCAACTGAAGGAGGCGGCGGCCATCGATCGAAAATGGCCGCGCCAGTCAAGGGTGCTTCTCATCGATAGCGAGCACCCTGATGCCTTTCGGCGCCTGCAGAACTTCGTCCAGATGGCCCATCACCCGATGCCTGTCTTTCGTGCCGAGAAGGTTGATGTTTTCAGCAGATGCCGACAAGGCGCAGAGCGCTTGTTCAATGGCCCGTTCGCCCACTTCGGCGTGGGTCATTTGGGGATTTGCGAGGGTCAGTGGATAGAACGCGCGTCCATCCATGATGTTCCAAAGGACCTTGGCGGATGCGGGTTGTGGCGGGCTGCCATCTGGGCTTTTGCAGGGAAGTCGGATGGCCGAAATATGAATACCGCCATGGAAGCGCTCGACGTCGTAGAAATGCGGGATCCTGATGTGAAGCCCTTGTGCGATGCGTTCATGGGTTGGAGTGCCCGCCTTGAGTCGTACCCCTGTTTGTCCTTCTCCCAAGGCGACCACAAAAAACCTCAGAAACAAGCCTGCAAGGAGCACTGTCGCTAACGTGCAAGCAAACACTATCGATACCAATTTCATGAGAGCCTGACGAGGATGCAACCCCGTCAATGTAATCCCGCCATCCAATAGAGCGCGATGGCGGTCGCCGTCACACACCAGTGCCCAGAGGCCCGCAGCCCTGTTCAGGGGCAGGGCACCTTGGTGGCGTCGGTTTCTGTGCGCGGGGCGTTGCAGAGGCACCCGCCACTGCCGCTGGGGGCACGGTCTCGGTGTGCAGCCGCTCGCCTTCGATGCGGTAGGTGTATTCGCGCGTCGCGCTGGCCATCTCTGTCCTGACCGTGCTGCCCGCCAAGGTGGTGGCGTACACCTGGGGGCGCACGATCTGGTACTGGTACGTGGTGGTTGCCAGGCCCCGGGTGGTTCTGCAGGTCGATTCGAACTGCTCCTCCTTGAACTGCAGGGTGCAGCGGCCAGAGCGGTCTTCGAGCTTTTGACCGTCTGCCGTGTGCAGCACGATGGTGGCGGCGCGCCAGCAGCCGAGCAAGGCGGGGTCTGGGGCAGCGGCCTGGGCGCAGGGCGCGATGCAGAGCAAAGAAAGCAGCCAGCGGAAATATGCGATGCGGTTCATGGGCCGTGATTTTCAACGGGGTTGGGCATTGGTGCCATGGTGTCTGACGAAGCAGATTGATTGCTATGTTATTGATAGCTTCTAGCGATTTATGGATAAGCGCTAGAGCCTGAAATCGCTAAAAATCCTCACCATTCCACTGTCCACCGCGTCACCGTCGGTGCTGCATCACTGGTGTGGAAGACCCGCTTGCGTTCGCGCAATGGCTTGGAACAGGTTCTTAAACGGCGAACCATCCTGTGGGGTATTGGTTGACCATGAACTCCACAAATGCCTTCACCTTCGGGCTTTGTAAGCGGCGAGACGTGTGCATTACCCAGAGCTGGGTTTCCTTGCCCGCAATGCCCCAAGACACCAACTCTCGTTTTTCCAGGTGGCCTGCGATGATGGACTGCGGCAACAACGCGACTCCTGCCCCCGCCACCACCGCGTCGCGGATCGATAACAGCGAAGACAGCTTGAGCACGGGTTGGGGTTCATAGGCGATCTGTCCCTCGCGCACCGACCAGACTTCCCCTTCCCGATAAGTGGGCATCACCACGGCAGGAATGGGGGTTGGCTGGCCCGCACTTGCCTGCGGAATTCGCACCGATGGAGCCGCAGCAAGGACCAGCCTGTCTTTGGCGAAACACCTGCCGACGAGGGAGCCGTCCTCTTTCGGATTGATGCGGATCGCAACGTCAAAGTGCTCTTCCACCAGGTCGGTCAGACGGTCCTCCGAGACGACTTCGATCTGTACCTCTGGGTGCAAGACTCTGAACCGCGCAGCCAGCAGCCCCAGCGCGACTTGTGAAAACAGCAACGGCGCTGCAACGCGAAGGTGTCCTCGGGGTGTGGTGAGGCCTTCCCGTGCGGCCCTCACCGCCTCTTCAATGTCGCGCATGGGGCCCGAGGTCTGGGCGAACAACAGCTTGCCCGTTTCCGTGAGCTCAAGACTTCGGCCGCCTCGTTCGATGAGACGCATCCCCAGCGCGTCCTCAAAGTCTGCAAGCCTGCGCGAAAGGGTGGCCTTGGAGCGTCCGCTGGCACGGCTGGCTTTGCCAAACCCACCGTGAGCGGCCACGAGCTGGAAGTCCTGAAGGGCATCGAGGTCCATAGGTGGTCTCATTTTTGAAACGACCAGTATAAATTTTGGAGTCTATGCGAGGAAATTGAGACGAAATACAGTCCATTCACCCCAACCCAACTTTCTGGAGAAATTGAAATGACCATTCTTGTTACAGGCGCTACAGGCCGCGTCGGCCGCCATGTTGTCGAACAACTCTTTGTGCGTGGCGCCGCGGTTCGCGCCTTGACCCGTGACCCCGCCAAGGCCCACTTTGCGGCGGGCGTGGAAGTCGTCGTTGGCGACTTGCTGGACATCGATGCAATGCGCAGTGCCCTGGCCGGAGTCAAGACACTCTTTTTGTTGAACGCTGTGACGGGCGATGAGTTCACGCAAGCGATCATTGCGCTGAACCTCGCCCGCGAGGCTGGCATCGACCGGGTTGTCTACCTGTCGGTGTTCGATGCAGACCGTGCGGTGAACGTGCCTCATTTCGCGGTGAAGCACGGCGCTGAGCGGATGCTGGAAGCCCTAGGTTTCAGCGCCACGATCTTGCGACCCACCTACTTCATTGACAACGAAGTGATGATCCAGGGCGTGGTCAAGGATTACGGCTTCTATCCGATGCCGATTGGATCGAAGGGCGTTGCCATGGCCGATGCGCGTGACATCGCTGAAGTGGCTGCGATGGAGTTGATTCGCCGTGACCAGGCGCCTGGCAAGTTGCCGCTGGAGACGATCAACATCGTGGGGCCTGACACGCTGACCGGCGCGGATGCGGCCGCCATCTGGAGCGAAGTGCTGGGTCGCCCGATTGCCTACGGCGGCGATGATCCGAGCGGCTTTGAAGCAAACATGGGCCGTTTGATGCCGAAATGGATGGCGTATGAAATGCGGGTCATGGCCGAGCGCTACGTCAGTGACGGCATGATCCCGCGAGAGGGCGACCGCGAGCGTCTGGTAAAGATCCTCGGACGGCCTTTGCACTCTTACCGCGACTTTGTAGCCAAAGTGGCTGGTTAAACGACCTCGCTACGGCGGGGCAGGGAGCCTCTTCGTATGCCTCCCCATGCTGTGAGGCGTATCCAATGCGGCTTGGGCCCCTGTGCACGCAGCGAAGGCTCACCGCTCCACCGTCCACCGCGTCACCTTGGGCGGTGCATCGCCGGTGTGGAAGGCCAGCTTGCGCTCGCGCAGGGCCACGTCGGAGGCGGTCACGCGGTCGAAGCGGCGCAGGTGCTCGGTCCACGATTCGTCTTCGATGCGCTCCACATACCGCGTGGGGTTGCTGATGTCGTGCAGCAGTTGCCAGTCCAGCGCGCCCTGGCGCAGGCGGCTGCGGCGGCTTTCCTGCATCACGGCGCGGAACTCAGGGGCGCGCGGCGGGTGGATGAAGTATTCGATGGTGACGACCACATGCCCTGCCTCGGGCGGCGTGGGGGCGGTGGGGGCCTTGAAGGCGCGTGAGGGGCTCAGGTCTTCCTCGATGGAGCGGTCGGCCGCCAGGTGCTGCACCACGGCCATCACGATGCCACCGCTCACGGCGGCAATCCCTAAGCTGGTGTGCACATCGGTGAGCGAGGCCACCTGGCCCCACAGGGCGGCGCCTGCGGCGGTGGCACCCATGATGCTCATTTGGTAGATGGACATGCCGCGCGCCCGCACCCAGTTGGGCAGGGCCAGCTGGGCCGACACGCTCAGGGTGTTGGCGGTGGTGATCCAGGCCATGCCGCCCAGCACCATGGCGGGCACGGCCACGTAGACATTGGGGGCCCAGGCCATGGCGCCGGTGGCGGCGGCTTGCAGCAGCGTGCCACGCAGCACCAGCACATCGCGCGGCATGGCCTGGCGCAGGCGGGGCAGGAACATGGCGGCCACGATGGCGCCCGCGCCCATGCTGGCCAGCAGCAGCGTGAAGGTGCCTGCGCCGCCGCCCTCCAGCCCCTTGGCCACCAGCGGCAGCAGGGCCATGAGGGCCGTGGCGTGCAAGAAGAAGACGGAGATGCGCCACAGCACGGCGCGCATGCGGGGCGATTGGCGTACAAACTGCACGCCCACGCGCATGGCGCTGGGCAGGCGCTCACGCCCCAGCGGGCTGGGCACGTGCTCGCGCTTCCAGCGCATGATGACCAGGCCCGAGAGCACCGACAGCACGGCGTTGAGCACAAACACCCAGGCGCTGCCCGCGCTGGCAATGATGGCGCCCGCCAGCAGTGGGCCCATGATGCGCGAGGCGTTCATGGCCACGCCGTTCAGCGCCAGGGCGGCAGGCAACTGCGGGCGGCTGACCAGCTCGGGCACGATGGCGGCAAACACCGGCCAGCGCATGGCCAGCCCAATGCCGTTGGCAAAGGTGAGGGCCAGCAGCAGCGGGGCCGACATGCCGCCCGAGACGATGGCAAAGGCCAGCACCACAGCCACGGCGGCCACCCAGAACTGCGTGGCCATGAAGTAGCGGCGCCGGTCCAGGATGTCGGCCAGTGCGCCACTGGGCAGGCCCAGCAAGAACACAGGCAGGGTGGAGGCGGACTGCACCAGCGCCACCAGCACGGGCGAGGTGGTGAGCGTGGTCATCAGCCAGGCGGCCGCCACGTCGTTCATCCACATGCAGGTGTTGGCCGCTACCCAGGTCAGCCACAGCATGCGGAACACGGGCACCGACAGCGGGGCGAAGGGCGAGAGCGAGGCGTCGGAGTGGACGGCCCCAGCCGCAGCGCTTTGGTCCAGGCTGTGCTGGGCCGATTCTTCGGTGCCCTGGGCGAGGGCGGCACGCTCGGCGGCGCTCAGCGTGGGTGTGTGGGCCGGGGTGGGGGCATCGCCTGCGGCGGTGGGCGTGGGGCCGCTGGGGCTGTCGTGGTGGGGCTGGGGTGGCATGTGCGCTGATTGTGCGATGTCTGACCTCATTGTGCCCAGCGCAGGCGTGGCGACCCGGCTTGTGCCATGGGCTTGGGGGATCGGTGAATTCAAAGAAAAAAGGGCTCTAGCGCTTATCTATCAAGCGCTAAAAGCTATCAAAATAGGAGCGATATCGGGCTTCGCCCAGCCCGGGGCAAGCCTGGGCTGGCTCAGCGGGGCTTGGGCTGCGTCAGGTGCGCCAGCGGCAGCGCGCCGCTGGCCTTGACCTCGCCCAGCGAGAAGCTGGTGTGCATGTCTTTCACGTTGGGCAGGTTCAGCAGCACATCGCGCGCAAACTGCGAAAAGCTGTCCAGGTCGCGCGCCACCACCTGCAGCTCAAAGGTGCCGGTGCCGCTGATGTAGTGGCAGGCCACCACTTCGGGGATCTGGCGGATGGCTTCTTCCATGGCGCGGGTGAGGTTGCCGGTGCTGCGGTCGGCGTCAAGCCGCACAAAGGCCAAAACGCCCAGGCCGATTTTGTGGCGGTCGATCTCGGCGCGGTAGCCCTTGATGAAGCCGGCCTCTTCCAGCGCCCGCACGCGTCGCCAGCACGGTGCGGCCGACAGGCCCACGCGCTGGGCGAGTTCGGCATTGGTCAGGCGGGCGTCGGCCTGCAATTCTTGCAAGATGGCGAGGTCGTATTTGTCTAAATTGTTCATGTTTCTGTAATTTTAAGAAAGATCCTTTCTGAATCGAGGGTAAACACGGCATAAAAACGAAAGCACATATCCGGCGCGCCTGCCTAAACTGCCTGCAAGGGATGTCCTGCATCACCCTCGCGAGTCGGTGGTAGTGCGGATCGGGACAGGCCGCAAGGCGTCTTTTTTTGCCAATAGCCGAGCTATTGGCAAAAAAAGCAACGCGGCGGATGGCCCGAGGCCGCGCTATCACAGACCGCAGGGAGTGATGCAGGACATCCCAAATCATCTATTTCGACGCCCGCTGCTGCCCACAAGGTGGTGGCAGGGCCGCCATCCCCCACGGAGACAGCCATGAACGCCCCCTTGCCCGAATCGATCCGCAGAGCCCTAGAGACGGTCACTCTAGAAGACAAATACACCTTAGGTGAGGGGCGCGCCTTCATGAGCGGCGTGCAAGCCCTGGTGCGCCTGCCCATGTTGCAGCGCCAGCGCGATGCGGCGGCGGGGCTCAACACCGCCGGTTTCATCAGCGGCTACCGGGGTAGCCCGCTGGGCACTTACGACCAGGCTCTGTGGGCCGCAAAGAAGCACCTGGCCGAGAACCACATCGTCTTCCAACCCGGTGTGAACGAAGAACTGGGCGCCACGGCGGTGTGGGGCACGCAGCAGCTCGACCTGTACCCGCAGAGCAAAAAGTACGACGGCGTGTTCGGCATCTGGTACGGCAAGGGCCCGGGCGTGGACCGCTGCTCGGACGTGTTCAAGCACGCCAACATGGCGGGCACCGCCAAGCACGGCGGCGTGATCGCCATTGCAGGCGACGACCACATCAGCAAGAGCAGCACGGCGGCGCACCAGAGCGACCACATCTTCAAGGCCTGCGGCACGCCCGTGTTCTTCCCGAGCAGCGTGCAAGAGATTCTGGACATGGGCCTGCATGCGTTTGCCATGAGCCGCTTCTCGGGGGTGTGGTCGGGCATGAAGACCATCCAGGAGGTGGTGGAGTCGTCCAGCAGCATCCACATCGACCCCGACCGTGTGAAGATCATCCTGCCTGAAGACTTCGCGATGCCGCCGGGCGGCTTGCACATCCGCTGGCCTGATGCGCCGCTGGAGCAGGAAGCGCGCCTGATGGACTACAAGTGGTACGCGGCCCTGGCGTACATCCGCGCCAACAAGCTCAACTACAACGTGATCGAAGGCAAGCAAGACCGCTTCGGCATCATCGCCAGCGGCAAGGCCTACAACGACACGCGCCAGGCGCTGGTGGACCTGGGCCTGGATGACGACACCTGCCGCCAGCTGGGCATTCGCGTGCACAAGGTCAATGTGGTGTGGCCGCTCGAAGCCACCATCACCCGCGACTTTGCCCAGGGCCTGCAAGAGATTCTGGTGGTGGAGGAAAAGCGCCAGGTCATCGAGTACCAGATCAAGGAAGAGCTGTACAACTGGCGCGCCGATGTGCGGCCCAATGTGCTGGGCAAGTTTGACGAGGTGGAAGGCGACAACTCGGGCGGCGAGTGGAGCATGCCCAACCCCAGTCAGAACTGGCTGCTGCGCCCCAAGGCAGACCTCACGCCCGCCATCATCGCCAAGGCCATTGCCAAGCGCTTGAAGAAGCTGGGCGTGCCCGCTGACATCGTGGCCCGCATGGAGGCGCGCTTGGCCATCATCGAGGCCAGCGAGCGCGCGATGACGGAGCTGAAGGTGGACACCGGCGAGCGCGCACCGTGGTTCTGCAGCGGCTGCCCGCACAACACCAGCACCCGCGTGCCCGAAGGCTCGCGCGCCGTGGCCGGCATTGGCTGCCACTACATGGTCAACTGGATGCCCGACCGCCGCACCAGCACCTTCACGCAAATGGGTGGCGAGGGCGTGACCTGGGTGGGCCAGCAGCCCTTCTCTACCGATGCGCACATCTTTGCCAACCTGGGCGACGGCACCTACTTCCACAGCGGCCTGCTGGCCATTCGCCAGAGCATTGCGGCGGGGGTGAACATCACCTACAAGGTGCTCTACAACGATGCCGTGGCCATGACCGGGGGCCAGACGGTGGGCGAGCGGCCCGAGGGGCACTCGGTGCTGCAGATCATGAACAGCCTGAAGGCCGAAGGCGTGGCCAAGCTCGTGATCGTGACGGACGAGCCGCACAAATACGACGGCGTGGCCCTGGCCGATGGTGTGACGGTGCACCACCGCGACGAGCTGGACACCATCCAGCGCCAGTTCCGCGAGATCAAGGGCTGCACCACCATCATTTACGACCAGACCTGCGCCACGGAAAAGCGCCGCCGCCGCAAGCGCGGCAAGCTGGCCACGCCCGACAAGACCGTGGTCATCAACGACCTGGTGTGCGAGGGCTGCGGTGACTGCTCGACGAAGTCGAACTGCCTCTCGGTGGAGCCCGTGGAGACCGAGTTCGGCCGCAAGCGCCGCATCAACCAGAGCACTTGCAACAAGGATTACTCCTGCGTCAACGGCTTTTGCCCGAGCTTTGTGACGGTGGAAGGCGGCCAGCTCAAGAAGCCCAAGAAGGAAAAGAAGGGCGACCTGTCGGCACTGCCCAACATCCCAGAACCCGTGCTGCCCGTGGCCGAAACCGCCTGGGGCATCGTGGTGGGCGGCGTGGGGGGTACCGGGGTCATCACCATCGGCTCGCTCTTGGGCATGGCTGCGCACCTCGATGGCAAGGGCGTGATCACCCAGGACGCCGGCGGCCTGGCCCAAAAGGGCGGCGCTACCTGGAGCCACATCCAGATCGCCAACCGGCCTGACGCTATCTACACCACCAAGGTCGATACGGCCAAGGCCGACCTGGTGATTGGCTGCGATTCCATCGTGGCCGCGCACAAGTACACGTTGGCTGTCATGCAGCCGGGCCGCACCTTTGTGGCGCTCAACACGCACGGCACGCCCACGGCGGCGTTTGTGAACAACCCGGACTGGCAGTTCCCCGGCGGCAACTGCGATGCCGCCATTGCCGCTGCCGTGGGCGCGGGCGGTGTGGGCAGCTTTGACGCCGAGCAGGTGGCCACCCAATTGCTAGGCGACAGCATCTACACCAACCCGCTCATGCTGGGCTACGCCTGGCAAAAGGGCCGCGTGCCGCTCACCTACGCATCACTGATGCGCGCCATGGAATTGAACGGCGTGCAGGTGGACAACAACAAGGCCGCCTTTGAATGGGGCCGCCGCTGCGCGCACGATCTGGCGGCGGTGCAGGCTTTGTTTCAGGCGGCGCAGGTGATCCAGTTCGTCAAGAAGCCCGCACTGGCCGAGATGGTGGCCAAGCGCATTGAGTTCCTCACCGGCTACCAGAATGCCGCCTACGCCGCTGACTACCAAGTCTTTGTGCAAAAGGTGCAGGCAGCGGAATCGAAGCTGGGCAGCACCACCCGACTGACCGAGGCGGTGGCCCGTTACCTCTTCAAGCTCATGGCCTACAAGGACGAGTACGAAGTGGCCCGCCTGCACACCGACAAGGCGTTCACGGACAAGATTGCGGCCCAGTTTGAAGGCGACTACAAGCTGGTGCACCACCTGGCCCCGCCGATGCTGGCGAAGAAGAACGCCAAGGGCGAGTTGCTCAAGCAAAGCTACGGCCCCTGGATGCGCAAAGCCTTTGGCCTGCTGGCCCGCATGAAAGGCCTGCGCGGCACGGCGCTCGACATTTTCGGCAACACCGAAGAGCGCCGCACCGAGCGCGCCCTCATCGTGGAATACCGCGCCTGCATCGACGAGCTGCTGGAGCGCCTGAGCAGCGACAACCTGGCCCTGGCCGTGGAGATTGCCCGCATCCCTGAAGAGATCCGTGGCTACGGCCATGTGAAGGAGCGCCACCTGCAGGCCGCGCGCCCCAAGTGGAGCGGCCTGATGGCCCAGTGGCGCACCCCTGGGGCCCCGGCCCAACGCCAAGCCGCCTGAGGCGGGCGGCCACCGTGCCGTCGGGTCGGTGGGGTGGCAAGCTTGGGTGCTATTGAATTAATAGCTTCTGGCGCTTATCTATCAAGCGCTAGAAGCTATTTTTGTTGGAATTGCGAGCAGCACTGGCACCCGCCAACTCCCCCAGGCGCATCTGGTCTTGGGCTTGGGCGGGGTGCCGCATACAATGCCCGGTTACCCCATGGCGGGCGCCCAGGGCCCCGAATGGGGAATTCGTTGCATAAAGACGCCGAGCATCGCCGCCAAGCTGCGTTGCCAATCCTCGCGATAGCGACGGCTATCGCTGCGGTTGGCGCCTTGCCTGGAGACGATTTCGACCTCTTTCTTGCATCAACGAATTTCCTATTCGGCACCCTGGCGCTGGCCGTGTGGAATTTCGACCGTTTTGACCATCCGCTGTGGAGTCCCTGCCGTGTTTATTTCTTCTGCTTTTGCCCAGACCGCTCCTGCCGCCGCTGCAGGTGGTGGCGACCTGATGTCTTCGCTGACCGGCATGCTGCCTTTGGTGCTGATGTTCGTGGTGTTGTACTTCGTCATGATCCGTCCCCAGATGAAGCGCCAAAAAGAGCACCGCGCCATGATTGACGCCATCGCCAAGGGCGACGAAGTGGCCACATCGGGCGGCATCATCGGCAAGGTCACGCGCCTGTCCGAAGGCTTCCTGCACATCGAAATCGCCAACAACGTGGAAGTGCAGATCCAGCGCAGCGCCGTGGTGCAAGTGCTGCCCAAGGGCACGGTGAAGTAAAAAACCTGAAGTCAGGGCGTGGCAGCGGTTGTCGCTGCCAGCCTTCGTCAGGGGCAGCGGCCATGGCGCCGCCCGCCCCGATAGCTTTCCGTGAGGTAAGAGCGCGATCATGAACCGATATCCGGTCTGGAAGTGGGCGATCCTGGTGATCGTGCTGCTGGTGGGTGCCTTGTACAGCCTGCCCAATTTCTTTGGTGAAACGCCTGCGGTGCAGGTCTCTGCGGTCAAGAGCGGCGTCAAAATTGACGCCGACGTGGCGCAGCGGGTGGAGCAGGCCCTGGCGGCCGCCAGCCTGACGGCCGAGCGCGTGGCGGTGGAAGGCACTTCGGTGCGTGCCCGCTTTGACTCGCTGGAAACCCAGCTCAAGGCCAAGGACGCCATCCAGAAGGCCCTGGTGCCCGATGCGAACGACCCGAGCTTTGTGGTGGCGTTGAACCAGGTCTCGCGCACTCCTGCCTGGCTCAGCGCCATCCGCGCCCGCCCTATGTTCCTGGGGCTGGACTTGCGGGGCGGTGTGCACTTCATGCTGCAGGTGGATATGCAAGCGGCCCTCACCAAGAAGGCCGAGGCCTACGCTGGTGACATCCGCACCGCGCTGCGCGAAAAGAACGTGCGCCACAACGGCATTTCGCGCGATGGCCAGAACGTCGACATCAAGGTGGCCGACGAGGCCACGCAGACCACGGTGCGCAACCTCATCAGCGACCAGTTTGCCGACCTGCAGGTGGTGAGCCAGCCCGATGGCGATGGCTTGCGCCTGCGCGCCAGCATCAAGCCCGAGGCGGCACGCAAGGTGCAAGAGCAGGCCGTCAAGCAGAACATCGTCACGCTGCACAACCGGATCAACGAACTGGGCGTGACCGAGCCCGTGATCCAGCAGCAAGGCCAGGACCGCATCGTGGTGCAACTGGCTGGCGTGCAGGACACCGCACAGGCCAAAGACATTCTGGGCCGCACCGCTACGCTGGAAGTGCGCATGGTGGAAGAGAGCACCGAAGCCCGCGCTGCCGAGCAAGGCCGTGGCCCCGTGCCCTTTGGCACCGAGCGCTACCCTGAGCGCAGCGGCCAGTCCGTGATCGTGAAAAAGCAGGTCATCCTGACCGGCGAAAACCTGACCGACGCCCAGCCTGGCTTTGACGGCCAGACGCAAGAGCCCACCGTGAACCTGACGCTGGACGCCAAGGGCTCGCGCATTTTCCGCGACATCACGCGCGAGAACATTGGCAAGCGCATGGCCATCGTGCTGTTTGAAAAGGGCAAGGGCGAAGTGGTGACTGCGCCTGTGATCCGCTCTGAAATCGGTGGCGGCCGCGTGCAGATTTCGGGCCGCATGACGACGGCCGAGGCCAACAACACCGCGCTGCTGCTGCGCGCTGGCTCGCTGGCTGCGCCGATGGAAATCATTGAGGAATACACCATCGGCCCCACGCTGGGCGCTGACAACATCGAGCGTGGTATCCACAGCGTGGTGTGGGGCCTGGCCGCCATTGCCGCGTTCATGTGTGTGTACTACCTGCTGTTTGGCGTGATCTCCAGCATTGCGCTGGCGGTGAATGTGATGCTGCTGGTGGCCATCTTGTCCATGCTGCAGGCCACGCTCACGCTGCCTGGCATTGCCGCCATGGCGCTGGCCATCGGTGTGGCCATCGACTCGAACGTGCTGATCAACGAGCGCGTGCGCGAAGAGCTGCGCGCCGGGGTGGCACCGCAGGCGGCCATCCACACCGGTTATGACCGGGCGTGGGCCACAATTTTGGACTCGAACGTGACCACGCTGATCGCGGGCTTGGCCTTGCTGGCCTTTGGCTCGGGCCCTGTGCGCGGGTTTGCGGTGGTGCACTGCATCGGCATTTTGACCAGCATGTTCTCGGCGGTGTTCTTCTCGCGCGGTCTGGTGAACCTGTGGTACGGCCGCCAGAAGAAGCTCAAGAGCGTTTCCATCGGCCAGGTCTGGAAGCCTGAGTCGGACGCCACTGCTGTGGCCAAGTCGCAATAAAGGAGGAAGACATGGAGTTCTTCCGCATCAAAAAAGACATCCCTTTCATGAAGCACGCGTTGGTTTTCAACGCGATCTCCTTCATCACCTTTGCGCTGGCGGTGTTCTTCCTGTTCTCCCGCGGGTTGCACCTGTCGGTGGAGTTCACGGGCGGCACCGTGATGGAAGTGGCCTACAGCCAACCCGCTGAGCTGGCCAAGGTGCGCGACACCGTGTCGGGCCTGGGTTATACCGATGTGCAGGTCCAGAGCTTTGGCACGCCCCGCGATGTGCTGATTCGCCTGCCCGTGCAAAAGGGCGTGACGTCGGCACAGCAAAGCGAGCAGGTGCTACAAGCGCTGAAGGCTGGTGATGCCAATGTGGTGCTGCGCCGCACTGAGTTTGTGGGGCCGCAGGTGGGCGATGAACTGGTGCACGGTGGCCTCATGGCGCTGGGCATGGTGGTGCTGGGCATCGTGATCTACCTGGCGTTCCGCTTTGAGTGGAAGTTCGGTGTGGCGGCCATCATCGCCAACTTGCACGACGTGGTGATCATCCTGGGCTTCTTCGCGTTCTTCCAGTGGGAGTTCTCGCTGTCGGTACTGGCCGCCGTGCTGGCGGTGCTGGGTTACTCAGTCAACGAGTCGGTCGTGATTTTTGACCGTATCCGCGAAGCCTTCCGCAAGTACCGCAAGATGACGACGCATGAGGTGATTGACCACGCCATCACCAGCACGATGAGCCGTACCATCATCACCCACGCTTCGACCGAGGCGATGGTGCTGTCGATGCTGTTCTTTGGCGGCCCGAGCCTGCACTACTTCGCCATGGCGTTGACCATCGGTATCTTGTTTGGTATTTACTCTTCGGTGTTTGTGGCCGCTGCCATTGCCATGTGGCTGGGTGTCAAGCGCGAAGATCTGGTGTCGGGTCCACGCAAAGAGGCCGGTGATCCCAATGACCCGAATGCCGGAGCCGCCGTCTGACCCGGTAATATTGACGCATGCAGACAAACGACTCCCTCGTAGCGCAACGCCGCCTGGCGCGCCAGGCGCGCCAGCGTTTCGTTGAGGGGTTGTGCACCAGTCTGCCGGACCTGGACAAGACAGTGACCGAGTTCCTGTCGGCGCTTATGGCGCAAACAGGCACCCAGCGTGAAATGCAGACCCGGCGCGACGCCTGGCTGCTGTACCAGCAACACCACACGGCCTGGTTGGAGCGCACGGCCAAGACCTGGCGTGATGCGCTGGCCCCCCACTCCAGCAGCAGCCAGGGGCAGGCCGTACTGGGCAGCCAGTTCGAGCTGCTCAGCGACGATGTGGTGGAGAACAAGATCGTCGCCGCCCGCATGGCCATCACGGTGGCTGAGCAGGTGAGCCAGCAGTTTGACTCCTTACGCCAGCGCACCCAGGTGCTGGAGGGCCAGGACATGGACAGCACTGACATCCTGCGGGTCGAGACGGTGTGCCTGAAGCTGGTGGAGCAATGGGTGGATGCGGGCTTGCCCCGCACCGATTTGCTCACGGTGGTTGACCCGCTGCAGCGGGAGCTGGCCAAGCAGGTCCAAAAGCACTACCAGGCCGTCAACGTGTTTTATGTGGAGCAAGGCGTGGCCATGCCCACGGACATGCGGGGGCGCGTGCGCCGCACCGCTTCGGGTGGCGTGGGCGGGGGGGCTGAATCCTCCGGTGCGAGCGGTTTGGCCTCCCAGGCACTTGCCCAGTCGCGTGATGCCATGGCGGGCATGCAAGGTGCGCCGGGCGCGCGATGGGGTGGCCCGGCATCTGGCCGGGGCGAGCCTTTGCTACAGCGCCCCATGATGCCCCCCCAGCAAGGGCAGTACATGGCGCCCCACCCGGGCATGGTGGGTGGAGGCTACGGCGCCGCCACGGGCATGACGCCATTGATCCGTGCCCGCCAGCGTGCGCAGGGGGTGATGGGCCAGTTGCGCAAGCTGTTGACCCAGCCAGCGACCGGTTTTGACATGGTCAAGGCTCCACCAGCCTCCGCTGCCTTGGCCCACGCCTTGTCTGCGCAGCGGGTTCAGGCAGACACGTATTACAGCGGCGTAGCCACTCTCATGGAAGATTACAGTCCCGCTGCCGTGGTGCAGGTGGCTGGTGCCGTGCGCGAACGCTCGGTTGAGCTCAAGAAGAAAGCCGTCACCCCGGGTGAAAAGGCCATCATTGAGGTGGTGGCGCTGATGTTCCAGAGCATCCTGGCCGAAGACCGCATTCCGCCTGCCGTGCGGGTGTGGTTTGCGCGCTTGCAGGTGCCGGTGTTGCGGGTGGCCCTGGCAGAGCCCGAGTTTTTCAGCAACCTGGACCACCCTGCACGGCAACTGATTGACCGCATGGGCGCTTGCGTCATGGGTTTTGACGCCACGGCCATCAACGGCAGTGCGTTGGAGGCAGAAATCCGCCGGGTGGTGCAGGTGATTGAGCAGTACCCCGAGACCGGGCGCCGTGTGTTCCAGCTGGTGTACGAAGAGTTTGAGAAATTCCTCTCCAAGTTCCTGACCGAAAAGCAGGCCACGTTGCGCCTGGTGAGCGTGGCCCAGCAGGTGGAGCAGCGTGAGACGCTGGCCATCCAATACACCATCGAGCTGCGGACCATGCTGCGCGACATGCCGGTGCGCGATGAGATCCGTGAATTTCTCTTCAAGACCTGGGCCGAGGTGCTGGCCTTGTCTGCGGTGCGCGACGGTGCGCAGCATGCTGACACGGTGATGTTCAAGCAGACCGCCGCCGATCTGGTGTGGGCCGCCAGCGCCAAGCCCAACCGCACCGACCGCTCGCTGGTAATCCAGCAACTGCCGGGTCTGCTGCAGCGCCTGCGCCAGGGGCTGACGCTGATTGGTGTGACCGGGGCTGAGCAGGATGCGGGCATCAAGGTGCTGACGGACACCCTGGCCGAAGCATTTTTGTCCAAGACGGCGAGCATTCCGCAGGCGCACATCGAGGCCATGTCCAAGCGCTTGGCCAATTTGGAAGACTTCATCAACGATGCCACGCTGGGCGACATGCCGCTCAATTCCGAAAGCATCGAAATGATGCTGGGCATCGATGCATCCTCGATCTTCGTGATTGCCGACAACGGCGCCCCGGTGGACGACGCCATGGTGGCGTGGGCCCAGGACCTCAAGCCCGGCACCTGGTACACGCTGGACCACAATGGGTCTTCGGCCCAGGTGCAGTATGCGTGGCAGAGCAAGCGCAAGCAGTTGCATCTGTTTGCTGCCGTCGATGGCAGCAGCTACCTGATCCAGCTGCACCGGCTGGCGGCCTATCTGCAGACCGGCCTGCTGGTGGCGCAGGACGAAGAGGGGCTCACCATGCGTGCCACCCGCGACGCCCTGGCCAAGCTGGACGCCAACCCCGAGCGCCTGCTCGACTGAGCCAGCCAGCCAGCCTGCGTGCACGCAGCTGGCAGTGAGCGCCCTGTCACACCGCACAGGCTTCGGCCTGCTTTGAGCGGCGCCTAGCCGCGCCCCATGCGCTGAAACAATGCGCCGGGCAGCCGGGCGATGGCACCGTCCAACTCCAATTCCAGCAGCTGCACTTGCAGGCTGGCCGTGTCCAGCCCTGTGCGGCTGACCAGCGCATCCAGCCCGACCGGGTCGTAGCCCATGGCCTGTAGCAGCGGGCTTTCGGTGGCTGCTGCAGGTGCATCGCCAGCCACTGCTTCTAGTGTGCACGGGGCTGCAGACCATCGGCACTCTTCCAGAACATCTTGGGCCGACTCGACCAGTTTGGCGCCTTGCTTGATCAGTGCGTGGCAGCCCCGCGATTGAGGTGCGTGGATGGAGCCCGGAATAGCGAACACTTCCCGGCCTTGCTCGGATGCCATGCGGGCCGTGATCAGCGAGCCCGAGGCCAATGCGGCCTCGACCACCAGGGTGCCTTGCGATAGGCCGGAAATGATGCGATTGCGCTTGGGGAAGTTGCCTGCCAAGGGCGGGGTGCCCAGCGGGTATTCGCTGACCAGCAGGCCGTGCCGGGCAATGCGGTGTGCCAGTGCCAGATGTTTACTGGGGTAGACGCGGTCCAGTCCCGTGCCCACGATGGCGATGGTGGCGGCCTGCTCTGAGCCATCGCCCGGTGCTACATCGGCCAAGGCCCCTTCATGCGCGGCGGCATCTACGCCCAACGCCAGGCCAGACACGATGGTCAGCCCCGCAGCGCGCAGTGCTTTGGCAAATTGGTAGGCGTTGTCTGCCCCCTGTGCCGTGGGATTGCGGCTGCCCACCACGGCCAGGCATTGCCCCTCGCTGAAGGGTGCGTTCTGCACCAGGGCTTGGGCGCCCATCACGTACAGCATCAGGGGCGGGTCCTCGGTGTCCAGCATTTTCTGGGGAAAGCGCCGATCCCCCAGGGTGATGATGTCCCGGGCCACGCCTTCGGGGGTATCGGTCGCTTGCAGCCACTGCCAGGTCTTCTCCAGCAAATCCGGCCATTCGGCGGGCGGCGTGCTCAGGGCTTGGGCCTGGCGCGGCGTCACCCACTGACCCAAGCCTGCTTCAGGCTGGGCAAAGATGCCCGCAGGCAGGCCAAAGGCCGCCAGCAGCTTGCGCGCAGCCTGGTTGCCAATGCCTTTGGTGGTGGCAAGCCGTAGCCATGCGCCCAGTTCGTCCCGGTCCATAGTTGGCCAATGAGGGTTGGAAGGTTTGTATGGGGGCGATGCAAAACGGGGCCCGAAGGCCCCGTTGCAGCGTGATCGATCGCAGGCTGGGCTGCGTTTACTGTGGGTTGACCAGTCGGTCGCCCACTTGCACGCCAGTGCGCACTTCCAGCAGTAGCGCGTACGAAACCTTGTCAAAGGTCAAGAACACCATGGCCAAGCCGTTGTGTTCGCTGGGCAGCTTGATCATTGGCTTGCCGTCGCCGGTCACGTCCTTGACGAGGTCGCCTTTGGTCAGCAAGGTCAGCACATGCCCTGGCTCAATGCCTTGGGTGGAGCCCATGTTGATGGCCACGACCTGGTTTTGGCCAGCCACCGCCACGTTGGAGGAGCCATAAATGGACACCACGCGGGCGTTCACATTGGTTTGTGGCTCGTGGGGAATGTAGTTTTTGAAGTTACGGCCAGGCTCAGGAAGCATGCGGTCGCCTGCGCGAATCTCTTCCTTGGTGGCCGTGATGTCCACGGTGGCTGGCACCAACTCTTGCTTGACCTTGCCCTTGCCGTCGCTGACTTCTTCCACGGTTTCGCTGCGGGCCAGTTCGGCATTGCCCAGGTAGCGCGCTTCGTAGCCCAGGATTTCACCCGACACGGGGTCCTTCAGTGCCACGGCATCGCGGAACACGCGGAAGCTGCGGGGGTTGCCCGCCTTGGTGCTCAGCTGGGCATTGGCGCTGCCGCGTGCGTACACACGATCGCCTGCGGCCATCAGTACGCGCTGGTCGGTCGTGGCCACCAAGCGGGGCGCTTGTTCAATGGTGGCGGCATCGGCCACCAGGGGCTCGACCAGGAAGGGCGCAATCAGGTGCGACTTGAGGGTGGGCAGGGCCAGGCTGGCCAGGCTGTCGGTGCGTGTGCGCGGCGACAGGCGGATCGTGTCGGAGCCGCCCACAGGCTGGGTGCGCAGGCGCGCATAGCCGTCGGACTTGTCCAGGTACAGCGTTTGTCCGGGGAAGATCAGGTGGGGGTTGGGCAGAGCCTTGAGGTTCATGCCCCACAGCTCAGGCCAGCGCCATGGGCTCTTGAGGTACATCTTGGAGATGTCCCACAGCGTATCGCCGCGCTTGACGACATAGGTGTCAGGGGCGTTGGGGGCCAACTCGGAGATTGGGATACCCTTCTCCGACACCTGTTGCGCGGTGCTGCGCTGGGCATCGGAAATCGGGTACTTTTGTGCCAAGGCGGGCGTGCATGCCAAAGCTGCGGCAATGACTGTCAGCGCACCCAAGGCTGTTCGCTGCGCGCTGGAGAAAGTCATCATGTTTTTCCTTTTTTGATGCATTGAGAAACGCCCCCTCACTGACGCCTGGCCACCCATATCAGGCGAGTGGCCAAGCAAAACCATTACAAATCATCTCAGATTCTCTGCTCAAGCCCTTGATTCGGCAACGAATATTGGCCTGCTGGGCAGCGCCTTTGCTCAAAAGTGGCGAAAATAGCGACACTTATTACCTGGTTTCATGGCAATTCTTCCTATTCTCTGTTACCCCGATCCACGCCTGCACAAGGTGGCCAAGCCTGTTGCTGCGGTGGACGAGCGCATCCAAACCCTGGTGGCCGATATGCTGGCCACCATGTACGACGCCCACGGCATTGGCCTGGCCGCTACGCAAATTGACGTGCATGAGCGCGTGGTGGTGATCGACGTCTCTGAAGAGCGCGATCAGCCGCTGGTGCTCATCAACCCTGAAATCACCTGGGCCAGCCCTGAAAAGCAAGTGGGCGATGAAGGTTGCCTGTCTGTGCCGGGTATTTACGACGGTGTCGAGCGTTCTAGCAGCGTGCATGTCAAAGCCTTGAATGAAAAAGGCCAGACGCACACCGTGCAAGCCGATGGCCTTCTCGCTGTGTGTATTCAGCACGAGATGGACCATTTGCTGGGCAAGGTGTTTGTGGAATATCTCTCTCCCCTCAAACGCAATCGCATCAAGACCAAAATGGTCAAACAGCAGCGAGGTAATCGCGAGTGAATACCCAGGTGCCCAGCATCCATGTGGGGGTGCGGGCACTGCGCGCGCGCATGGTTTTGCGTGCGCAGCGGTGGGCATCCGCGGTTGCGCTGTATGGACTGGGCGTTGCCTGTGCCTTGCTGGTGGGCTGCGCCAGCCCGGCCAAAGAACCCCTGGGTGCCTCGCGCCAAGACGTGGCCCAGCGGTTGGGGCAACCCACGGCGGTGTACCCCCGGGCCGAAGGGGGGGAGCGCTGGCAGTATTCCGAGTTGCCCGCTGGCGTTCAGGTCTACAACCTGGACTTTGATGCCGCTGGCCGCTTGGTGGCCAACGCTGCGGCGCTCACCCAGCAGTGGCTGGAGCAGATTCCCATCGGGCAATGGACTGTGGCCGATGTGCGCTACTGGCTGGGCACCCCGCAGCGCGTAGACCGGGTCGCCCGCTTTGACGGGGAGGTCTGGGTCTACCGCTTCACCCAGTTGTCCGACCCCCGTTTTGCCTACATCCATATCGACCCCTCGGGCACCGTGCGGCAGGTGCTGTTTGTGGACGATGTTTCCAACGCCCCAGACGACCGCCCATGACGTTGGCCCGGCGGCCCCATCGGGCCGCTTTCAGCTGCGCCACCGACCCCAGAGGGCTGTTGCCCCGCTGACCCGTATTGCGAGAGATACCCCATGAGAGTGATTTTTGTCGGCACCCCCGAATTTGCCCGCGTGGCCCTGGACCGCTTGCTGGCGGCGGGTTTCACCGTGCCGCTGGTGCTGACGCAGCCCGACCGCCCCGCCGGGCGCGGCATGAAGCTGCAGGCATCGCCCGTCAAACAGTGCGCGCTGGAGCATGGCATTGCCGTGGCCCAGCCGCGCAGCCTGCGGCTGGACGGCAAGTACCCCGAAGACGCCGCTGCCGTGCGCGAGGCCCTGCTGGCCGCCCAGGCCGATGTGATGGTGGTGGCCGCCTACGGGCTGATCCTGCCGCAGTGGGTGCTGGATTTGCCCGCCAAAGGCTGCCTCAACATCCACGCCAGCGTGCTGCCACGTTGGCGCGGCGCAGCGCCCATCCACCGGGCGATCGAGGCGGGCGATGCACAAACTGGCGTCACCATCATGCAGATGGATGCGGGCCTGGACACGGGTGACATGCTGCTGCTGGAGAAAACCCCCATCGCCGCCACCGACACCACCGCCGTGCTGCACGACCGCCTGGCCACCCTGGGCGGTCGCATGATTGTGGAAGCCCTGGAACTGGCCGCCTGTGGTGGCCTGAAGCCCGTGCCGCAGCCTGCTGAGGGCGTGACCTACGCCCACAAGATTGAAAAGGCCGAGAGCGAAATCGACTGGTCTTTGCCTGCTGCGGCCATTGGCCAGCGCATCCGGGCGTTCGACCCGTTTCCGGGCGCCAGCACCCATTTGCAGGGCGAGGCTATCAAGGTATGGAGCTATGAAATTGATAGCTGCTCGCGCTTATCTAATGAGCGCTACGGCCAGATTTTGGCATCAGGCCCCGAGGGCGTGACGGTGGCTTGCGGCGACGGCGCCCTGCGCCTCACCACCTTGCAGCGTGCGGGGGGCAAGCGCCTGCCCGTGGCTGATTTCTTGCGCGGCTTTCAGTTGCCGGTGGGGCAGGTGCTGGGCGCTGGCGCGGGGGCGGCGTGAGCACGGCAACCCCATCCACCTGGGGGGCCATGGTGCGCCACCCGTCCTTTCGCATGGCCGCCAAAGACATGGCGGGCACCTCGCTGGGCATTGGCGCCTGGGGGCTGGTCACCGGGGTGGCCATGATCAAGAGCGGCATGTCGCTGCCGATGGCAGTGTTCATGTCGCTGGTGGTGTACGCGGGCAGCGCGCAGCTGGCCGTCATACCGCTGCTCACGGTGGGCGCGCCGCTGTGGGTGGTGTGGCTCACGGCCGCGTGTGTGAACCTGCGCTTCGTCATCTTCAGCAGCATGTGGCGCAACTACTTTGCCCACCTGCCACGGCGCTGGCGCCTGGTGATTGGCTACTTCAGCGGCGACGTGATCTTTGTGGCGTTCATGAAGCGCTTTCCCGCGCAAACCCCCGAGCCTGACCAAGTGCCCTACTTTGCCGGGGCCGCCTGCACCAACTGGCTGGCATGGCAGGTGCCGTCGCTGTTGGGCATTGCGCTGGCCAATGTGGTGCCGCTGTCCTGGGGCCTCGGGTTTGCGGGCGTGCTGGCGCTGTTGGGGGTGCTGCTGTCACTGCTGTTCGACCGCGCCACCTGGCTGGCCACGGGCGTGGCGGCCACGGCGGCCATCGCCGCCTTTGCGCTGCCGCTCAAGCTCAACATCCTGGTGGCCATTGCCGCCGCCGTGGCCGTGGGGCTGATGATCGAGGCGGTGGAGCACCGCCGCCGCCACCCCGAGCTGCTGCTGGTGCCCGCCAACGAAAAACTGCCTGCGGACGAAAAACAGCATGTGCGCGACGGCGACGTCGTGCCCGTGCGCGAGGAGCGCCATCCATGAACTGGTCCTGGGTTGAACCCGTCATCGCCATCCTGGGGCTGGCCGTCATCACCGTGGTGTCGCGGTCGTTCTTCATGATCCCCGAGCGCGAGATGGCGCTGCCCGACTGGCTCAAGCGCGGCCTCAAATACGCCCCGCTGGCCGCGCTGTCGGCCGTGATTGCGCCCGAGATCTTCATGGCCCACGGCGAATTCATCCAGACCTTCCAGGACGCCCGCTTGCCCGCCGTGGTCCTGGCCAGTGCCTACTACTTCTGGAAGCGCGGCATCCTGGGCACCATCGTGGTGGGTATGGCGGTGTACCTGCCGCTGCACATCGGCTGGGGCTGGTAGCCCCGGGCACAACGCAGGACTTACACGCAGGGTTTGGCCAAGGGGCGGGACAAGGGGAGTGGTCGGGGTCACTAAAATGGCGCTCCTGATCCACGAGCCCATCCAGGAAACCCTTTTTCCATGAACATCCTTCGCTTTTCCGATCTGTGCGCCCAGGGCAAGGCCCGCAACCAGCGCGTCTTCATCCGTGCCGACCTGAACGTGCCGCAAGACGACGCTGGCAATATCACCGAAGACACCCGCATCCGTGCCTCCATCCCCGCCATCCGCATGGCGCTGGACGCCGGTGCCGCTGTGATGGTGACCAGCCACCTGGGCCGCCCGACCGAAGGTGAGTTCAAACCCGAAGACTCCCTGGCCCCCGTGGCCAAACGCATGGCCGAGCTGCTGGGCCGTGAGGTTCCGCTGGTTGCCAACTGGGTGGACGGCGTGCAAGTGGCCCCCGGCCAGATCGTGCTGCTGGAAAACTGCCGCCTGAACGTGGGCGAGAAGAAGAACAAGGAAGAGCTGGCCCGCAAGCTGGCCGCGCTCTGCGACATCTTCGTGAACGACGCCTTTGGCACCGCCCACCGCGCCGAAGGCACCACCTACGGCATCGCGCAGTACGCCCCAATAGCCTGCGCCGGCCCGCTGCTGTCGGCCGAAATTGACGCCCTGACCAAGGCGCTGGCCCAGCCCCAGCGCCCTCTGGCCGCCATCGTGGCGGGCTCCAAGGTGTCGACCAAGCTCACCATCTTGCAAAGCCTGGCCGACAAGGTGGACCAGCTCATCGTCGGCGGCGGCATTGCCAACACCTTCATGCTGGCCGCAGGCCTGCCCATCGGCAAGAGCCTGGCCGAGCCCGACCTGCTGGACGCCGCCAAGTCCGTGATGGCCGCGATGAAGGCCCGTGGCGCCGAGGTGCCGATCCCTACCGACGTGGTGGTCGCCAAGACCTTCGCAGCCGACGCCCCCGCCACCGTGAAGGCCGCCACCGATGTGGCGGCAGACGACATGATCCTGGACATCGGCCCCGAGACCGCGGCCCGCCTGGCGGCACAGCTCAAGTCCGCAGGCACCATCGTCTGGAACGGCCCCGTGGGCGTGTTTGAGTTTGCCGCCTTTGAAAACGGCACCAAGCAACTCGCCAAGGCCATTGCCGAGTCGCCCGCCTTCAGCATTGCGGGCGGTGGCGACACGCTGGCCGCCATTGCCAAGTACGGCATCGACAAGCAGGTGGGCTACATCTCCACCGGCGGCGGTGCTTTCCTGGAGGTGCTGGAAGGTAAGACCCTGCCCGCCTTCGAGATTCTGGAAAAGCGCGCAGCCGGAAACTAAGACCATTCCGTGCTTCGTTAAGAACCTGTTGACGATCTTTTCGGGGTCGCACAAGTGCCTTGCCGGGATGGGATGCTAGGCGCAGCGTGCGGCCAATAGCCCGTGCTATTGGCAAGCGGTGCAACAACGCAGACCGCCCGGCAAGACACTTGCCCGAAGGGTTGGAGTGAAATCGGGCGATTGGACGCCCCGGCTGCTTGCATGGGCACGAGCCCATGCGGCGCACCCGAAGCATCCACTCATCCCGATTGCACTCCAATGCGATCCCCGAAAAGATCGTCAACAGGTTCTAAGGGCCACCCTGCGGGGTGGCCTTTTTCATGGGCAGACCCACCCGACGCCCATTTCAGCGGCACCCACCTAAAATCACCCCCCATGACCTTCATCGACACACTGCGCACTGCCACCACGCAAAACCAATCCATGCTGTGCGTGGGCCTGGACCCTGAGCCCTCCCGCTTCCCCGCCCACATGAAGGGCGACGCCAGCAAGATTTACGACTTCTGCGCAGCCATCGTCGATGCCACAGCCGATCTGGTCTGCTCCTTCAAGCCGCAGATTGCCTACTTTGCCGCCTACGGCGCCGAAGACCAGCTTGAACGCCTGATGGAGCACATGCGCCGCACAGCGCCGAAGGTGCCGGTGATTCTGGATGCCAAGCGCGGCGACATCGGCTCCACCGCGCAGCAGTACGCCAAGGAAGCGTTCGAGCGCTACGGGGCCGACGCCGTCACGCTCTCGCCCTTCATGGGCTTTGACTCCATCGAGCCCTACCTGGCCTACCACGGCAAGGGCGCATTCTTGCTGTGCCGCACCTCCAACCCTGGTGGCGACGACCTGCAAAACCAGCGCCTGGCCAGCATCGAAGGCCAGCCCCTGGTGTACGAACACATCGCCAAGCTGGCCCAAGGCCCTTGGAACCTGAACGGACAGCTCGGCCTGGTGGTGGGCGCCACCTACCCGCAAGAGATTGAACGCGTGCGCAGCATTGCGCCCACGCTGCCCCTGCTCATCCCCGGCGTGGGCGCGCAGGGCGGCGATGCGGTGGCCACTGTGCGCGCAGGCCTGCGCAGCGACGGGCCCATCATCGTCAACTCGTCCCGCGCCGTGCTCTATGCATCGCAGGGCGCCGACTTTGGCGCGGCAGCCCGTGCCGAAGCGCAGCGCACCCGCGCTGTGCTGGAGGCCGCGCGCAGCGCCTGAGCCCCCGGCCGCAGGCTGTGCCCCTTCCACCCCCTCCAGCGCCAGCCCTTGTGCGTTGCCCCCAGGTGCCTTGCCCATGCAACTGAAATGGCTGGAGGACTTTGCCGTGCTGGCGCAGGAGCGCAGCTTCACCCGCGCCGCTGAGATACGCCACGTCACGCACCCGGCCTTTGGGCGCCGCATCCGCGCACTAGAAGCCTGGGCCGGAACGCCGCTGATCGAGCGTGGCGGTGGCCCGGTGCGGCTCACCGCCGCAGGCCAGGCCTTTGTGGACACGGCCGAGCAAATGGCGCGCAACCTGGCCCAGTCGCACGATGAGCTGATGGCCATTGCAGGCCGCCAGGCCCGCACCGTCACCCTGGCCACAGGCCGCACCTTGGCGCGCACCGTGGTAGCCGACTGGTTGGTGCGTTTGCGGCCCCATCTGGCCGATGGGGAGCTGCGCATCCTCACCCGCGCGCTGGCCGATGCGGTGCAAGACTTGCAGCAGGGCGTGGCAGATTTCGCCATCCTCTATCACCACCCCTCGCTGACGGTGCCTTTGGATGGGCGACAGTTTTTGCATGTCGCCCTTGCTACTGACCGGCTCTTGCCCATAGCCCTGGCAGATGCGCATGGCGCTCCGCGCTATCGGCTGGGTGCGGGCAGCACAGCGGTGCCGTACATCGCGTTTGGCCGCACGCTCGCGCTGGGGCGTTTGGTGGAGGATCTGCTGGCCCACCACCCCCAGGCCAGCAGCCTGCAGCGGTTGGTGGAATGTGACTCGCCCGATGCGAACTACGAGTACGTGCGCAAAGGTTTGGGGGTGTCCTGGCTGCCTTGGTCCATGGTGCATGGCGACTGCAAGTCGGGCCTGTTGGCGCCTGCCGGTGACAAGAGCCTGGAGGTGAAGTTCGATGTGCGGCTGTACCGCCCCAAGCGCCGACTCAGCACGCTGGCAGAGGTGCTCTGGTCCACGATTGCGCGCCGCTGATACAGCGCAGTTGCGCGGTTGCCTGCGCAGATGGTGCGTGGACCCACAGGACAGTGCATCAGTTGCTGAGGGGCAGCAGAACAACCGGCGGCCAGGAGATTCCGGTGCCAAAAATGCACCGTCTCGTGCCATTTAGGCACCACATGGAGGGGCGGCGATTCGGACAATGGGGCACTACCACCCCACACAAGGAAACACGATGCGTCCTCTCTCTATTGCCCGCCGCCAGGGGCTTGTCCGATGTGTTGCCGGTGCACTGGCGTGTGCCGCCGCCGTATCCGCGGCCTGGGCCCAGGCACCAGCCTATCCCACCAAGCCCATCACCATCGTCGTGGCGTACCCGCCCGGCGGCAGCACCGACCTGATGGGCCGCATGGTGGGCACCGAGCTGTCCACCCGACTGGGCCAGCCGGTGGTGATCGAGAATCTCGGCGGTGCGGGCGGCGCCATTGGCGCGCAAAAGGTGGCCAATGCCCAGCCCGATGGCTACACGCTGCTGGTGGGCGCCAGCAACGAGCTGGCCATCAACAAGCTGGTCACCAAAAAGGTCAAGTACGACATCAAGGACTTCACCGCCATCGGGCTGGTGGCGTCGCAGCCGCTGGTGCTGGTGGCATCACCCGCCTCGGGCGTCAAGAATGCGGCCGAGTTCACGCAGCTGGTCGCCAAGAACCCAGGCAAATTCAGCTACGGCAGCTCGGGCGTGGGCACCTCGCTGCACCTGGCGGGTGAGATGCTCAAAGACCAGGGCAAGCTGTTCATGACGCACATTCCCTACCGCGGCGTGGCCCCGCTGACCAACGACCTGGTGGGCAACAACCTGGAGTTTGGCGTGTTCGTCCTCTCCAGCGGCCTGCCCCACATCAAAAGCGGCAAGGTGATTGCCCTGGGCACTACCGAGGCCAAGCGCTCGCCCATCACGCCCGACATTCCGGCCCTGGCCGAGCTGCCCCAGTTCAAGAACGTGGACATCGGTGTGTGGTTTGCGCTGATGGCACCGGCCAACCTGCCCAAGCCCATCTACGACAAGCTGCGCAAGGCGCTGACCGACATGCTGCAGTCGCCCGACTTCCGCAAGAAGATGGAAGCCACCGGCTCTGTCGTGGCCTCCCCCGCCACCGATACCGACAAGTACATCGCCAGTGAAATCGCCAAGTACCAGAAGATCGTGCAGTTCGCAAAGATCGAAGAATGACCGCCCACATGAGCACACGCATGGACACCACCGCCGCATCGCCCGGCTTTTCACTGCCAGTCCCCGACATCAGCGCCTGGCGCGTTGGCAACACCGGGGTCGAGGGGGTTTGGCACTTTGACAGCGGCAAGCCCGGCCGCAGCACCATGGTCAGCGCGCTGGTGCACGGCAACGAGCTGTGTGGCGCCTGGGCCCTCAAGGGCCTGCTGGAGGCTGGGGTGCGGCCCGAGCAGGGCCGCCTCACGCTGGCGTTTTGCAACCTTGATGCGTTTGACCGCTTCGATGCCAGCCACCACGATGCCTCGCGCTTCACCGACGAAGACCTCAACCGCCAGTGGCTCAACGAACGCATCGACGCGGGCGACACCCGTGAGCGCCGCCGCGCCGCTGCGCTGCGGCCGTTTGTGCAGCAGGCCGACTGGCTGCTCGATATCCATTCCATGCACGAGCCCTCGGCCCCGCTGCTGCTCACCGGCGTGCAGCCGCGCAACCTGGCGCTGGCGCATGCCATGCGCTCGCCCGAGCACATCGTGGTGGACGCGGGCCACAAAGACGGTGTGCGCATGCGCGACTACGGCCGCTTCGGCCTGCCCGATGCCGAGGCCGGTGACACCCGTTCGCTGCTGATCGAGTGCGGCTTTCATGGCGACCCGGCCAGCCTGCAGGTGGCCCAGGACCAGTGCGTGCGGTTCATCGAGCAGTCTGGCGTGGTCGGTGTGCAGGCGCTGGCGCAGCAACTGCCTGGCTGGCGCATGCCCGATGCGCCCCGGCAGTGGGCGCTGGAGGTGACCGGCCCGGTGGTGGCCACCAGCAGCGCGTTCCGGTTTGTGGCGCCCTACACGGGCCTGGAGCTGTTTGAAAAGGCTGGTACCGTGATCGGTGACAACGATGGGGTGCCTGTCACCACCCCCTACGACAACTGCGTGCTGGTGATGCCCTCGGTCCGGCAGGCGCGCGCGGGCGTGACGGTGGTGCGGTTCGCGCAGCGCACGTTGCTGTGACCGGGCATTGAATCTGCGGGGCGGCCAGCGCGGCTGCCGCGTCTGTGGGGGTTGGGTTGCTGGCGCTGGCGTGTCTCAGTGGCCCGGGCGTCCCGCCTCTATCTGACCCCGCACCAGTTGGGCCAAAGCCATGTCCCCGGGGGTTTCGGGGGTCCACTTGTCTACGGGCCGGGGGGTGCCGGTGTCGTCGGGCGAGACGAAGACGGCCACGCAGTGGGTCACTTCCTGGTAGGCCTCGCCTGGCTGTGGGCCGCTGCGCACTTCGATGAAGATGTTCATGCTGGTGGTGCCGGTGTAGGCCAGGCGGGCCTCGACCTCGACCATGGCGCCACCCACCACCGGGTGCATGAAGCGCAGTCTGCCGTAACTGGCGGCCACGCAGGGGCTCTTGGCCCACTGGTTGGCCACCACGTTGGCGGCTTCGTCAATCCACTTCATGACCACGCCTGCCGACACGCGGCCGCCGGGGCTGTCTGCGGAAGATTCCGCCAGAAAACGCAGGATGGTCGAGGTGGTGGTCATGGGGGCGCTTGGCTCGGGTGGAGCGAAAGAGTTCTCAATCCGCCCCATTATTCATGAGTGCCCTGGGTTTGTGCCCGCCGTTGCGATCTTGAAAGTGACCTTTTGTAGCGATACCCCGCGCATCCCGCAGGGCGCAGTCTGGTAATTGCTATTAAATATATAGCTGCTAGCGCTTATTGATAAAGCGCTAGAGCCTGTTTTGGCTGTGATGCCTTTGGGCGTCAGGGCCCTGGCGCGCTGATGCCCAGCGCTGCCAGCTCGGCCGCCGTGAACACCCGCGACCTCGTGTGGAATGCCTTGCCCTCCGGCCCCTCCAGCGAGAAGGTGCCGCCGCCATGCCCGTCGAGCACATCGATGATGAGCTGCGTGTGCTTCCAGGTCTCGTACTGGGCTTTGCCGATGTAGAACCGGCAGCCCCCAATGTCACCCAGGTACACATCGCCCGCGCCCATGGTGATTTCACCGGGCAGGTAGCAGTTGGCGGCGCTGTTGTCGCAGCAGCCGCCACTTTGGTGGAACATCAAGTCCTGGCCATGCTTGGCCTGCAGCAAGGCCACCAGCTCCAGTGCAGCAGGCGTGGCCACCACCCGTGGGGGTGGTGGGGTGCCCTGGGTTGCCGTGGCGGCGTCCATGGCCTTCATGGCGTCAGGCCGTCATGGCCCCGCGGAAGATGCCTTCGATGTCGGCCTGCGTGGCCGTGCGCGGGTTGGTCAGGCCGCACGCATCCTTGAGCGCGTTGGTGGCCAGCAGCGGAATGTCTGCCTCCTTCACGCCCAGGTCGCTCAGGCACTTGGGGATGCCAATGTCCAGCGCCAGCTGGCGGATGGCGGTCAGGCAGGCCTGTGCGCCCGCTTCGGCGCCCAGCCCCTGCACCTCCACGCCCATGGCATGCGCCACGTCGCGCAGGCGTGCGGCCGATGTGGGCACGTTGAACGCCTCCACATGCGGCAGCAGCAGCGCATTGCACACGCCGTGTGGCAGGTCATAAAAGCCGCCCAGCTGGTGCGCCATGGCATGCACATAGCCCAGCGATGCGTTGTTGAACGCCATGCCCGCCAGGAACTGCGCATACGCCATCTGCTCGCGGGCGGGCAGGTTGTCCCCCTGGGCCACAGCGGTGCGCAGGTTGCGGGCAATCAGCTCTACCGCCTTCAAGGCGCAGGCATCGGTGATGGGCGTGGCGGCGGTGGACACGTAGGCCTCCACCGCGTGGGTCAACGCATCCATGCCGGTGGCGGCGGTCAGGCCCTTGGGCTTGGCCAGCATCAGCTCGGGGTCGTTGACGGACAGGATGGGCGTGACGTTGCGGTCCACGATGGCCATCTTGATGTGGCGCGTCTCGTCGGTGATGATGCAAAAGCGCGTCATCTCGCTGGCGGTGCCCGCCGTGGTGTTGATGGCCACCAGAGGCAGTTGCGGCTTGGCAGAGCGGTCCACGCCTTCGTAGTCGGCAATCTCGCCGCCGTTGGTGGCGCACAGGGCAATGCCCTTGGCGCAGTCGTGGGGCGAGCCGCCGCCCAAAGAGATCACGAAGTCGCACTGCTCGGCCTTGAGCTGCGCCAGCCCGGCGCGCACATTGCCCACCGTGGGGTTGGGCTGCGTGCCGTCAAACACCACCGAGGCAATCTGCTGCCCGGCCAGCTGGGCCTGGATGCGCGCCGCCACGCCGAGCTTGCTGAGCACGGCGTCGGTAACGATCAGCGCCTTGCGAAAGCCATGGCCTTTCAGGGCCGCCATGGCCTCTTGCAGGCAGCCTGCGCCCATGATGTTGACACTGGGCATGAAGAACGTACTGGTCATCGTGAACCTCCTTGGTATCGCTATAGGTATGGGGAAAGGGTCGGGTCGGTGTGTGCGCAGCAGGGCGGGGCATGCCCTTGCCTTGGGGCGCTGCGGGTCGGCCCGCGCCCGCCATGCGGGTGGCGGGGCGGTCGGCCCAGGGCGTGAGAAGCAGGTCTCAGCGCCCAAGGCAGGGGTTGCTTTGCCAAAATCGTACGCCCGCTGTGGTCTGGCAAAGCGGGGGGCTCAGGCCTTCCGTTGACCCCCGTCAAATGGGCTCAAAAGAAGCCCAGCTTGTTCTCGCTGTAGCTCACCAAGAGGTTCTTGGTCTGCTGGTAGTGGTCCAGCATCATCTTGTGGGTCTCGCGGCCAATGCCCGATTCCTTGTAGCCGCCAAACGCTGCGTGCGCCGGGTAGGCGTGGTAGCAGTTGGTCCACACGCGCCCGGCCTTGATGGCGCGGCCCATGCGGTAGGCCACGTTGCCGTTGCGGCTCCACACGCCCGCGCCCAGGCCGTACAGCGTGTCGTTGGCGATCTGCAGGGCTTCGGCCTCGTCCTTGAAGGTGGTGACGGCCAGCACGGGGCCGAAGATTTCTTCCTGGAAGATGCGCATCTTGTTGTGGCCCTTGAACAGCGTGGGCTGCACGTAGTAGCCGCCTTCCAGGTCGCCGCCCAGGTGGGCCTGGCCGCCACCGGCCAGCACTTCGGCGCCTTCTTGCTTGCCCAGGTCCAGGTAACTCAGGATCTTGGTGAGCTGTTCCTTGCTGGCCTGCGCGCCCATCATGCTGTCGGTGTCGAGCGGGTTCTGGTGCTTGATGGCGGCCACGCGCTTCAAGACACGCTCCATGAATTGGTCGTAGATCGATTCTTGAATGATGGCGCGGCTGGGGCAGGTGCAGACCTCGCCCTGGTTGAACGCAAACAGCACCAGGCCTTCGATGGCCTTGTCCAGAAACGCATCGTCTTTGTCCATGATGTCGGCAAAGAAGATGTTGGGGCTCTTGCCACCCAGCTCCAGCGTGGCAGGAATCAGGTTGTTGGCGGCGGCCTGTGCAATCACGCGGCCGGTGCTGGTCGATCCGGTGAACGCAATCTTGGCAATGCGCTTGCTCGTGGCCAGCGGCATGCCCGCCTCGCGGCCAAAGCCGTTGACGATGTTGAGCACACCGGGCGGCAGCAGGTCGGCAATCAGCTCGGCCAGGATGAGGATGGAAATGGGCGTGGACTCTGCAGGCTTGAGCACCACGCAGTTGCCCGCACCGATCGCAGGGGCCAGCTTCCAGGCCGCCATCAGGATGGGGAAGTTCCACGGAATGATCTGGCCCACCACACCCAGCGGCTCCTGGATGTGGTACGCCACGGTGTTCTCGTCGATGTTGGATAGAGCCCCTTCTTGCGCCCGCACGCAGCCCGCAAAGTAGCGGAAGTGGTCCACCGTGAGCGGGATGTCGGCGTTCAGCGTCTCGCGGATGGCCTTGCCGTTGTCCACGGTTTCGGCATAGGCCAGCAGCTCCAGGTTTTGCTCGATGCGGTCGGCAATTTTCAGCAGGATGTTGCCGCGTGTGGCGGCGTCGGTCTTGCCCCAGGCATCGGCCGCGGCGTGGGCGGCGTCCAGTGCCAGTTCGATGTCTTCGGCGGTGGAGCGGGCGGCCTGGGTGTAGACCTTGCCGTTGACCGGCGAGATCACATCAAAGTACTGGCCCTTGACCGGGGCCACGAACTTGCCGCCGATGAAGTTGTTGTACTGGGACTTGTAGGCGATCTTGGCGCCAGCGGCGCCGGGGGCTGCGTAAACGGTCATGCGGTGTCTCCTGTAGGTGTTGTTGGCATCTGCTGCACGCATTTCGGCAGGCGGTTGCGGCAGGCAGATGTCAGGTCCCATACAAGACCCATGCCAGCCATTGGCTGCGCCGGGCTAGGCAGGCAAGCCCTTGATTCCATTGGATTTTTGTCTTTCAGGGGCGCTGTGTGGGTGACACCAGGCCACCGCGTTACGTTCCAACACAGAACACCTGTCACGAAATGGAACAGTTGGAACACCCCCTGCGCAAACGCTATTGCCCTGCCCCGCAGGCCCGGCCATACTGCCCCTTGAAGCGGGACGCCATGAGGCCCGCTCAGGAGACAGCGTGCGCACCACATCCCCCTGCTGGCCTTGCAACAGGCCCGGCGACATTTGCTGGAACACGGCCATTGCCCCAGTGGCGTAGTGGACGAGCGGCTGGCCCGCTCCTGGCGGCGCAGCGTGGCCGCAGGCCTGGCCCCCACCGGGCGCGCCATGGCAGACCTGCCCAGCCCCGGTGACCTGCGCCAGGCCATGGCGGGCAACCACAGCCTGCTCACCCACTCGCGCCCCATCATGGAATACCTGTTCGACCAGGTGCGCCACAGCCACAGCGTGGTGGTGCTGGCCGACCGTGCGGGCATGCTCATGCACACGCTGGGCAGCCCCGGCTTCATCGACAAGGCCGAGCGCGTGGCGCTGACCTGCGGCGCCTCGTGGCACGAGGCCCACCGGGGCACCAACGCCATCGGCACCGCGCTGGCCGAGGGCAACGCGGTGGAGGTGCATGGCGGCGAGCATTTTCTGGAGCGCAACAGCTTTCTCACCTGCGCGGCCTCGCCCATCCTCTCGGCCACGGGCGAGCTGCTGGGCATCCTCGACATCTCGGGCGACCACCGCAATGGCCACGCCCACACCCTGGGCCTGGTCAGCACCGCCGCCCGCATGATCGAAAACCGCCTGCTGGTGGCCACCTGCACGCGCAACATCCGCCTGCACCTGCACCGCGAGCCCGAAGGCATTGGCAGCGTGGCCGAAGGCATCGTTGCCGTGTCGGCCGACGGCTGGATCGTGGGCGCCAACCGCGTGGCCCTGGCCCAGCTGGGCTTGCACACGGGCGACCTGGGCGCCACCTTGCTGGAGCGGGTGGCCGACGTGCGGCTGGATGACCTGCTCTCGCACCACCACCGCCGCCCCCAGCAGCCCCAGGCGCTGCGCCTGCGCGGCGGGGCCTTGCTGTATGCCCAGGTGCAACTGGACGCCGCTGCCTGGCCTGCCGTGCACAAGCCCAGCGCCAGCGTCCACACGGCGGCCGTGCCGGACGATGCCCTGGCCCGGCTCGACACGGGCGACGCCCGCTGGCGCGCCGCTGCCGACAAGGCCCGCCGCGTGGTGGGCAAGCCCATCCCGGTGCTCATCCAGGGCGAATCGGGCGTGGGCAAGGAAGTGTTTGCCCGCGCCCTGCACGCCAGCGGCCCGCGCAGCAGCGGCCCCTTTGTGGCCATCAACTGTGCGGCCATCCCCGAGCACCTGATCGAATCCGAGCTGTTTGGCCATGTGGCCGGTGCCTTCACCGGCGCCCGCAAAGAGGGCAGCCTGGGCCGCCTGCGCCAGGCCCACGGCGGCACGCTGTTTCTCGATGAAATCGGCGACATGCCCCTGGCCCTGCAAACCCGCCTGCTGCGCGTGCTGCAAGACCGCAGCGTGACGCCTGTGGGCGCAGGCCAGGCCGTGCCGGTGGACTTTTGCCTCATCAGCGCCACGCACTGCCAGCTGCTGCAGGCGGCCGAGCAGGGGCGTTTTCGGCACGATTTGTACTACCGCTTGAACGGCCTGACGGTGCAATTGCCCGCCCTGCGCGAGCGCAGCGACTTTGACGCCCTCACCACCCACTTGCTGGCCGAGCTGGCCGCTGAGCAGGGCCTGCCCCACCCCGTGCACCTGGCCCCCGCCTTGCTGCAGCGCCTTGCCGCCCACCCCTGGCCCGGCAACCTGCGCCAATACGCCAGCGTGCTGCGCACCGCCTGCGCCATGCTGGCCGAGGGCGAAGACCAGCTGGGCTGGGAGCACCTGGGTGACGACATCGTGCAGGCGCTGGAAACGGTGGCTGCACCCGTGTCTGCAGCGGCGGCTCCCCAAGCTCCATACCCGCCTCTGCAAAGGCATGTGCACGGGCACGCCCCAGTGCTGCTCAGCCTGCAGCAACTCTCCAGCGCCGCCATCGACCAGGCCCTGCAAAGCGCACGCGGCAACGTGTCACAGGCCGCCCGCCAGCTCGGCATCAGCCGCCAAACGCTGTACCGCAAGCTGGCAGCGCGCGTGCATTGATCGTTTGCTATTAAAAACATAGCTGCTAGCGCTTGTATATCAAGCGCTAGCAGTCTATTTTGCTTAAATCTTTGGTGCGCTGCCCACGGGCAGCGCCAGCCGCGCCCGCAGCCCCTGGCCCGGGGCGCTGTGCAGCTCGAGCCGCCCGCCGTGCGCGCGGGCCACACGGTCGGCAATTGCCAGGCCCAATCCTGCGCCGGGGCGGCCACTGCGGGCCGCCTCGCCCCGGGCAAAGGGCTGGCGCACGCGCTCCAGCTCGGTGGCGGGCAGGCCGGGGCCGTGGTCCTGCACTTCGATCCACACGGCATCACCTTCGCTGCCCGTGCGAAGCACCACGGGCGCTGCGCCGTGGCGCCAGGCGTTCTCCACCAGGTTGTCCACTGCGCGGCGCAGGGCCTGGGCTTGCACGGGCGCGGGCGGCGGCGCGCCCAGCTCCAGCGCCACGCTGCGGCCATGGTCGGCTTGCGCCTGGGCGATGGCCTGGGCCAGGTCGTCCAGTGCGGCGGGCTGCGGGGGCTCGGCCTCCTGCATGCGGGCAAAGTGCAAAAACTGGCCGAGGATGGCGTCCATCTCGTCCATGCTGCGCACCATGCGCGTGGCCAGCTCGGGCTCAATCTGCGGGCCCGCTATCTCCACCCCCAGGCGCAGCTTGGTCAGCGGCGTGCGCAGGTCGTGCGACACGCCCGCAAGCATTAGCGCCCGCTCCTGGTCGGCCTGGGCCAGGCTGTGGGCCATGTGGTTGAAGCTGCGGGCCACGGTGGCGATCTCGGTGGGACCGTCCTCGGGCAGGGGCGCGGGCGGCTGGCCCCGGGCCAGGCGCTGCGCGGCCAGCACCACGCGCTGCAGCGGCTGGTTAAGGTGGCGCTGCAGCCACCACGCGCCCGCCAGCGCCAGCACCATGCTGGCCAGTGTGGCCATGAGCCAGGCCCCGGTGAACTCGCGCGTGGGGAAGACGCTGGGCAGGTTGAGCCAGTATTCCGTTCCCTCATGCACCACGCGCAGCGACAGTACGCCGCTGCTGTCGCGTCGCCAGACCGGCTCGCCTGAGGGAGGCGCGCCCTGTGCCTCGTCCAGCCGCT
The DNA here is from genome assembly GCF_003669015.1 of Acidovorax sp. 1608163. NCBI lineage: Bacteria > Pseudomonadati > Pseudomonadota > Betaproteobacteria > Burkholderiales > Comamonadaceae > Acidovorax > Acidovorax sp. 1608163. Next base: position 100,236 of record NZ_CP033069.1, read on the forward strand.
GCGTCACTGCGCGCACAAACTGCCGCTCCATGGGCGAGAGCACGGCGCGCCAGGCGCCGGGCGCAGCCGTCAGTGCAAAGGCCTGTGTTTGCGCGGCTTGCGCGTTGAAGGCCTGCACAAACGCTTGCCGCTGTCCGGGCGGCAGCGCTTGCAGCCCAGCGCGGAGGGCGGCCACATTGCGCGCCACGCCATCGGCCACCTGCGCCACGCGGGGCTTGAGGATCATCTGCCGCACCAGCACCGCCGCGCACAGCTGGCCCAGCACGATGAGCACGGCCATCAGCAGCAGGTTGCGGCCCAGCAGGCTGCGGGGCCACAGGCCCCTGGGTGTGGTGGGTGCAGGCGCGGGCACCGCAGCGTGTGTGGTCATGGCCTGCCCCCGCTGGCAGGCGCAGCGCCATCGGGCACAAACACGTAGCCCACGCCCCACACGGTGCGGATGTGGCGCGGCTGGGCCGGGTCGGCCTCGATCAGTTTGCGCAGCCGCATGATCTGCACGTCAATGCTGCGGTCGGTGGCCGTGTGGTCGGGGCCATAGGCCAGGGCCATGAGCCGGTCCCGCCCCAAGGGGCGCTGCGGGTTTTGGGCCAGGGCCAGCAGCAGGGCGAATTCGCCGGTGGTGAGGGCCATATCCGCACCGGCCTTCTCCAGCCGCCGCTCGGCAGGCAGCAGCACAAAGTCGCCAAACGCCAGCCGCTCGTGTACACCCTGCGGCCCGGTGTGCGCGCCCAGCATGCGCTGGCGGCGCACCATGGCCTGGATGCGTGCCAGCAGCTCGCGCGGGTTGAAGGGCTTGGGCAGGTAGTCGTCCGCGCCCATCTCCAGGCCCACGATGCGGTCCACCGGATCGCCCCGGGCGGTGAGCATCAGGATGGGAATGGTCTCGCCCTGCGCGCGCAGGCGCCGGCAGATGGACAGGCCGTCCTCGCCCGGCATCATCACATCGAGCACCAGCACGTCAAAGCGCTCACGCGCCAGCAGCACATCCAGCGGCCCGGCGCCCTCCACCGTGCGCACGGTGTAGCCCTGGTCGCTCAGGTAGCGCTGCAGCAGGGCGCGCAGGTCGGGCTCGTCATCGGCGACCAGGATCTTGGCCAGGGTGTCGGTCATGGGCAGGGGCAGGGGTAACGTCGCAAGGGGAATGGTGGCAATGGTAGACGCGGCAGAGGGCGATGCACCCGCAGCCATGACAAGGCATGACCGGGCCGCAGGCGTTTGTCATGGTTTGTCATACATCGGCCGCTTTCTGCCATCAATGGCTCACACCTGGGGCCCACAGTACACAGCCATGCCACCCCCCAAGGAGTTGACTGCCATGCCTTTGCTGACCCGCCCCGCTGACCCTGACCTGCTGCAACGCCCTGCGCTGGCCGCCGGTGTATTTGTGTTCTCGGCCCTCACCGCGCTGGGGCTCAGCGCCGTGCTGGCGCTGGCGGCCCCGGCCGAGGCCCAGGCGCGCACCCGCCACAGCGTGGAACACAACGCCGACGGCAACACTTCCGCTCACACCGGCGTGGCCCGCAGTGGCCCGAACGGCGCCGTGCTGCGCGGCCGCACCGCCACCACCGATGGGCAGGGCAACGCGAGCGTGACCCGCCGTGGCGCTGCCGTGGGCGCGCAGGGCGGCATGGCTGTGCGCCAGGGCAGCACCACGCGCAATGCAGACGGCAGCGCCAGCCACAGCGGCGCTGTGTCGGTCCAGAACGCCCAGGGCAGCTTGCAAAGCAGCGGCGGTGCCACCCGCAACGCCGATGGCACCGTGACGCAAGCGCGCACCTCGACCGCCACCAGCGCGGCCACCGGCAACAGCGTGCAGGCGCAAAGCAGCTACAGCAAAGACACTGGCTTGAGCCGCAGCGCCACCTGCTACGACGCCAGCGGCGCGGCCATGGCGTGCCCCACGCGGCCTTGAGTTCGCCGCCGGTACCCGGCCTCTGTGAGCTAGAAATATCCGTTCGGGCTGAGCTTGTCGAAGCCTTGCGCGGCGCTTCTACAGGCTCAGCGTGATCGGTTTGGTTGGAGCCGGCCTTCTCCATCGCCCCCTCTGATTCCCTTCCTCCCACCTTTGTCCCTGACAGGAGCCTTCCCATGTCCCTGCGCCATCTTCTGACCATGGCCGCCCTTGCGGCCCTCACACTGGCCACTGCCAGCGCACAAGCCCAGACCACCCCACAGAACGGTGGCCGCCTGCGGGCCCTCATCGCACAAAAGCAGGCCGCCGCCGCACCGGCCGTGCTGTCTGCAGGCGTGCAGCGCATTGCCGATGTGCCTTATGGCGTGGACCCGGCACAGCGCATGGACGTGTATGTGCCCACCAGCCCCGCCACGGGCACCAACAGCCTGGTGGCCAGCGCGGTGCGCGCGCCCGTCATCTTCATGGTGCACGGCGGCGGCTGGCGGCATGGCGACAAGGCCATGGGCCGCGTGGTGCAGGAGAAGGTGAACCGCTGGGTACTCAAGGGCTTCATCCTCATCTCCATCAATTACCGCATGCTGCCGGATGCCCCCGTGGCGCAGCAGGAGCGTGATGTGCAAGCCGCCCTCATGGCCGCGCAGCAGCGCGTGTCCACCTGGGGTGGGGACCCGAACCGCTTCATCCTCATGGGCCACTCGGCCGGAGCCCACCTCGTGGCCCTGCTCAACGCCCGCGCGCCACAGGCCCTGCGCGAAGGCGCCTGGCCCTGGCTGGGCGCGGTGTCGCTCGACAGCGCCGTGATGAACGTGCCCGCCTACATGCGTGCGCCGCACATGCCGCTGTACGACGATGCCTTTGGCAGCGACCCGGCCTACTGGCTGGCGCTGTCGCCCTTCCACCAATGGACGGCGGGTGCGCCGCCGATGCAGATGGTGTGCTCCACCGAACGGGCCGACCAGCCCTGCACCCAGGCCGACGCCATGGCCCGCCATGTGCGCAACCAGGGTGGCCGCGCCGAGATCTTGCCGCAGGACCTGACCCACGGCGAAATCAACGCCCAACTGGGCCTGGAGAGCGACTACACCCAGGCGGTGGAGGTCTTCATGGGATCGCTCGACGCCGAGGTGGCGCGGCGGCTGCAGTGATGCGGTGCTGATTGCTACGAAATAAATAGCTGCTAGCGCTTGTTGAATAAGCGCTAGCGGCCATTTTTATACCGAATCTGCCCGCAGGTAGGGCGCCAGGTACTGCCCCGTATGGCTGGCCGGGTTGGCCGCCAGCTCCTCTGGCGTGCCCACGCCCACCACGGTGCCGCCGCCCGCACCGCCCTCGGGGCCCATGTCAATGAGCCAGTCGGCGGTTTTGATCACGTCGAGGTTGTGCTCAATGATGACGATGGTGTTGCCCGCGTCGCGCAGCTGGTGCAGCACCTTGAGCAGCAGGTCGATGTCGGCAAAGTGCAGGCCGGTGGTGGGCTCGTCCAGGATGTAGAGCGTGCGGCCCGTGTCGCGCTTGCTCAGCTCCTGCGCCAGCTTCACCCGCTGCGCCTCGCCGCCCGACAGCGTGGTGGCGGCCTGGCCCAGGCGGATATAGCTCAAGCCCACGTCCAGCAGCGTCTGCAGCTTGCGCGCTATTGATGGCACATCCTTGAAGTACGCCGCAGCGTCCTCCACCGTCAGCTCCAGGATTTGGGCGATGTTCTTGCCCTTCCACAACACCTCCAGCGTCTCGCGGTTGTAGCGCTGGCCGTGGCAGATGTCGCAAGGCACGTACACGTCGGGCAAGAAGTGCATCTCCACCTTCACCACGCCGTCGCCTTGGCAGGCCTCGCAACGGCCGCCGCCCGAAGACTGCGACACGTTGAAACTGAAGCGCCCCGGGCCATAGCCGCGTTCCTTGGCGGTGTTGGTCTCGGCCATCAGCTCGCGGATGGGGGTGAACAGGCCCGTGTAGGTGGCGGGGTTGCTGCGCGGCGTGCGGCCAATGGGGCTTTGGTCCACATTAATGACCTTGTCGAAATACTCGATGCCCACGATCTCTTCGTGCTCGGCCGGCTCTTCGTGCGCACGGTGCACCTGCCGCGCCACGGCGGCATAGAGCGTGTCGTTGACCAAGGTGCTCTTGCCAGAGCCCGACACGCCCGTCACGCAGGTGAGCAGCCCCACCGGGAAGTCCACCGTCACTCCCTTGAGGTTGTTGCCCGTGGCACCCACCACCCGCAGCGCCTGTACGGCGCCCTGGCGCGCATGGTGCTCTGCCATGCGCTCGGCGCGGCGCTTGCTCGCCTCGGTCTGCGGAAAGCGCGACTTGGGCTTGGCCTCCACCACGGGCGCGGGCTGGTCCAGCACCGGCAACCAGGGCGTGCGGCGCGCGGGCACGGCAATGGTGCGGGCACCCGACAGGTACTGGCCCGTGAGCGATTGCGCATTGGCGCGCACTTCGTCGTACGTGCCCTGCGCCATCACGCGCCCGCCATGCACACCCGCACCGGGGCCCATGTCGATCACATGGTCGGCGGCGCGCATCATGTCTTCGTCGTGTTCGACCACGATCACGCTGTTGCCGATGTCGCGCAGGTGCTGCAGCGTGGCGATCAACCGGTCGTTGTCGCGCTGGTGCAGGCCAATGCTGGGCTCGTCGAGCACATACATCACGCCCGTCAGGCCCGATCCAATTTGCGAGGCCAGGCGAATGCGCTGCGCCTCGCCGCCGGAGAGAGTCTCGGCGCTGCGGTCCAGGCTCAAATAGCTCAGGCCCACGTCGTTCAAAAACTGCAGGCGCGTGGCGATCTCGCGCACCACCTTGTCGGCAATCTCGGCCTTGGCGCCGGTGAGCTGCAGAGAGTGGAACCATGCGTGCGCGTCGCTCAGCGTGGCGTGGCTCACTTCGTAGATGGCACGGGCCTGTGTGCCTTCGCCCACCTTCACATGGCGGGCCTCGCGGCGCAGGCGCACGCCGTGGCATTCGGGGCAGGGCTGGGTGCTGCGAAAGCGTGCCAGGTCTTCGCGCACCACCACCGAATCCGTCTCGCGGTAGCGGCGCGCCATGTTGGGGATGATGCCTTCAAACGGGTGCTTCTTGGTGTGCACCTTGCCCTTGGAGGCCCCACTGTCCATGATGTAGCTGAAGGCGATTTCTTCATCGCCCGAGCCGTGCAGGATGGCGTGCTGCACCGGCGCAGGCAGCGACTCAAACGGCGCCTCGATATCGAAGGTGTAGTGCCGGGCCAGGCTCTCCAGCATCGCAAAGTAGTAGCCATTGCGCCGGTCCCAGCCCTTGATGGCGCCGCTGGCCAGACTGAGCGACGGGAAGGCCACCACGCGCGCCGGGTCGAACACCTCGCGCTGGCCAATGCCGTCGCACGCCGGGCACGCGCCCATGGGCGAGTTGAACGAGAACAGGCGCGGCTCCAGCTCGGCCAGTGAATAGCTGCACACCGGGCACGCAAACTTGCTGCTGAACAGATGCTCCTGCCCCGTGTCCATCTCCAGCGCCAGCACGCGGCCATTGCCCTCGTTGCCGCCCACGCGCAGGGCCGCCTCAATGCTCTCGGCCAAGCGCTGCTGCAGGTCAGCGCGCACCTTCACCCGGTCGATCACCACGTCAATGTCGTGCTTTTCGGTCTTCTTGAGCGCAGGCAGGTTCTCGTGCTCGTAGATCTGCCCATCCACCCGAAAGCGGATGTAGCCCAGCGCCTGCATCTGCGCAAACAGCTCGGTGAACTCGCCCTTTTTCTCGCGTGCCACGGGGGCCATCACCATGAGTTTGGTGTCCTCGGGCAAGGCCAGCACGGCGTCCACCATCTGGCTCACCGTCTGCGCCGCCAGCGGCAGGCCATGGTCCGGGCAGAACGGTGTGCCCGCGCGGGCGTAGAGCAGGCGCAGGTAGTCGTGGATCTCGGTCACCGTGCCCACAGTGGAGCGCGGGTTGTGGCTGGTGGCCTTCTGCTCGATGGAAATCGCTGGCGACAGGCCTTCGATCAGGTCCACATCCGGCTTGTCCAGCCGCCCCAAAAACTGCCGTGCATAGGCCGACAGGCTTTCCACATACCGCCGTTGGCCTTCTGCATACAGCGTGTCGAACGCCAGACTGGACTTGCCCGAGCCCGACAGCCCTGTGATCACCACCAGCTGGTTGCGGGGGATGTCCAGGTCAATATTCTTGAGGTTGTGCGTGCGCGCCCCCCGGATGCTGATGCGCTGCTCGCGCAGGGCGCGGGCGAGGTAGAGGCCATCGGCGGGTGGAGGGGAGGCGGTGGTGTCGGTCACGGGCGGCGATTTGCAAAAAACCTACCATGATAGGCCAGTCGTCTTTCTTTGACCGCGTTGCTGGCTTGGTGCAGAACTGCAGTTGCGCGCCACATAATCTGCCCCGCCATGACATCGCCCCAGCCATTGCCCTCCACCGTTTTCAAAACCGACCAATCGGACGGTGAAGAACGCTTTGAAGCCTGGCGCCAGAGCATTTCCGTGGTGTTCGACGTGGCGCCGCTCACACCGCAGGCGGTGGAGGGGTTTGATGCCTCGGTGCAGGCCACGCACCTGGGCATGCTGCTGTTGGGCGATCTGCATTTCAGCGGGCAGCAGTTTTCGCGGCAGCGGGCGCGGGTGGCGCGGGATGGGCTGGACCACTATCTGGTGCAGTGGTACCGCGGCGGCGGGTTTGTGGGGCAGTACGACGATGGCAAGGACATCGAGGTGCGCGCGGGCGACATCACGGTGCTGGACTTGTCGCGCACATTGCGCACCTTTGCCCAGCCTTCGCATGTGATGTCGCTCATCGTGCCCCGCGCGTTGGCCGATGAAGCCTTTGGCAGCCGTGCGCTGGGCCTGCACGGAACGGTGCTGCGCACCGAGACGCCGCTGGGCGGTTTGTTCAGTGACCACCTTTTGTCTTTGCAGCGGCGCTTGCCCGCCATTGCGCTGGAGGACGCGCCCCAGGTGGCGCGGGCCAGCGTGCAGATGCTGGCGGCCTGTGTGCGGCCCGGTGCCGACACGCAGGCCCATGCGCAGGAGGCTGTTCAGGGCGTGGCTCTGGAGCGCATCCAGCGCCACATTGCACGGCACCTGGGCACAGCGTTGAGCCCGGAGGGGCTGTGCAACGAGTTCGGCATTTCGCGCAGCGTGCTGTACCGGCTGTTTGAGCCCTTAGGGGGTGTCGCTCACTACGTACAGCAACGCCGGTTGTTGCAGTCGTTTCACACCTTGGTCAACCCGGCCAGCCGCCGCTTGCGGGTGGCCGAGGTGGCGGCCCGCACGGGTTTTGCAAGCAACGCGCATTTCAGCCGCGCGTTCCGGGCGGCGTTTGGCATGTCGCCCAGCGATGCCCGGGCCATGGCCCTGTCGGCGGCGTCAGCGGGGGCCATGGCCGATGTGGGCGCGCATCCACTGTCCTCGGTGGAATACGCCACCTGGCTGCGCAGCCTGAAGGCGCGATAAAGAGGGGCGGCGGCTCCCTGGCCCTTTGCTTCTTTGGTCATTTGGGCCCTGCAGACCTTCGCATCCTTCTGCGCTCCACCGTCCCCTCCTGTCTGCGCACGGCCCTTTCCGTCAGGGCTGGGACGTTCAGTCAACAAAGCGCAAACGCACAGGCAAATCGTGCACAAGGCAGCCCCTAGCATCGGGTTGGGTTCCGTCTGGCGGAGTGCTTGCGCAATGGGCTGCAGGCTTTCTGGCGCCTGGCGGGCTTTACCTTTTGGGGCGGCCCAGGCCCCTGTTGATTGCATCGTCCATGCCCCGCAAGCACCTGCACCTGGCGGATTTCGCCTCACTTGCTGCTTTTTTGGCAGTGCGGGGGGGCGCTGCGCGTGCGGGTTTGGTGGCCTTGTTGGTGGGGCTGTGCCCTTGGGCCTGTGCCAAGGGCAAGGAAGCCTCTGCCGAAGCGGCGCTGGAGGCGGGGACCGCAGTGGCCCTGGTGGCCGATGCAGCCGCCACACCGGTGCGCAAAACCCTCTCGGGCGGTCTGGAGGGGATGCAGGGCGAGGCCGTGGTGACCTTGCTGGGCGGTGGGGCGGACTGCGCGCTCGAGCCCGGGGGTGGCTTTGGCCAGGCACCGGAGCCCGAGCCCAAAGGGGTGCGCATGCCCTACGGTGTGCTGGCGTTCAGCGCCTCGGGCTGCACGGGCAGCATCACGGTGCAGCTCACCTATCCTGAGCCCTTGCCGCCCACGGCCCAGTTGTGGAAGCTGGGCCCCGCCACCCAGGGCGCCACCATCTCCACCTGGTTTGCCTGGAGCGGTGCGCAGTTCAGTGCCGACCGCCGCACCGTGACCTACACCGTGCAAGACAACGGCGTGGGGGATTCGGACCCCGCGGTGGGCCGCATTCGCGACCCCGCCACGGTGGCGCTGGTGCCTTTGGTGGCGGTGCCCTTGTTGGCCGACACCACCTGGGCCCTGTGGGTGGCGGCAGTGATTCTGGGGCTGATGGTGTGGCTGGACATGCGCAGTCGGCCACGCATCACAGGCCGGTGACCGGTTCTTGAGGGGTGCATTGGCCCCCATCGTGCCCAGGCTCGGGCGGCAGGGCCGCCAATCGGTGAGAATCCCCCTTTGCTTTATTTGGCCTGAGTGCACCACCGTGCCGGATTCTTCCCCTTCCCTGTCGGATGCCACGGCAGCCCGATCGACCCCTTCCCCTGAGCGCATGACCCCGCTGGAGCGCCGCTCCAGCGTGAGCCTGGCGCTGATTTTTGCTTTGCGCATGCTGGGCCTGTTTCTGGTGCTGCCCGTGTTTGCGCTGGAGGCCCGCAAGTACCCCGGCGGCGATGACCCCGCGCTGGTGGGGCTGGCCATGGGCATCTACGGCCTGACCCAGGCGGTGCTGCAGCTGCCGCTGGGCATGGCGTCCGACCGCTTTGGCCGCAAGCGCGTGATTGTGCTGGGCCTGCTGGTGTTTGCCGCAGGCAGTTTGCTGGCGGCGCTGGCAGATTCGTTGACGGGCCTGCTGCTGGGCCGCGCTTTGCAAGGGGCGGGGGCGGTGTCGGCCGCCGTCACGGCCTTGTTGGCCGACCAGACGCGCGACGCTGTGCGCACCAAGGCCATGGCGTTGGTGGGCGGCAGCATTGGCCTGATGTTTGCGGTGGCGCTGGTGGCCGCGCCCGTGCTTACGGCGGCTGTGGGCCTGCCGGGTTTGTTTGGGCTGACTTGCCTGCTGGCCCTGGCGGGCGTGGCCGTGGTGCTGTGGTGGGTGCCGCCTGAGCCCGCACACCTGAAGAACGCCCCCCGTGGCCGCCTGGCCGATGTGTGGGCGCACCCCGATTTGCTGCGCCTGAACCTGGGCGTGTTCGTGCTGCACACCGTGCAGTTGTCGATGTGGGTGGCGGTGCCTGCCATGTTGGTGCAGGCTGGGCTGGGCAAAGACCACCATTGGCAGGTGTACCTGCCGGCCGTGGTGCTGTCGTTTGTGGCCATGGGCGGGCTGTTTGCGCTGGAGCGCAAGGGCCACCTGCGTGCTGCCCTGCTGGGTGCCATTGGCTTGGTGCTGGCGGTGCAGGTGGGGCTGGGGGCGCTGGCGGCCAGTGGCGCTGCGCCTTCGCTGTGGGTCCTGGGGCCACTGATGTTTGTGTTTTTTTGCGGGTTCAACGCGCTGGAGGCCAGCCAGCCCAGCCTGGTCTCGCGCATGGCCCCGCCCCAGGTGCGGGGGGCTGCGCTGGGCAGCTACAACACGCTGCAGTCCATGGGACTGTTTGCCGGTGGGGCACTGGGCGGTGCCTTGGTCAAGTGGGTGGGCCCCACAGGTTTATTTGCAGCTACCACCTTGCTGATGGTGCTGTGGCTGGCCGTTTCCCGGAAGTTGAAGCCTATCGGCCGCCATGATGCGGGTGGTGCCTCTGCGGGACATTGAAGTCGCGCGCGTGTCCGGTCAGGAGTCGGTTGCGGCACAATGGCGCGTTTGGCGCGCGGAAACTTCCCTAAATCCGGCGCTGTTTTAAGTGAAAGCACAGCCATGGCATCCATCAACAAAGTCATCATCGTCGGAAACCTGGGCCGTGACCCTGAAATGCGCACCTTCCCCAGTGGCGATCAGGTGGCCAACGTGACCATTGCCACCACCGACAAGTGGAAAGACAAGCAGACCGGCGAAATGAAAGAGGCCACCGAGTGGCACCGCGTGGTCTTTAACGGCCGTCTGGCTGAAATCGTAGGCCAGTACCTGCGCAAGGGCTCGCAGGTGTACGTGGAAGGCAGCCTGCGCACCCGCAAGTGGACCGACCAGGCCGGCGTTGAAAAGTACAGCACCGAAATCCGCGCCGACCAGATGCAAATGCTGGGCGGCCGCCAAGGCATGGGCGGCCAAGGTGGCGGCCAGCAAGGCGGTGGCTATGACGACGGCGGCTACGGCGGTGGCGGCGACCAAGGTGGCGGCTACGACCAAGCCCCCCGCCGCGCAGCGCCAGCGCCACGCCCCATGGCCGCACCGGCCCCGCGCCCCGCGCCAGCACCCGTGGCGCAGCCCCCCCGCGCGGCTTCGGGCTTTGATGACATGGACGACGACATTCCGTTCTGACCCCTGGCCAGCGTGCACACCCGCACACCACCGCAAGCCTGCCCGCGTCCGCGCTGGCAGGCTTTTTTGTGGGCCTGGGCGCCTTGCGCGTTCACGCTCCTCGTTGGCATTGTTGATCCAGACACCGCGTTTCCTGCATGACCGCTCCAGCCGATTCGCCCACATCTGACGACGCACTGCGCCGCTGGCGGCTCATTTTGGGCCGCTACGCCGCGCGGCCCATGGGAGGCGTGGGCATGCAGGGCGAGGACTGGAAGCTCGACCAGGCGCTGGAATACCTTTACGGGCGCGAATACGATGGCCGGGGCCTGGCCAAGCCTGCGGGTGGCCCAGGCTCGCTGGACCCGACCCAGTTGCGCGCCATCGACTGGCTCAACCGCTCGCGCAAGCTGTTTCCGCAAGAGGTGTTTGAGCGCATGCAGACGCAGGCGATCGACCGCTACCAGCTCACCAGCTTGCTCAACGACCCCGAGGTGCTGCGCTCGATGGACGCCACGCCCGGCCTGGCCAAGGCCCTGCTGGGCATGCGCGGGCGCCTGTCGGGGCAGATGCGCGATGCCGTGCGCGATGTGATCCGCAAGACGGTGGACGAGATCACCCGCCGCCTCAAAAGCGACTTTGTGAACGCGCTGGTGGGCCGTCGCAATCGGCAGCGCCGCTCGCTGGTGCCCAACGCCCAGAGCTTTGATGCGCGCGCCACCATTGCCGCCAACCTCAAAAATTACAGTGCTGAGCGTGGCCAGCTCATCATCGAGCGGCCGCTGTTCAATGCCCGCGTCAAGCGCAACCTGCCCTGGGACGTGGTGCTGTGCGTGGACCAGAGCGGCTCGATGATGGACTCGGTGATCTACAGTGCCGTGGTGGCGGGCATCATGAGTTCGCTGCCCGCTGTGCGCGTGAAGCTGGTGGTGTTTGACACCAGCGTGGTCGACCTGACCCACCTGGCGCACGACCCGGTGGAGGTGCTGCTCACGGTGCAACTGGGCGGCGGCACTGATATCGGCCGCGCTGTGCGGTACTGCGAGTCGCTCATCGGAAACCCGCAGCGCACAGTGTTCACGCTCATCAGCGACTTTGAAGAAGGTGCCTCGCCCGGCCCCTTGCTGGCCGCAGTGCAGCGCATGGCGCAGGCGCGCGTCAAGCTGCTGGGGTTGGCCGCGCTGGACGAATCGGCCAACCCTGTGTACGACCGGCAAATGGCCCAGCGCCTGGCCAGCCAGGGCATGCACGTGGCAGCCCTCACGCCAACCCACTTTGCGCAGTGGCTGGCCGAGGTGATGAACTGAAGTGCCTGAGTTGACTGAACCCACATGACTTGGACCCACGCCTACCGCGCCTACGACGACGACACCTTGGCCACGTTGGCCAATGCAGGGCTGCTGCGCCGCGCCGCCAAAGACGTGGAGGCAGGCAAAGTGCAGTGGCAGCGCCAGGGCGACACCGATGGCGTGGTGCAGGCCGATGGCCAGCAGGTGCAACTGGACGCGCGCGGTCCCCAGAAGGCGCAGTGCGACTGCCCGGCGCCCGGCTTGTGCAAGCACATTCTGGTGGCAGCGCTGTGGCTGCGTGCGCTGCCGGAAGGAGGCCTCGAAGCCTCCGTGCCCGAAGCCGTCCCCGCCAACGCGGCTGCCTTGGAGGCCAACGCTGACACCCCCGCGCCGCCGCCCCCTGCGGCGCAGGCCGACCCCTTGGCAGAAGTGCTAGCGCTGGACTCTGCCACCCTCTTCAAAGCCGCCGGTGTGGCCGCGCAGCGGCGGGCCTTGCAGGCTTTGCCCTGCGGGGTGGAGTGGCGCGTGCAAGGCAGCGCGCTGGTGGTGGATTTGCCCGCCCTGGGCGTGAGCTGCCGCTGGTTGGCCGGGGCCGGGTTTGACGGCATGGTGTCCGAGGTGCCCGCGCGGGAGCGGCGCGCTGTGCACCTGATCGCCCTGGCCGCCGTGCGCAGTGCCACAGGGCAGCCGCTGGCGTGGCCCGATGGGCAAGCGCCCCAGGCGACACCCGCCATCGAGGCGCCACGCCCGTTGGGCATTAGCGAGCGCGCCTTCGTGCAGCAGGTGCAAACGCTGCTGGGCGAGCTGCTGCGTGGCGGCTTGGCGCACGTAAGCCGCCTGTCGAGTGCCCAGCTGCTGGCGCTGAATATGTCGGCCCGGGGCGAGGGCCTGCCGCGCCTGGCGGTACTGCTGCGCAACCTGGCCGGCATGGTCGACGCTCTGGAGCGGCGTGACCACCGCACGCTGGAGGCCGACGCACTGGCCCTGATGGCCCGCACGCATGCCCTGTGCGTGGCGCTGTGCGCCCCCGAGGCGACGCCCGACACATTGGCGCTACTGCGCGGTCGTGTGCGGCGTGATTTTGACGAGACCGCCACGCTGGCGCTGCTGCCGCTGGGGGCCTACTGGTGGCAAACGCTGGGCGGTGCGCGCGGCCTGACCCTGGGGCTGTGGGACGTGGACGGCCAGCGCCTGCTGCAGGCCACACTGGCGCGCCCCGATGGCAGCGATCCGGGGTTTTCTCGCCACGCCGCCTGGGCCACGCTGGCCGTTTGGCCCGGTGCCGGGGCGGCGCACCAGCTGTGCCAGGCGCCGTTGCAGCTGGAGCAGCCCCGCTTGGCAGACGATGGCCGCCTGGCCGTGGGCGGCGCCAGCCGCGCCAGTGCTGCCCCCGCCTGGCGGGCCGACGACCCGCGCCTGGCCACGCTGGGTTGTGGCCGCTGGGCCGACTTGCGCGGGCCGCTGCAGGCCGCCACCGGCCTGGGCGGTGAGCCGGTGGACATGCTGCTGCTGCGCCCCAGTCGCACCCACGCCCCGGTGCTGGACGAGACCCGCCAGCAGTTGCACTGGGCATTGCAGGACGAGGCGGGCCAGTGGCTGCGCCTGACCGTTCCCGTCAGCGACGAGACCGCGCTGCGCCTCGATAACCTGGACCGCCTCACCGCCCGGCAGGCCCCTGTCCATGCCGTGCTGGTGCGTGTGGAGCGCACCGGGGCCGAGACCTTGCTGGTGCCCGTGGCGGTGCTTAGCAGCGGCGTGTCTGCGGGTTCTTCCGGCGATGCGGTGCAAGCCGTGTCGCTGGATTTTGCCACCGAGCCAGCGCGCCCCACGCCGCTGGCGCAGCGCATTTTGCGGTTGATGCAGTGGCGCAAAGAGCAGCAGGCCGCCCCGGCGCTGGCGCAGCCCACGCTGGCCCAGCGCCTGCTGCAGCCGGTGATGACCGTGCTGGAGACCCAGGCCGCCACGGGCCGCATGGCACTGACCGATGCGCAGCGTGATGCCCTGGTGCAGGCGCGCGCTGCGCTGGCCTCGGTGGGCCTGCGTACGCTGGATGCCGCCTTGCACACCCATCTGCTCGCCCCCAGCAGCCACAGCCTGTTGCCACTGGCCTGTCTGGCGCAGTGGACTTTGGAGTTGGACGGCCTGCCTTTGTGTGCCGAATTCGATACGCCTTGATACACATCCGAGCGGCAAATGCGGCGAGCGTGCGACATATGCCACACCGGGCTCACGCAACCCGCCCAAGAGGGGGCCGCACCCCTTGAATCGCCACGGTCTGCTGCCAGAATGCTCGGTTTTTACGCTGAGGCTTTTTGACGGAGCCTCTTTGACGGGGCTCTTGGCGCCCCTGTGCACACAACCTACAAGGGATGCCCATGGGATTGCTCGACAAGATGGTGAAAGCCGTGCTGGGATCGACCACCAGCGATGCGGGTGCATTGACTGCCAGCCAGGTGAACCTGCTGCGCCAGGCCATGGAGCCGCTGGGCACCCTCTCGGCCCCCCGTGTGGCAGAGCGCGCGCTGGCATTCATCACCGAGGGCATTGAAGAAGGCGTGCTGCAGGACCTGGCTTCCGTTACACCGTCCGAGGTCAGCAGCAACCTGCTGGGCCAGCCTGGTCGCCTGCGCTGGGGTTTTCATGCCGGGCATGGCGGCAAGTCGCAAAGTGCGGGCGACAAAAGCATGGCGGGCCGCGCCGCGTTTTACGACAGCGTGGCCAAGCACCCGGTGCCGCTGGAGGTGATCGTGCGGCTGGGCAAGGTGCTGGCGGCGGGCGACCAGGGCAAGTCGCTGGACCACCCCGGCGCGCCCATTCCTGATTGGTTGCAATACCTCGTCAACGACGCGCTGCACGCCTCCTTTGGTGGGCACAGCAACCAACACGACCTGACCCAGCGGCGCGCCTGGCGCGTGCCCTTGTTCGCCCAGCTGTTGGCGCATGAGGGGTTGGACGAAACCCTGGTGCTGCAACTGGTATTTGAGCGAAAGGGGCTCGACAGCTACTACTCCGACCGCTTTCGCGGACTGGTAGAACCCACCGAGGTGGCCGAGTACATGCGAGACCACCCCGAGGCCGTGCGGGCCTTGCTGCAGCAGCTGTCTGCCAGCGGCAAGGTGGAGCTGGCAAGGCGCATCGGGCAAGCCAAGAACCTGACCACGGCCTTTGCCCCCGAGCTGGTGGCCCTGGCGGTGGACGGCGCCAAGACCACGCGCGCCGAGGCCGTCAAACACCTCGAAGGCATTCCCACCGAAGACCGCCTGCGCCTGTTGGGCGCCCTGTTGCGCGAAGGCGAAACCACCCAGCGCACGCAGGCGGCCGAGCTGCTGGCCCGCTGGCCCGCCGATACCACCGCGCCCTTGCTGGAGGCAGCGCTCGAGAGCGAAACCAGCAAGCCCGTGCAGCAAGCCATTCGTGCCGCCTTGAACCGCCTGGGTGCGGCCAGCGATGCGCAAGACCAAGCCCTGCCCCCCGCGCCCGAGTGGACGCCCTTTGCCGATGCGCCCCTGGGCGATGCGGCACTGCAGCTGTTTGAGGCCAACCGCAAGGAAGTGGTGGAGCGCGCCCGCAAGGCTGCAGAAGAAGAGATCCAAAGCAACAAGGACGCCAAGCACAAGTACACCTGGTGCCAGCAGCACTACGCCAAGCTGGGCAAGGTGAGCACCGAGGATCTGCAAGCGGCCCTGAAACTGCTGAACGGCGAAGGCGACAAGAAAGATGCGCAGCGGGTGCGCAACGGCGAAGTGGCCAACGTGGTGAGCGCTGGCAACCGCCTGTACACCTTGCCCGGCTTTGGCCCGGTGCACCTGGTGCGCTGGCTCACGGCCTCGCACCACTGGCGCAGCTTTTGGGCCGATGACGGATTCCAAAAATGGCTGGGCCAGCAGCCCGCAGGCAGTGTAGACCTGCGTGCCCTGGCAGCGGTGTTCCAACGTGCAGGCCTGCCGCTGGAGGACGTGGCCCGCGCTGCGCTGTGCGACTACTGGAACACCCCGAACGCCGTGGATGTGCTGCCGCCCGAACAGATTTGGCCCTTCTTTGCCGAGCACCCCGAGTTCATCGACGAAGGCCTGGGCCTGGTGGCGCCGCCCAAGCGCGAACGCAACCATTGGCCGCTGGAGATGGGGGCCACGATGCGCGTGCTGGCCGTGTTTCCGTACATCCCGGCGCGCTGGATGCCGCGCCTGATGGAGCTGGCCCTGGGCGAGGGCAAGACCCACCGCCCACTGGCACAAAAGGCCTTGGCGGGCGTGCCCGACATTGGCCGCAGCGTGATCGACTCATTAGCCCACACCAAGAGCGAGGTGCGCATTGAAGCCGCCCGCTGGCTGGCCGACTTGAAGCACACCGCCGCAGTGCCCGCCCTGACCCAGGCGCTGGACAAGGAAAGCCGCGAAACCGTGCGCGCAGCCCTCCTCACCGCCCTGGAGGCTCTGGGCGAAGACATCGCGCCCCGCCTGGCCCCGGCGCTGCTGCTGGCCGAGGCCAAAAAAGGCCTCAAAGCCAAGCCCCCCGCAGGGCTGGCCTGGTTTGCGATGGAGGGCCTGCCCGCCGCCCGCTGGGCCGATGGCAGCGCGGTGGAGCCTGAGATCACCCGCTGGTGGGTGGTGCTGGCCTGCAAGCTCAAAGAGCCCGGGGGCAATGCCTTGCTCACCCGCTACATGGGGCTGCTGGACAGCGCCAGCCGCCAGGCGCTGGGCAGCACGGTGCTGCGCCAGTTCATCGCGCAAGACACGCGCCACCCGCCGCTGGAAGAAGGCATTGCCTACGCCCACCAGCACGCGGCGGGGCGCTACCAAAGCTACCAGCGCGGCTACCAGAACGCCAAGCCCGAATACCGCCAGTACTACGAGGCCAACTACGCCAAGTCGCAAGAGCAGGTGTTTGAGGAATGCAAGCGCGAGAAGATGGGCGAGTACCTGGGCAGCGCGATTGGCGAAAAGGGCATCCTGGCCCTGGCCGCCCACGCGCCGGGACACGAGTTGGTGACGCTGCTGCAGCACTACATGCGCGACCACTACCAGCGCCGTGCGCAGATCGAAGCCATGCTCGAAGGCGCTGCGCCGGGCAATGATCCCTTGGTCATCCAACTGCTGCTGGGCCTGTCGCGCCGCTACCGCACGGCCTCGGTGCAAACCAAGGCCCGCACGCTGGTGCAAGAGATTGCCGATCGCAACGGCTGGACGCAAGAGCAACTGGCCGACCGCACCATCCCCACCGCCGGGCTGGACGACACTGGCACGCTGGCGCTGCCCTATGGCGACCGCACCTTCACCATGGTGCTGGACGTGGCCATGAAGCCCGAGCTGCGCAACCCCGAAGGCAAACCGATCAAGGCCCTGCCCGAGCCGCGCCAAAACGACGACCCTGCGCAGACCAAAGACACCAAGGCACAGCTGTCGTCCAGCAAGAAAGAGCTCAAGCAGGTCATCGACCTGCAGACCGCACGGCTGTTTGAAGCCATGTGCACCGGCCGCGTCTGGCCGCAGGCCGAGTGGACGGAATACCTGCAGGCCCACCCCATCGCCGGGCGGCTAATTCAGCGCCTGGTGTGGATGGAGCTGGACGCGCAAGGGCAGTGCCTGCAAACCTTCCGCCCCACCGAGGACGGCAGCCTGATCAACACCGACGACGATGAAGTGACCCTGGCGGGCGGCAGCGCGCTGCGCCTGGCCCATGCCTCGGTGCTGGACGATGCGCAGGCCAGCGCCTGGACGGCGCACTTCAAGGACTACAAGCTCACGCCCCTGTTTGCGCAGATGGCCCGCAAGGCGCCGGACATCGCGTTGGCCGACGACAAGGGCGTTGCGGTGCGCGAGATCAAGGACCGCGAGGGTTGGGTGAGCGACACCTTCACGCTGCGCGGGACCTTCACCAAGCTGGGGTACCAGCGCGCGCAGGCGGAAGACGGGGGCTTCTTCTACCAGTACACCAAAGAGTTTGCGAGCGCAGGGGTGCGCGTGGTGATGGAGTTCTCGGGCAACTGCCTGCCTGAAGAGAACGTCGCTGCTGCCCTCAAGACACTGAGCTTTGAAAACAGCAAGCAACGCAGCTGGGGCGACCACAGCATGCCCCTGGCCGAAGTGCCGCCAGTGCTGCTGGCCGAGGCCTACGGCGACTACCTGGCGCTGGCCAAAGTGTGCGCTGGCTATGATGCGGAGTGGGAAAAAAAGATGCCTTGGTAACGCGGTGCCATGGGGCATCCGGGGCGGGTTCGGCAGCTTTTACACCCGGCTGCAGCGGGCCCACCCCACCACTTTGTCCAGTGCGGTGCGCTGGCCACACCGCGTGCAATTTTTGATAACAAGAGCGCCCAATTCGAAGATCATCACGGCCTTGCCCGTGCATTGCCTTTGAACGCCGGGCTGCCGTTTTCAGTGTTTTGATTCACAACCGAAGAAAGAGAGAGGGATTGCCATGGGATTCATTCGCAAAATTTTGATTTTCATCACCGGCTATGCATGGCTGCTGCTGTTGCTGGGCCCCGGCCTGATTGCCATGTCGGTGTACAGCGGCTGGAAGGCCGATGGCGACCACGCCTTCACCGCCCGCGAAAAGCTCACCACCGTGACCGGCAAAGTGATGGAAGCCTCGGAAGTCACCGTCAAGCGCAAGCGCCGCTCCACCAAGCACTACTTCCAGATCAACGTGCAGCCCGATGCGGGCGGTGACGTGCAAAAGCTGCGCATCGACCAAACCACGCCCAAGGCGGTGGTGAGTGCCATGATCGATGAGAAGGTGACGGCGCTGGTCGACAAGAGCGACAACGACGTGGTGTACGAAGTGACGGTGAACGGCCAGGCCTTGATCGCCTACGAAACCACCAAGCAGCGATTGGTGGCCGAGGCAGCCTCTTCGGCCAAGTCGATGAGCGGCGCGGGAATGTGGATTTTTGCCATCTTCCTCACACTGATTGGCGCCGCCGGTGTGTGGTCCAATCGTAAACTGCGCGCTGCCGACGAAGAAGCGCAAGCCGCAGCGGCCTGAGATTCAAAGAGAGAGGGGGAGGAGGTGCGCACCTGCGCGCCGGCTCCCAAATTGCCAAACCACCAAGGAGGAATAAGCCATGAACCCTAACGTACTCACCCCCGACGCACCCGAAGGTGCCCCGTTTGAGCGGCGCGACTTCATCGTCTCGACCTACAAGCACCTGGGCGCCGCCATCCTGGCGTTCGTGGTGCTGTCGGCCGTGCTGATGATGACCGGCTTCTCTGGCACCGCCGCCAAGATGCTGCTGGGCAGCGGCAACAAGTTCCTGTGGCTGGGCGTCATGGGCGCCTTCATGCTGGTGGGCTGGCTGGCCTCGCACCTGGCCGACAACTCTGACAATCCCCAAACCCAGCTGATGGGCCTGGGCCTGTACGTGCTGGCCGAAGGCCTGATCTTCGCGCCCATGTTCGGCATTGCACAGATCGTGGCCCCTGGCGCCATCGGCGCGGCGGCGTTCATCACGCTGCTGCTGGTGGGCGCATTGACCTGGACCGCCTTCACCTCCAAGACCGACTTCTCCTTCCTGGGCGGCACGCTCAAGGTGGTGGGTCTGGTGGCGCTGGGCACCATCATCGCTGGCGCCATTTTTGGCTTCAAGCTGGGCATCTGGTTCTCGGGCCTGATGGTGGCGTTTGCCGGCGCTTGCGTGCTGTACGACACCTCCAAAATCATCCGTGACTACCCTGTGGACCGCCCTGCCGGTGCAGCCCTGCACCTGTTCGCCTCCATCGCGCTGATGCTCTGGTACGTGCTGCGCATCCTCATCAGCCTGGCCACCAACGACGATTGATCGCACCCCGCTGTGCCGACCAAGCCGGAGCCCACCACGCTCCGGCTTTTTTCATGGTGCTGCCTGTTTGATGTAAAAAGTGACTGTAGCGCTTGATTGATAAGCGCAAGCAGCTCTTGATTTGATAGCAAATGACCGCCTCTGCCCCCACCCCTGCGCAGGCCGTGCGCCTGGCCCCTGAACACCGCTTTGCCGACGAGCTGGCCCGCCTGGCTGCTGCCGACACCCATGCCCGCCCGCCGGGCTGGCGGCTGTCACCGCGTGCGGTGCGGCAGTTCATCCTGGGCGATGCGGGGCTCAAGGTCAGCCAGAAGTTCTTTGGCGACGATGCCCTGGTCGACCGGGCCATCGTCACCCTCATGGGCCACCAGGGCCTGATGCTGGTGGGCGAGCCGGGCACGGCCAAGTCGCTGCTGTCCGAGCTGCTGGCCGCCGCCATCAGCGGTGATTCGGGCCTCACCGTGCAGGGCACGGCAGGCACCACCGAAGACCACATCAAATACAGCTGGAACTACGCTCTGCTGCTGGCCGAAGGCCCCAGCCAGCGCGCGCTGGTGCCCTCGCCCGTGTACCGCGCCATGCAGGCCGGGCAGATCGTGCGGTTTGAAGAAATCACCCGCTGCCCGCCCGAGATCCAGGACGTGCTCATCTCGCTGATGAGCGACAAGCAACTCATCGTGCCCGAGCTGGCCAAGGACGAGAATGATGGCTCGCGCCTGTTTGCGCAGCGTGGCTTCAACATCATCGCCACCGCCAACCTGCGCGACCGGGGCGTGCACGAGATGTCGTCCGCGCTCAAGCGCCGCTTCAACTTTGAAACCGTGCGCCCCATCCGCGACCACCAGTTTGAGGTGGATTTGGTGATGGCCCAATTGCAGCGCGAGCTGGCAGGCACCGAGGCCCCCGTGCAGGTGCCACGCGATGTGGTGGGCTTGCTTGTCACCACGTTTCAAGAGCTGCGCGCAGGCCAGACGCAAGAGGGCACGGCCATCAAGGGGCTTGACGCCGTGATGTCCACCGCCGAGGCCGTGAATGTGGCCTATGCCGCTGCACTGCAGGCGAGGCACTTCAATGGCGGCGAGCTGACCCCGCGCGAAATCGCAGGCCAGCTGCAAGGCGTGGTGCTCAAAGACAGCCTGGACGACGCCAAGCGCGTGCGCCATTACTTCGACACAGTGGTGCGCGAGCGCGCCCGCCGCGACACGCTGTGGAAGCAGTTTCACGACGCCGCCCGCAGCCTGTGGCAATGAGCGTGATGCCCGCAGGCACCCCGGCACAACCCACAGCACTGCCCACCGCATTGCCCGATGCGATAGCGCAGCAACTGCCCCAGCTGCTGGGCACCGAGGGTGACCCGGCCCGCGTCGTCTTTGTGCCTGTGCGCCACCACAGCCCTGCCTGCGCCTGGGCCCTGCGCGCCCTGCTGCGCGAGCTGCGCCCCGCCGCCATCCTCATCGAAGGCCCGGACGACGCGCATGCCCTGCTGCCGCTGATGAGCGAGCCGCAGACCCGCCCCCCGTGGCCTGGCTGTGCCAGGCCGTGCGCGAGCGGCCTGTCGCCATCTCCGGTGACACCACCGATGACGCTGCACCCGAAGCAGGCGCAGACGCCGAACCCGATGGCCCCCGCACTGAAACGCGCAGCTCCTTCTACCCCTTTTGCGACTACAGCCCCGAGTGGATCGCCATCCGCGAAGGCGCAGCGCTGGGCGCGCAAGTGGCCCTGATCGACCTGCCCTGGCAAGACAAAGCCTGGGAGCGCGAGGACGGTGAAGGCGACGCAGAGGCCCTGGGCACCGCCGCGCGCAGCCAGATGGCAGAGCGCCACTTTGCCCACAGCCGCTACCTCACGGCCATGGCCCGCCAGCTTGGCTGTGCCGACCACCACGACCTGTGGGACCGGCTGTTTGAGCTGCGCAGCCCTGCCCAGCGGGCCGACTGGCGCAGCCTGTTCACCGACGTGTTCAGCTGGTGCGCCATGGCCCGGCTGGACTACGAGCCCGAAGTGCTCGAAGCCGAGCTGAGCCTGCCCCGCGAACGCCACATGGCCGCACACATCCAGCGCTGGCGCACGCAGGTGCAGGGGCCCATCGTGGTGGTGACGGGCGGTTTTCACACGCCCGAGCTGCTGCGCTTGTGCGGGCGCAGTGACGCGGCTACTGCCAGCGGTGATGCTGCCGCCAGCAAGCCCCGTAAAACCAAAGCCACGGCGGCCGCGAAGGTGGCCAAGGCATCCGCTGCGGCAGCCGCCCCCAGCGCCTGGCTCATCCGCTACAGCTTCGAGCAGCTCGACGCCCTCAACGGCTACAGCGCAGGCATGCCCTCGCCCGGCTACTACCAGCGCCTGTGGGAGGCTCTGAACCGCAGCGAGTCCGACGGATCGGCGCCATCGGCCTCCAGGCCGTTGGTTTCATCCCCATCCGCTCAGGCTGAGCCTGCCGAAGCCCCGCACGGCCTTGGCACGCCCAGCCCCTTCATTGCCGTGGCGCTGGATGTGCTCACCGGCTACGCCCAGCAAACCCGCCAGCAAGACCAGGCCGACGCGATCTCCACCGCCCTGGTGCAGGCCGCCGCCCTGCAGGCCCAGCGCCTGGCCGATCTGCGTGGCAACGCCGGGCCGGGGCGGCAAGACCTGCTGGACGCCATTCGCTCGTGCTTTGTCAAAGGCGCCATCGACGAAGGCACACGAGGCTTTACGGCAGACCTGCGTGCCTACCTCAGCGGCAGCCGCATGGGCGAGGTGCCCCCCAGCGCAGGCTCGCCACCCCTCATCGAAGACGCCCGCCGCCTGGCCCGCGCCGCCGGGGTGCGGCTCGACGACACCACCGCCCGCACCACTCGGCTGGACCTGTACCGCAAGAGCGCCCACCGTGTGCGCAGCCGCTTCTTTCAGGCCATGGCCTACCTCGACACCGGCTTGGCCCAATGGGTGAACGGCCCCGACTTTCTGGCGGGCACGCGGCTGAACCTGCTGTTTGAAGAATGGCACGGCGCCTGGAGCCCGCTGGTCGAAGCCCGCCTGATCGCCCTGGCCGCCGACGGCGCCAGCGTAGAGGCCGCCTGCCTGGCCAAGCTGCAGCGCGAAGAAGCCGCCCTGGCGGATGAGGGCCGGGGCCGCAGCGCCAGTGCCGCCGTCATGCTGCTGCTGCGCGCTTGCCTGGTGGGCCTGCAGCACCGCCTGCCCCAGTTGCTGGGCATGCTCTCCACCCACCTCAACGAAGACGCCTCGCTCGGCTCCGTCATCGACTGCGGCCACCGCCTGGTGACCCTGTGGCGCGCTCGTGAGCCGCTGGGCGTGCAACAGCACCCCGAGCTGCGCCGCTTGCTGGCCCGTGTGTGGCCCGCCGCGCTCTTCTTGCTGCCCAACCTGCAGCACAGCCCGGCCGATGCCGAGGCGCAAGCCGTGCAGCACCTGCTCGCCCTGCGCGAACTGGGCCGCATGCTGCATACGCTGGATGCGCCAGCCGTTACAGCTGCCCCAGCCCTCGCGTTGATCGACACCAGCCTGCTTACCCCCCACCTGCAGCGCTTTGCCACCGAGCCCGACACCGCCCCCGGCGTGTGCGGCGCCGCCACCGCCTTGCTGTACCTGGAGGGGTTGTGGGACGACGCCCAGCTTGACACCGTGCTGCGCCAACGCTTTGGCCCCGGTGCCGTGCCTGCCGATGCGGTGCGGTTTTTGAACGGCGTGATGCAAGCCGCCCCCGAGCTGCTGCTGTGCCTGCCCGCCTTGCTGCAGGGGCTGGACGCCCTGGTGCGCGGCTGGGACGAAGCCGCCTTCATCGCCCACCTGCCTGATTTGCGCCAAGCCT
The DNA here is from genome assembly GCF_003669015.1 of Acidovorax sp. 1608163. Classification (NCBI taxonomy): domain Bacteria; kingdom Pseudomonadati; phylum Pseudomonadota; class Betaproteobacteria; order Burkholderiales; family Comamonadaceae; genus Acidovorax; species Acidovorax sp. 1608163. Next base: position 123,516 of record NZ_CP033069.1, read on the forward strand.
TCACGGCCCTGCGCCCCCAAGACACCGCCACCCTGGCCGAACGCGTGGTGGGCTTGCATGGCGGGGACGCGGGCGCGGCCAGCGCTTTGGTGGCCATGCACTACGAGACCAGCGAGGCCGACCTGCAAGCCGGGCTGGCGCTGCAGCAGGCCTTGCAGGCGGCGTTGGTGCGTGATGGGTTAGGGGCGTGGGCTGGGCCGTGAGGGCACCGCACTACCCGTTCGGGCTGAGCCTGCCGAAGCCAGGGCAGGGCGTCATGCACTCTCAAAATGATAGCTGTCTGCGCTGATCACGTAATGCCCAGAGGCGAATTCACCTCTAGGGAAGCGCTTCGGCAGGCTCCGCATGAACGGGCGGGGGAGTGCAGCCGAAGGCTCATCGCACCACACGCCCGTTCGGGCTGAGCCCGTCGAAGCCGGGGCACGCAGTGCGCAACGCCCTCAGCGGACGGCCTCGCCCAGCCCCTCCACTGCATTGATCACCCCACCCCCCAAACACACCTCCCCGTCATACAGCACCGCACTCTGGCCCGGTGTCACGGCCCATTGCGCATCGGCAAAGTCCAGGGCAAAGCCCTCGGGGGCGGCGGTCAGCGTGCAGGCCGCATCCTGCTGGCGGTAACGGGTTTTGGCGGCATAGGCACCTGGCGTGGGCGCGTGGCCTGCGCACCAGCTCACGTCTTGCGCGACCAGCCGGTGCGACAGCAGCCAGGGGTGGTCGTGCCCCTGCACCACGCGCAGCGTGTTCTTCTCCAGGTCTTTGCGGGCCACAAACCAGGGCTCGTGCGCGCCGCCTCCACGCTGGGCACCCTTCTCCTTGATACCGCCAATGCCCAGGCCCTGGCGCTGGCCCAGCGTGTAGAAGGACAGGCCCACATGCTGGCCCAGCTTGCGCCCCCGGTCGTCCAGGATGGGGCCGGGCGCGTGGCTGATGTAGCGGTTCAAAAACTCGCGGAAGGGTCGCTCGCCAATGAAGCAGATGCCGGTCGAATCCTTCTTCTTGGCATTGGGCAGGCCAATCTCTTCGGCAATGCGGCGCACCTCGATCTTGTGCAGCTCGCCCACGGGGAACAGCGTCTTGGACAGCTGCGCCTGGTTCAGCCGGTGCAAAAAGTAGCTCTGGTCCTTGCTCGGGTCCAGCCCCTTGAGCAGCTCATGCAGGCCCGTGGCCGGGTTGTGGCGCACGCGGGCATAGTGCCCGGTGGCAATCTTCTCGGCGCCCAGCCGCATGGCGTGGTCCAAAAAGGCCTTGAACTTGATTTCGGCATTGCACAGCACATCGGGGTTGGGCGTGCGGCCCGCCTGGTATTCGCGCAAAAATTCGGCAAACACCCGGTCCTTGTAGTCGGCCGCGAAGTTGACGTGCTCGATCTCGATGCCAATCACATCGGCCACGGCGGCGGCGTCCACAAAGTCGATGTTGGACGAGCAGTACTCACTGTCGTCGTCATCTTCCCAGTTCTTCATGAAGATGCCGACCACTTCGTGGCCCTGTTGTTTGAGCAGATAGGCCGTGACGGCGGAGTCCACGCCACCACTGAGACCGACCACTACGCGCTGATGTTGATTACCCATAGGGTCACGATTGTATTTTTGGAGCGGCCTTGTCGCCCTTCCTCTCCGCAAAGACCGTGCGGATGTATGACGACGGAGTCATTTTGTGCCCATCAACGCGCCTTCCGACAAAAGCGCAAACACGTTCTAAAGGCGCCATCGCTTCTAGGGCGCAGCGACCACGGCCACCGCCACGGGCGTCGCCGCAGGGCTGCCGCGTTGGTTCTGAATCTGGTATCGGTAGACGTAACCCTGTACATTGGTCGCGCCCTGCAATTGCTAGCGGATTGCATGGTTTTTTGCGTTGGTATTACCCCTTTGGATATGCAGAACCCGCCCAGGGCCGGAGAAGATGTTGATGAAAAACTTGTCGATTGGAAAACGGCTGGCACTGGTTTTAGGTGCCATCCTTGCGCTGCTAGTCATTACCAGTGGCTTAGCTATGGTCATGTTGCAGCAGCTCGGCCAGGAGGTGGAGGTGATGCTGGAGCGCAACACCCGCACTGAGCGTTTGGCAGTTGACTGGAGCATGAATCTGAACGCTGCGGTGCAACGGCGCGCAGCCATCTCCAAAAGCCAGGACCCTGGCCTCAAAGCCTACTTTGCGGAGGCCAATGCCCAAAGTGTGCGCGTGACCGGAGAGTTTCAAAAGCAGATCGACGAGCAGCTTAATTCGTCAGGTGACCGCGCCGCCTTGGAAGAAGTCAACGCCCGCCGCAAGGCCTACCAGATCGTGCGCGATGAAGTCACCAAACTCAAGGATGCGGGCGATGAAGCGGCAGCGGGCCGGCTCTTTGACGAGAAGTTCGATCCCGCCGCCCGCGCCTACCAAGAGGCTGTGCAAAAGGTGGTGAGCATGCAGCGTCAACAGTTGGATGCACGGGGCACGCAGGTGCTGGCGCTGCGCTCGCGCACGCTGTGGCTCCTGTCGGTCAGCGCTGGCGTCGGGCTGGTCCTGGGCGTTGTGCTTGCGTGGTTGCTGTCACGCAGCATCGTTGGTCCCGTGCGCCAGTCGCATGCGATCGCCGTAGAAATTGGATCGATGGACCTGCGGGGGCAGCCCCAGCCCGCCTATAGCAGGGACGAAACCGGCGCTCTTTTGCAGGCGCTGGACCGCATGCGTGCCGCATTGCGCAATACGCTGCTGGAGGTCCGTGGCGTTGTGGATGGCGTACACACCGCCAGCCAGGAAATTGCAGCGGGCAACATGGACCTGAGCGCCCGCACCGAGAGCACTGCCGGCAGTCTGGAAGAAACTGCCAGTGCCATGGAGGAGCTGACCAGCACCGTTCGGCAAAGCGCTGACGCGGCTTCACAGGCTAGCCAGCTTGCGTTGACTGCAGTGGATGTGGCTCAGCGCGGAGGCCAGCTCATGGGCACGGTCGTACAGACCATGGATCGCATCCACACCTCTTCTGGTCGCATTGCCGACATCATTGGCGTGATCGATGGCATCGCCTTCCAGACCAACATCCTTGCGCTGAATGCTGCCGTGGAAGCGGCCCGAGCGGGCGAGCAAGGCAGGGGCTTTGCCGTAGTGGCCAGCGAAGTGCGGGCGCTGGCGCAGCGCTCTGCCGCTGCCGCCAAGGAGATCAAGACGCTGATCGACGACAGCGTGGGCGAGGTTGGAACAGGCTCAACACAAATCAAGGAAGCCGGAGCTACGGTGGGGCAAATCGTCGACAGCATCCAGAAAGTGCGGGATATCGTTAGCGAAATCAGCGTTGCTACCCGTGAACAGAGCCAGGGTATTGCCCAGATCAATGTTGCCATTAACCAGCTGGACCAGATGACCCAGCAGAACTCAGCGCTGGTGGAGCAGTCGGCTGCAGCGGCGGGCAGTCTCAACGAACAGGCGCAGCGGCTCTCGCGTGCGGTGGCCGCCTTCCAGTTCGAGGATGGAGTCCATGCGGGAGCCGCCAGACTGCCCCACACCCAACCTGTGCAGCAAGCCTTGCGCGCTTGACGCACTGAGCGGCGTAAGCCTCTAGCCGCTGGGTGTAGTTGCTGCCGACTTGGCCTATCAGCACAGCAGCCCATTGACTGTGGGACGCTGAGCAAGAGTTCTTGCCCAGGGACTGAAAGACAGATCCACAACTGTGCCACCATCCCCCCATGGAACTCCGCCAACTCCGCTACTTCGTCCGCATTGTCGAACTCGGCTCCATGGGCCGGGCGGCGGCCGATCTGGACATAGTGCAGTCGGCGCTGAGCCAGCAGATCAGCCGGCTGGAGGGTGAGCTGAGCACCCGGCTGCTGCAGCGCACCTCCAAAGGTGCCGTGCCGACCGAAGCCGGGCTGGCGTTTTTTCGCGAGGCGCAACTGGCCCTGCGCCATGCCGATCAGGCGGCGCGGGCGGCGCAGCAGGCGCGGCTGACGGGCAGTGTGAGCGTGGGCCTGTCGCCCACCACGGCCTCGGTGCTGGGCGTGCCGCTGATGCGCGCCATGCACGAGCGTTACCCCGATGTGCGGCTGCACATGGTGGGCAGTTTGTCGGGCCACCTCTCCAACATGCTCAATGCGCGCCAACTTGATTTGGCGGTGCTGTTCGACACCCAGCCCGCGCGCCGCTGGAGCGTGCTGCCGCTGCTGGAAGAGCGGTTGTTCCTCATCCGCTCGGCCCAGCGCGGCGTGCGCAAGCCAGCGCTGCGGCGCAAGGTGGCGCTGGCGCAGCTGGCCGATGAACCCCTGATCTTGCCCACCGGCCCGCACGGCCTGCGCAGCCGGCTGGATGCGGCCTTTGCCCAGGCGCGTGTGGTGCCGCGCATGGCCATGGAGATTGACTCGCTGGCGCTGTTGATGGACGCGGTGGACATGGGCCTGGGCAGCACCATCCAGCCCTGGGCGGCGGTGGGACGCTATGCCGATGCGGCAGAGCGCTTTGTGCTGGCCGAGATTGCGGACGGCCCCGCCTTTCGGCCTGCGGCGCTGTGCAGCTTGTCGGACGATGAACTCTCGCCCGCCGCCCTGGCTGCGCGCGTGGTGCTGGGCGACTGCGTGCGCGAGCTGGTGCAGTCGGGCCGGTGGATCGGCGCCACGTTGGCGTAGGCCCGCAGAAGCTTCTGACCTTCTCTATAAGCACCAACCGTTCACGCTGAGCCCGTCGAAGCGCGGCGCAAGGCTTCGACAGGCTCAGCCCGAACGGTGGGAGCATGGCAAGAAGCACCGGAGCCATCACCCAACCCATCACGATCCGTGATGGGGCCATGCCTGTGCAGCCCCTGCACAAGCAGCGGGGTTCTTCCTACATTCAGGCCACCCATGAATGCAAAGAAGAACTGCAAATGCACCCCGATGTTTTGGTGATTGGCGGCGGCAATGCTGCCCTGTGCGCTGCGCTGATGGCCCGCGAGGCCGGGGCCAGCGTGCTGTTGCTTGAATCGGCCCCGCGCGAGTGGCGCGGCGGCAACTCGGGCCACACGCGCAACCTGCGCTGCATGCACGATGCGCCGCAAGACGTGCTGGTCGATGCCTACCCCGAAGAAGAGTTTTGGCAAGACCTGCTCAAGGTGACGGGCGGGCTGACCAACGAACACTTGGCGCGCCTGGTGATTCGTGAATCGAGCACCTGCCGCGACTGGATGCGCAGCCACGGCGTGCACTTTCAGCCGCCGCTGTCGGGTGCGCTGCATGTGGCGCGCACCAACGCCTTCTTCATGGGCGGGGGCAAGGCGCTGGTCAATGCCTACTACCGCAGCGCGGAAAAGCTGGGCGTGCAGATTCGCTACGAATCGCCGGTGGACCGCATCGAGGTGGAGAACGGCCGCTTTGTGGCCGCGCATTGCACCGTCAACGGCCAGCGTGAGCGCATCACGGCCAAGGCCTGTGTGCTGGCCGCAGGCGGGTTTGAATCCAACCGCGAATGGCTGCGCGAGGCCTGGGGCCAGAACGAGCGCGGCGAGTGGCCTGCGGACAACTTCCTGATTCGCGGCACGGCCTACAACAAGGGCGTGTTACTCAAGCACCTGCTCGACGACCACGGCGCCGACCGCATTGGCGACCCCACACAGGCGCACATGGTGGCCATCGATGCGCGTGCCCCGCTGTACGACGGCGGTATCTGCACGCGCATCGACTGCGTGTCGTTGGGCGTGGTGGTCAACCGCGAGGGCGCGCGCTTTTACGACGAGGGCGAAGACTTCTGGCCCAAGCGCTACGCCATCTGGGGCCGCCTGGTGGCGCAGCAGCCGGGGCAGATTGGTTATTCGATCATCGACAGCAAGGCCATCGGCCGCTTCATGCCGCCTGTGTTTCCGGGCGTCAAAGCCGACACGCTGCCCGAGCTGGCGCAAAAGCTGGGTCTGCCGGTAGACACGTTCACCCGCACGCTCGATGCCTACAACGCCGCCTGCCGCAGGGGCACGTTCGATCACACCGCGCTGGACGACTGCCACACCGAAGGCGTGGTGCCTGCCAAGACGCACTGGGCCCGCCCCATCGACACCGGGCCGTTCTATGGCTACGCGCTCAAGCCCGGCGTCACCTTCACGTACCTCGGCCTGCACACCGACGACACCGCCGCCGTGCGCTTCAACGACCAGCCCAGCCCCAACCTGTTTGTGGCGGGCGAAATGATGGCGGGCAACGTGCTGGGCAAGGGCTACACCGCCGGGGTGGGCATGAGCATTGGCACCGCGTTTGGCCGCATTGCCGGTACGCAGGCGGCCCGTGCAGCTTTGAACTCAAAACAGCCTCCAGCGCTTATCCATAAAGCGCAAGCAGCTACAAATACAGGAGCAACTCATGCAAACGCTTGAAGCCCTGACCTGCGACGCCAAGGCGCTGGCCAACGGCGACATCGTGCTGTCGGCCCCCGAGTCTGAAGTGGCCCGCCAGCTGCAGATCTGCAACGCCTGCCGCTACTGCGAGGGCTTTTGCGCCGTCTTCCCCGCCATGACGCGGCGGCTGGAGTTTGGCAAGGCCGACATCCACTTCATCGCCAACCTGTGCCACAACTGCGGTGCCTGCCTGCACGCCTGTCAGTACGCGCCGCCGCACGAGTTTGCGGTGAACGTGCCGCAGGCCATGGCCCAGGTGCGTGGGCAAACCTATGCCGACTATGCCTGGCCCCCAGCGCTGGGCCAGCTCTACCAGCGCAACGGCTTGACCCTGGCGCTGGCGCTGGTGGCGGGGCTCACGCTGTTCCTGCTGCTGGCGGTGGGGCTGCATGGCCAGGGCGTCAGCGCGCTGTGGCAATCGCCAGCGGGCGGCTTCTACGGCATCTTCCCCCACAACCTGCTGGTGGGCCTGTTTGCGCCGGTGTTCCTGTTTGCCGTGCTGGCCCTGGGCCTGGGCGTGCGCCGCTTCTGGCGCGACGTGACGCCCGCCACCAGCGGCGCGCCGCTGAGCACGCCCGCAACGGCCGAGGCCACTGGTGCGGTACTGCGCCTCAAATACCTGGACGGCGGCCACGGCGACGGTTGCCACAACGAGGACGATGCCTACACCCTCTCGCGCAGGCGCATGCACCACCTCACGTTCTACGGCTTCATGCTGTGCTTTGCGGCCACCAGCGTGGCCACGCTGTACCACTACCTGCTGGGCGTGCCTGCTCCGTATGACCTGCCCAGTTTTCCGAAGCTGCTGGGCGGCGTGGGCGGCATCAGCCTGGCGCTGGGCACCGCAGGCCTGTGGCGGCTGAACCTGCGCCGCCACTCCCAGCATGGCGATGCGGCACAAAAACCCATGGACCGCGCCTTCATTGCGCTGCTGTTCCTCACCGCCACCAGCGGCCTGGCCTTGTGGGCGGCCCGCGGCAGCGCGGCCTTGCCCCTGCTGCTGTGCCTGCACCTGGGCGCGGTGATGGCGCTGTTTGCCACGCTGCCCTACGGCAAGTTTGCCCACGGCATTTTCCGCACCGCATCGCTGCTGCGCCACGCGGTGGAAAAGCGCCAGCCCAACCCCATCGGGCTTGGTGCGGACTGAAGTGCAGTGCGCAACCCCCTGTGGCGCTGCGCGCCTTCCCCCTTCTCTCGCGCTGCGCGCGGGAAGGGGGACGCCACCGGTGCGGCGGGGCGGCCGGCTCAGGCCCTTGCACGGTGGCACTCGCACAGGCGCCACTGTTGACGAACGCCAGCGCTGCGCAATCGCAATCACTTTCCAACCACACCCCAATAACCCACGATGAAGGAGACCCCGATGAACAAACGCACCTTGCTGCACTGCGCCCTGGCGCTGGCAACCGTTCCCCTGGCCTTTGGCGCTGCGGCGCAAGACTTTCCGCCCAAAAAGCCCGTCACGCTGGTCGTGGGTTTTGCGGCAGGCGGTGCGGCCGATGCGGCGGCGCGCCTGATTGCCAAGAAACTGGGCGAGAACATCGGCCAGCCGGTGGTGGTGGACAACAAGGGCGGCGCGGGTGGCAACATCGCCCACCAGTTTGTGGCCAATGCGGCGCCCGATGGCACGGTGCTGCTGCTCGGATCGGTCGGGCCGCTGACCATTGCGCCGCACCTGATGAAGGTGACCTACGACCCCTTCAAAGACCTGGCCCCGGTCTCGGGCGGGGTGAACTTTCCGAACGTGCTGGTGGTGCACAAAGGCGCGGGCGTGAAGACGCTGGCCGAGTTTGTGCAGCTGTCCAAAAAGAAACCCGGCAGCGTGGACTTTGCCTCCACCGGCGCGGGCTCGGCATCGCATTTGGCGGGCGAGTTGTTCAACCAGCGTGCGGGCATCGACATGACCCACGTGCCCTACAAGGGTGGTGCCCCGGCGCTGCAGGATTTGCTGGGTGAGCGCGTCACCTCGTACTTTGCCGCGCCGCCCACGGCGCTGCCGCACATCGAGGCGGGCAAGCTGATCCCGCTGGCCACCACGGGGCTCACCCGCCCGGCCTATTTGCCCAACATTCCCACCGTGGCGGAGTCGGGCTTTCCGGGCTTTGAGGCGCTCAACTGGTATGCCTTTGTGGCCCCGGGCAAAACGCCTGCACCGCTGCTCGAGCGCTGGAACCAGGAGATCGTGAAGGTGCTGAACGACCCCGGCGTGAAAGAGGCGCTGAACAAGCACGGCCTCACGCCCCAGCCCACCACGCGGGCAGAGCTGGCGGCCTTCATGAAGAAAGAGTCGGCGCAGTGGGCCGCCACCATCAAGGAGCGCAAGATTTCGATGGACTGAGCCGCTCTGAGCGCAGCCCCTAAGGTCTTTGCGCAGGGCCTACCGGGGGTTGTCACAGAGGGGTCGGTGTGTACCAGCGTGAGCGGGTGGCGCTGGCCTGCCAGGTAGTCCTCCAGACACGCCAGCAGCAGCGGGCTGCGGTGGCGCTCGGGGCATGCGCGGATTTCGTCGGGGGTCATCCACAGGGTGCGGACGATGCCCGCGTCCAGCGAGCGCCAGCCGTGGTGGGTGCCCAGCGTGCCGGCAAACGCAAAGCGCATGTAGGTCAGGTCGTCGCCCGTGCGGGTTTTGGTGAATCGGTTGAGGTACACGCCGATGAGGGCGGTGGGCACAAAGTCGTGCGCAGTTTCCTCCAGCACTTCGCGGGCACAGGCCTGTTCGGGCGATTCGCCGGGGTCCAGGTGGCCTGCGGGGTTGTTGAGTTTGAGACCGTCCGTGGTCTCTTCTTCCACCAGCAAAAAGCGCCCATCACGCTCGATGAGGGCGGCCACGGTGACGTTGGGTTTCCAGCGGTTTGGCATGGCACCCATTATGACCACGGGCCGTGACAACTGCCTGTCGCGCTGGCCCCGTGGCGCTAGCGGCGCAGGGCGGCCGAGGGCGCCGTGGCTGGCGCCGCCACCGGGCGCAACACCAGCCACAGCGCCAGCCCGATCAGCACCCCGCCCGCCACATGCGCACCCGTGGCCACTTCGTCCAGAAACAGCCAGCCCCAGGCCACGCCGAACAGCGGGATCAGGAAAGTGACGGTGAGCGCCTTCAGCGGCCCCACATCGGCGATGAGCCGGAAATACAGCACGTAGGCCAGTGCCGTGCACAGCAGGCCCAGTGCCAGAAGCGCCCCCCAGACCGGTGCCGGCGCGGCCAGCCAGGCCGTGGCGACGGCAGGCTGGCGCCACAGCTCCCACGCCACGCAGGGCACCAGCACCAGCACTGCGCCCATCTGGCTGCCCAGGGCCACGGTGCGGCTGTCCAGGCCACCCCGATTGGTGATCCAGCGCCGTGTGAGAAAGCCCGCCAGCCCGTAGCACGCAGTGGCCACCAGGCAAGCAGCCATGCTGGCCAGCACCTCGGGGGTGAGCGCCACCGGCCCCGCCTGGGCCAGCACCCCCACCCCCACCATGCCGAGCACCACCCCGCCCACGCGGGCCGCTGTGATGCGTTCGCCAAACGCCAGCGCACCCACAAGCACGCCCATCAGCGGCGTGGTGGCATTGAGGATGGCGCTGTAGCCCGCGGGCAGGCTGCGTGCTGCCATGGCAAACATGAGGAACGGGATGCCCGAGTTCACCACCCCCAGCGCCAGCGTGGCGCCGAGCTTTCCTTCAAAACGGGGGCGCAGGCGCAGCACCACCAGCAGCAACCCCAGCCCCGTGGCACCCAGCAGCACCCGGGCGAAGGTGGTGGGCAGGGCGCCCAGCACCGGTGCAGCCACGCGCATCAGCAAAAAGCTGCCGCCCCACAGGGCCGCAAGAAGCATCAGTCGCAAGAAGCTGGGCAATGGCATGGCGGCACCTGTGAGGTTCGGTAAGAGGCATTAAAAACGTGCTGCTATTGTTGAAAATACGTTGAGCCATGGCAAACGATTTATCCTCTACAACCGTTTAGCCCAGCTGAACACCTGGAGCACATCATCATGAAACTACCGCCCTTGATTGCCGTGCGATTCTTTGAGGCCACAGCGCGCCACCGCAGCGTGCGCGAGGCGGCACGCGAGCTGCATGTCACGCCCGGTGCGGTGTCGCAGCAGGTGCGGCGGCTGGAGTCCTTCCTGGGCTGCGCGCTGTTTGAGCGCCTGCCGCGAGGGCTTGCGCTCACGCACGCTGGCATGGACTACCAGGCTGCCTGCGGCGAGGCCCTGGCCCGCATTGGCCACGCCACGGCGCGGCTGGCGGCTGGCGCGCGCCGCGTGGTGCGGGTGAGCTGCACCCCCAGCTTTGCTGCGCAGTGGCTGGTGCCGCGCCTGCAGCTGTTTTTGCAGAGTGCCCCCGAACTCGACGTGCATGTGAACAGCACGCACCGCGCCGTGGACCTGCTGGCCGAGGACATGCACTTTGCGGTGCGCCACGGCCTGGGGCCCTACCCCGGCTTGCACGCCGAGTGGTTGCTGGACGATGACCTGATCCCCGTGTGCAGCCCGCGCCTGGTGGCGCCGCGCCTCTGGGCGGGGCTGGAAGACATTACCGGCCCCCGGCTGCTGCACGATGGCCACCGCGACGACTGGCGCATGTGGTGCCAGGCGCAGGGGCTGGGGCGGGTGGACTCTGGCCAGGGTGTGGTGTTTGCAGGGGCCAACGGCGCGGTCGAGGCGGCCCTGGCTGGGCAGGGCTTTGCGCTGGTGACCCGGGCCGTGGTGGAGCGCGAACTGGCCACCCGGGCCCTGGTCGGCCTGCAGGCCCCCGCCGTGCAGGCGCCGCTGGGCTACCGCCTGGTGTACCGGCCTGAGGCACTGATCGACCCGGCGCTGCGGCGCTTTCGCGACTGGGTGGTGGGTGAGGGCCTGCTGGCCGGGCACATCCGTGTGGGCTGAGCCGCGAAGCGACGGAGTCCCAGGCCCCGCGCATCAGTGGCCTGGGGCGAGGCGGCGCACCATGTACGTGGCGCCCTCGCCGTAGGTGGCCAGGCGCTGGCGCTGCACTGCGTCCTGCAGCGCGTGTTCGGCATACCCGTGGCGCGCCCAGTAGCCCTGCGAGCCTTGCACCGATACCAGTGCCGTGTGGCGCAGGCCGTGTTGCTGGGCACGCTCCCACAGGGGCTTGAGCAGGGCCTGCGCCAGCCCCCGGCCCGCCATGCCGGGCAGCACGGCCATGTCGTGCAGGTACAGCGTGTCGGGCGCGGTACCTGCAGGGGGCTCAAAGTCGCCGTGCAGCGGGGTGACCTTGCCCTGCACTGAGTGGTAGGCGGCCAGGTAGGCGCACAGCTGCCCATCGGCCAGCAGCGCCAGCGAGCAGTTCACCGGGCTGGCCAGGCGGCGGGTGAAGACCTCGGCGCTTTCCATGAAGCCCTCGCCATAGGCGGCGCGTTGCACCGCCATCAGGGCAGGCAGGTCGTGGGTTTGCAGGGGGCGGACTTCAAGCGCAGGCATGGGGGTGAGAGAAGGGATTGGAGAAGGCAAACACCACAGTGGTGTGCGATCCATCGGGATGATCCGGATTCAGGAGGATATGAGGAAATGGCCCGTTGCCAAGGCGTTTCCATCCCTGCAATCGCATTGAGCCATCTGGCCTTGGATGCCTATTGCCCGCGCAAATCAGCCTACCCGGGCGGCTTCGTCTCTGTTCGCCGTGAGGCAGAATTCGGCCAACTGCGGACATTCAGACCAGCCGCCCAATTTGAAGGAAGAAGATGGGGTACGACCTAAGTCTGTGCATCGTCAGTGATGAGCAATTGGATTACCTTCGGAAAAACACGATATACACACGCGATTACATCAATGGTCGGTGCCCAAAGGTGACCACAACTGAAAAAGTCGGCTCTTGGCTTTCGAAGCGCGAGGTTACAAGAGAGGTCGATGTCGAAGTTGGATGTGTATGGCCAAACACTGAAGTCGCCTGCACGACGCTCTATTCAAGGGGCTGTCTGTATTTCGTTCTCAATGGAACTACTGCGAATGTCGACGGTGTCGTCACGAACTTTCCTAATGTTGGAGGCCGGTACCGCGGAGAGATGCTAGGGCTTGCGATTGAACTCGGAGAGGTGCAACTCGGGCATGCTCACGCGTTTCGTGCAGCGCAGGTCCTTAAGCTTCGAGCAGCGTTGCTCGACCTGGATGTGGCCACGGTGGAACAGCGATCCCGTACCTACGCTGCAGAGACGGGCGATGACGAGCAAGAGCTTGTTAAGTATGCGCTTGCCGATGTCAAAGCTCTGCACGAATTCCTTGACCATGCTTGCGGCGCGGGCCTTGGCATGATTTGGTTCTGGGGATAGCTCTGAAAGTTTTCAATTAGGAATTAAGGTGTTCGGTCTGTTCAAAACCAAGCCCCCTATGGTCAAGCTCAACGCCCTTGATCATCCGATTCTCGGAAGACTAGAGCCGCATGAAAAACTCTCCGGAGTCCTTCGCTCAGTCGTAAACATGAACGGTGCCGATGTAGAAGTCTGGATAGTTCCTGACGGCGGGCCGCTGGAAGCTACCTTGCGTTTGGCGACGGATGCTGCATCAGTACTTAGCGAACTGGACGCTCGCTGTCGAAAGTTCATCGCAAATGACAGCTTGGCCGCGTACAACAGTGACTGGCGTTTTGGCGGGGAAGTTCAGGCCGATGGCTCGACAAAGACATTCGAGAAGCCTCCTTTTAACGAGGAGCAGTTCGCATCGATGCTCACTCCTACTACGCTCGAATTCACAGGGGACAACACTATTGCGCTCTCGTATTCCGATGGGGACATGTTCTGGGGACACTACCTTTGCCTGACATCGTTCGATGGTTTGGCCTTGACTGACCTGACGGTCGAAATGCTGGGCTAGTCGAACGTCGGCTTCTGGTTTCCGCGTACTTCCGGTATGGACCCAAAACGGTCTCTCAACCAAGACACGCCCCTACAGCCCCAGCCCCCGCATCAGCGCCTCAGCCCGCGCGCTCACTTCCGGTGTCATGTGCATCGGCCTACCCCACTCGCGCTGCGTCTCGCCGGGCCATTTGTTGGTGGCGTCCATGCCCATCTTGCTGCCCAGGCCGCTCACGGGCGAGGCGAAGTCCAGGTAGTCTATGGGCGTGTGCTCCACCATCATGGTGTCGCGCGCCGGGTCCATGCGGGTGGTGATGGCCCAGATCACTTCCTTCCAATCGCGCACGTCCACGTCGTCGTCCACCACCACGATGAACTTGGTGTACATGAACTGGCGCAGGTGGCTCCACACGCCCATCATCACGCGCCGTGCGTGGCCTGCGTAGGCCTTGCGGATGCTGACTACCGCCATGCGGTAGCTGCAGCCTTCGGGCGGCAGGTAGAAGTCCACGATTTCGGGGAACTGCTTTTGCAGCAGGGGGATGAACAGCTCGTTCATTGCCAGGCCCAGCACGGCGGGCTCGTCGGGCGGCTTGCCGGTGTAGGTGCTGTGGTAGATCGGGCCCCGGCGCAGGGTGATGCGGTCCACGGTGAGCACGGGGAATTCGGCGCATTCGTTGTAGTAGCCGGTGTGGTCGCCGTAGGGGCCTTCCAGCGCGTGCTGCCAGCCGCTCGCATGGTTGGCGTCGGGCCGGATGTGGCCTTCGAGCACGATCTCGGCGGTGGCGGGCACTTGCAGCGGCACGCCTAAAGCAGCAGTCACTTCGGTGCGCGCACCGCGCAGCAGGCCAGCGAACTGGTATTCGCTCAACCCATCGGGCACGGGCGTCACGGCGCCCAGCAGTGTGGCCGGGTCGGCCCCCAGCGCCACGGCCACGGGGTAGGGCTGGCCAGGGTGCTGGGCGCAGTGGTCGGCAAAGTCCAGCGCGCCGCCCCGGTGGGCCAGCCAGCGCACGATGATCTGGTTGCGCGAGAGCACCTGCTGGCGGTAGATGCCCAAGTTTTGCCGGGCCTTGCGCGGGCCGCGCGTGATGGTCAGCCCCCAGGTGATGAGCGGGGCCACATCGTCGGGCCAGCAGTGCTGCACGGGCAGGCGCGCCAGGTCTACATCGGGCCCTTCCCACACCTCTTGCTGGCAAGGGGCGTTGCGGCCCACGGTGTGCGGCGCCATGTTCCACAGGGTCTTGAGCAGCTGGCCCATGCCCAGCATGTCTTTGAAGCCTTTGGGGGCTTCGGGTTCTTTGAGCGTGGCGAGCAGCTCACCCAGGGCGCGCACGCCGCGCAGGTCGGGCACGCCCATGGCGCGGGCCACGCGCTCGGGTGTGCCAAACAGGTTGGTCAGCACGGGCATGCGGTGGCCTGTGGGCTGGGTGAACAGCAGCGCCGGGCCGCCCGCGCGCAGCACGCGGTCGCTCAGCGCGGTTATCTCCAGGTGGGGCGACACGGGCTCCGCCACGCGGCGCAGCTCGCCTGTGGCTTCGAGCTGGGCCATGAAGTCGCGCAGGTCTTGGTAGGCCATGGTTTTGAGTAAAAAAGGCCTCTAGCGCTTGATGGGTAAGCGCTAGCAGCTATGAAATTGATAGTTAAGAGGCGGTGGCCAGTGGGGCGGGCAGCCCGGCCCAGCGTGTGGCCAGGGTGTGGGGCACGTCGATGAGGTCGAGCACCCGGGCCACGCTGGCGTCCACGATGTCTTGCACGCTGCGCGGGTGCTGGTAGAAGGCGGGCAGGGGCGGGCAGCAGATGGCGCCCATCTCCGTCACGGTGAGCATGTTGCGCAGGTGCACCAGGTGCAGCGGGGTTTCGCGCACCATCAGCACCAGTTTGCGGCGCTCTTTGAGCACCACGTCGGCCGCGCGGGTGAGCAGGTTGTCGCTCAGGCCGTGGGCAATGGCGGCCAGGGTGCGCATGGAGCAGGGCGCTACCACCATGGCGTGGCTGCGAAAGGACCCGCTGGCAAGTAGGGCGCCCACGTTGCGCACATCGTGCAGCTGGTGGCCGGGGGCCAGGGCCTGCAGCGCGGCGGGGCTGTCCACACCGCATTCATGCTGCAGCGTGCGCCAGCCTGCGTCTGACACCACCGCATGCGCTTCGATGCCGGGCTGGCCGTGCAGGGCCTGCAGCAGCCGCACGCCGTAGGTGGCACCGCTGGCGCCCGAGATGCCGACGACGATGCGAGCCACGGTGCTGCAGGGGGCGGCTTCGGCATCAGCCATGGGCGGTCTCTGGGCGGGGCTGTGGGTGGTGGGGCGCGCCCGCCAGCGGCTCGTAGTGCAGGTCGTCCAGCACGCGCTCCAGCACCAGGGCGGCCTGGGCGGGGTCGAAGTCTTCATGGGCGCGCTTTTTGACGCCGTACTGCTGCAGCTGGTAGTGGCGTCCGGGGTCAATGCCGTGGCGGGCCAGGGTGCTTTTGACGCACACCAGCGGGCAGCCATCGAGCGCAATGATGGGGCGGCCCGAGCGCACGGTTTTCATGAGGTGGGGCACATCGCCGCCCACGCCCGCAATGCACGACATCTCGGCCGCACCGCAGCGGTCCAGCCGCAGGGCAACGTGGTTGGCCAGCTGCGCTGCGCTGGAGCAACCCGAGCACGAATACACGAGCGGCAGGGGGGCGTTGGCGTGGGGGCTTGCGTGGGTGGGGGGATTGGGCGGGCGCAGGTCGCCGGGTTCGGTGTTCATACGGCAGGCCTCCTCAGGGCTTGGGGAACAGGCGCGCCAGCACGGCGCGCGGGGCCCATTGCGCGGGGTCGAGCACGGGCAGCTCCAGGGCGTCGAGCGCGTTCTTCACCACCAGGCCCAGCTCGGTGTCGCCCTGCATGGACAGGCGGCGGCTGAAGAACAGTGTGTCCGGGTCTTGCTGGCGCTGGGCCAGCAGCACAAAGTCGTGCGCGCTGGCGCTGATGGTGAGGTCGGGCGCGTTGGGTGTAGTGGGTGCGTTGGTCGCTTGGGACGCACTGGGGGCTCCGGCCGCTTCGGCCGCGCCGCCGGGGCGGGCGGGGCTGCAGGGGGCAAAGCGCTGGCCGTTCCAGGCAAAGTCAAAGGCCACGCGGGCATCGCGCACCTCAATGCGCAGCTTGCGGTGCAGCAGCAGGGCCAGCACGTCGGCGGGCAGGTGGCGGGCCAGCGCCAGGTTCAGCGCGGTGACGAGCAGCACCGAGCCGGGGTAGGCCGGCAGGCGCGAGAGCACGGCGCCCACGGGCGCGGGCAGTTGCCGGGGGCGGGCGGTGTGGTGCTTGGCGGACGGGTGCGTTGTGGGGTGTGCGGGCGGGTACATGGCGGTCCAGAAAAGGGTGTGCGGCGGGCCGTTCAGGCGGCCGAGCGTTGGGCGGTGTGCTGTGCCTGGTGCAGGTCGCTGCGGCCTTGCTCCAGCCCGGGGCGGCCGTGCCAGAAGCCGTTGCATGGCCAGTCGGGCATCAGCGCCAGGATGCGGTTTTGGGCGTGCGCGGCGTTGGCGGGTTGGCGGCGCACTTCGTCAAACAGGGCAATCACCTGTTCCATGTGCTGGGGCTGGGGGCTCAGGCGCACCAGGTCCACGCCCAGTGCTTGCATCTGTGGCAGTTCTTCGATGAGGTTGTAGACGCGGGCTGACTGTGTTTGTGTGCCGTTGAGCACGAGGAAGCCTTCTTTCTCGCGCGTGCGCAGGGGCAGGCCTTCGGGGTGTTCCATGCAGCTGAAGCGGCAGTCGTCCTTGGGCTGGTTGTAGTGCCGCGCCGTGAAGCAGCGGGCCGAGTACGCCAGCGGCAGCCGCCCGTAGGCGAAGACCTCGGTCTGCAGGCCTGCGGGGCGTGCGGCCTGCACCACGGCCAGGTCCTGGTGGCGCATCTCCAGCGGCATCACCCAGCGGCTGGCGCCGAGCTGGGCCATCCATTGCACGGCCTGGGGGTTGTAGAGGTTCAGGTGCGGCCCGGCCACAAAGGGCTGCTTGCCCGCCAGGCAGTGCACGGCGCCCATGTCGTTGGCCTCGACGGTGAATTCGCCGTTGGCCGCCAGCTTGTGCAGCCAGGCCACGTCCGAGCCCGATTCGAGCAGCACCTGGCTGGACATGACGACCCGCTTGCCCTTGCCCTGCAGGTGGCGGGCCAGCCCGAGCCAGTCGGACAGGCGCAGTTCGTGGCGGCGCGAGCACACGGTCTCGCCCAGGTAGACCTCGTCCACGGCCGTGTCGGCCATGGTTTCGTAGAACGCAAAGACGGTGTTGCGCGGCCAGTAGTACTGCAGGGGGCCCAGGGTGATTTTCATGGTGGGGGACTCCGTGTGGGGGAAGAGCGGGCGCTGTGCACCTCTGTGCTCCGGGTCTTGTGTGGTGTGCCTCGCTGGCGCAGGTTTATTTCCAGGGGCGGTGGTAGGCGCCCAGCGTGTGTTGCTGGCCCTCGGCCACCTGGTCCAGCTGGGCCATCCAGTGGGTTTTGGGGGCGTAGCGGTGGGGCTGGGCCATGCAGTGGTCGATGGCCTCGCGCCACACCCGCGTCACGTCGGTCACGTAAGCGGGGCTGCGCTGGCGGCCTTCGATCTTGATGGCGCGCACGCCGATCTTGACCAGCTGGGGCAGCAGCTCCAGCGTGTTCAGGCTGGTGGGCTCTTCGATGGCGTAGTAGTTTTCTTCATCGGCCACGTCAAAGCGGCCCTTGCACAGCGTGGGGTAGCCCGCGTTCTCGCCGGGGGCGTAGCGGTCAATCAGCACGCCGTTCAGGCGCGACTCCAGGCCCTGCGGGGTTTCTTGCCAGCGCACGGCTTTGGGCGGCGAGCACACGCCGTGGGTGTTGGGCGATTCGCCCGTCACGTACGACGACAGGGCGCAGCGGCCCTCCACCATCACGCACAGGCTGCCGAAGCCGAAGACTTCGATCTCGACGGGCGTGCGCTCGATCACCTGGCGCACCTGCTCCATCGACAGCACGCGCGGCAGCACGGCGCGCACCACGCCAAACTGCTCACGGTAGAAGTTGATGGCCTCGAAGTTGGTGGCCGAGCCCTGTACCGACAGGTGCAGCCGCAGCTGTGGGTGGTGCTGGGCGGCGTACTGCATGAGGCCGGGGTCGGCCAGGATGACGGCGTCCAGCCCCATGTCCACGGCCTTGTCCACCGCGCTGCGCCAGGGGCCGGGGTTGGAGGCCTGCGGGTAGGTGTTGAGCGCCATGAACACCTTGCAGCCGCGCTGGTGGGCGTAGGCGATGCCGTTGGCAATGGCGGCTTCGTCGAAGTTCAGCCCCGCAAAGTTGCGGGCGTTGGTGGCGTCGCGCAGGCCCAGGTAGACGCAGTTGGCGCCGTGGTCTACGGCGGCTTTGAGCGCGGGCAGGCTGCCTGCGGGGCAGACGAGTTCGGGGGCAACGGAGGCAGGGGCTGCGGAGGTGGCTGCAGCGGGGGTCAAGGGTTCCATGGCAAGCGTTTCATCGCCAGCACCGGTAGGGTGCCAAGGCATTGGCCGCCACCTTAGTCAGCCCTGCGTGCGCAGCCGCTGATCTTCATCAACCGGGCTGCAGAATGCCAGACAAATTTGATCGGGATTTGACGCGCCTGCCGGTCCAGCGTCTGCGCTGTGGCGCCGGGGGCACGGGCTGTGCTGCCAGCGGACCGGATCGGCTGGTTAAGTGTGCTATTGAAAATATAGCTGTTAGCGCTTATTGGATAAGCGCTAGAGGCATTTTTCTATCAAAACCGGGTTCAGTATTTCACGCCAAAGCGCGCCAGCAGCCAGTCCTGCAGCATCTGCAGCACGGGCGTGGCGTACTCGGGGGTTTCGTTGAACAGCTCGTGGAAGGCGCCCTCAAAGCAGTGCGACTGCACCACGGCTGGCGGCGCTGCCTGCGCAAAGGCGCGGCTGCCTGCGGGGTTGACCAGCCGGTCGGCCCCCGCCCACATCAACAGGGTGGGCACGGCCCAGGAGGGGGCGGTGGCCACAGTGGCGGGGCCTGCGTCGGCTATGAAGCGGGCCAGGCGGGCGCTGATGCGGTCATGGCACTGGGGGTCGGCCCGGTAGTCGGCCACCACCTGCGCGTCGTGCGAGAGGTAGTGGGCGTCCAGCCCGTTGCCCACGCGCAGGTTGGGGGCGATGCGGGGCAGGGTGGACACCAGCAGCTTTTGCACCGTGCCCAGGCCTGCATCGAGCGCGGGGGACGACAGCACCAGCGCATCCACCGGGCACAGGTTGAGCGATACCAGCCGCGCGGCCACCAGGCCGCCCATGCTGTGGCCCAGCAGCACCAGCGGCAGGCCGGGCGGCAGGCGGGCGCGGGTGCATTCGACCATGTCGGCCAGGTCGTCCAGCAGGCGTGTGTCGCTGCTCAGGCCACCGCGCGGCCCGGCCGACGCGCCGTGGCCGTAGTGGTCGTAGCCGCGCACGGCAAAGCCCCAGGCGTTGAGCTGCTCGGCCAGCGCGCCGTAGCGGCCCGCATGTTCGCCCAGGCCATGCACCAGCACCACCAGGCCACGCAGCGGTGTGTTGGCGGCCACGGGCCATTCGTGCAAGGCGAGGTTTTCCCCATCGGCAGCAGTGAAGGGGCTGAGGGTGGAGGGTGAACAGTGCTGGGGCATACCGGGGCGCAGGGTGGCGGGGGTGGGCGCGGTCAGCGCAAGGGGTTCAGGGGGCTGCGGTTGCGCTGGTGGCCACCTGGGCCTGCGCCATCGTGGCAATCACATGCGCCACCGAGGCCGTGAGGCGCTTGGCGTAGGGCACATGCAAAAACTCGTTGGGGCCGTGCGCGTTGCTCTTGGGGCCGAGCACGCCGCACACCATCATCTGCGCGGTGGGAAAGCCTTCGCTGAGCATGTTCATCAGCGGAATGGTGCCGCCCTGGCCGATGTAGCCGCAGGGCGCGCCAAAGTGCGCCTGCGAGGCTTCGTTGAGCGCCTGCTCGAACCAGGGCGTGGTGGCCGGGGCGTTCCAGCCCGTGGCGCCGCTCAGGCTCTGGAAGGTGACCTTGGCCTGGTAGGGCGCATTGTCTTCGAGCAGGGTTTTGAGCTCTTGCACCGCCTGGGCCGCATCCACCAGCGGGGGCAGGCGCAGGCTGAGCTTGAAGGCGGTGTAGGGGCGCAGCACGTTGCCCGCGTCTTGCAGGGCCGGAAAGCCCTCGGCGCCGGTCACGGAGAGCGTGGGCTCCCAGGTTCGCTTGATCAGCGCCTGCAGCGGGTCGGTGGTGGTGGGCAGCGCAAAGGTGGTAGAGCCGCCGCAGTCGTAGTACGCCCACGGAAAGCGCCGGTACACCTCTTCGCCCAGGATGGCGGCGGTGGCTTGCGCCTGGGCCAGCCGCTCGGCGGGCACTTCGCAGTGAAAGCTCTGGGGCAGCAGGCGGCCGGTGGCGCTGTCTTCCAGGCGGTCGAGCACCTGGCGCATGATGCGAAAGGACGAAGGCACCAGGCCCGAGGCGTCGCCCGAGTGGATGCCTTCGGTGAGGATTTCGACCTTGAGCGTGCCGCTGGCCATGCCGCGCAGGCTGGTGGTGAGCCACAGCTGGTCGTAGTTGCCTGCGCCGCTGTCCAGGCAGATCACCAGGCCCACATCGCCCAGGCGGGAGCGCAGGGCGTCGATGTAGGGCATCAGGTCGCGCGAGCCACTTTCTTCGCAGGTCTCGATCAGGCCCACGATGCGGGGGTGGGGCACGTTCTGGCGCTTGAGTTCTTGCACGGCGGCGATGCTGGCGTACACGGCGTAGCCGTCGTCTGCGCCGCCCCGGCCGTAGAGCTTGCCGTCCTCGTACTTGGGCGTCCAGGGCCCCAGGTCGTTGCGCCAGCCGCTGAATTCGGGTTGTTTGTCCAGGTGGCCGTACATCAGCACCGTTTGCGGGGCGTGGGCCTGGGTGGCTTCGATCTCAAAGAACAGCACGGGGGTGCGGCCGGGCAGGCGCACCACTTCCAGGCGCAGGCCCGCCACTTTTTGCGCTTCGACCCAGGCAGCGGCGTTGCGCACCACGGTGTCGAGCAGCCCTTGCTCGGCCCAGTCGGCTGCAAACATGGGCGACTTGGCGGGGATGGCGATGTAGTCGGTGAGCTGGCCCACGATGTCGCTGTCCCACGCCTGGCTCACCCGCTCCAGTGCCAGGGTGGGTTCAAGGGCTTGGGTGGGGACACGGGCGTTCATGGCGGGCTCCTGTGGGCGGTGGAAAAAGCACCATTCCAACACAAGCGCGCGGGGGCTGCCATCGAATTTGGCGTATTCCGACCATGGGCCGGGGTGCATGGTGGGGCCGCTGAAAGGGGGCGCTGCCGTGGCGGCCGCCCCGACCTGCGGGCCTTAAAAAAGCCCGGGCTGTGTCTCGGGGCCCGAGGCTGCGGCCGCCTGCGATGCGGGGCGGCGCAGCACCTCGCCCACCTCCACGCGGTTGCGCCCACGGTTTTTGGCTTCGTACAGGGCGCGATCTGCGGCAGAGATCAGCATGTCCCAATGGTCGCCAGGCTGCAGCGTGCCGCCAAAGACGCCAATGCTCACCGTGATCGGGATTTCGTGGCCCTCGTGGATGAAGCTGGAGGCCTCGACCGCCTCGCACAGCTGCAAGGCCAGCAGGTAGGCGCCCTTGATGGTGGTGTCGGGCAGCACCACCAGGAACTCTTCGCCGCCGTAGCGGCCCACCAGGTCTTGCGAGCGCACCCGCTCGCGCAGCACGTTGACCACGCTGCACAGCACCTGGTCGCCCACGGGGTGGCCGTAGCGGTCGTTCACGGCCTTGAAGTGGTCAATGTCCACCATCATCGCGGCGATGGGCTCGCGGGTGCGGATGGAGCGGGCCACGTCGCGGTCCAGCGCCGCAATCACGGCACGCCGGTTGGCCACACCGGTGAGCGAGTCCACCGCTGCCATGCGCCGGTTGCCTGCATCGGCCCGGTCGCGCGCCATGAAGACAAAGCCCATCGAGGCCACCAGCACCACGGCAAAGGTGGTCATGAACGTCATGGTTTGCACTGCGCTGGACTGCAGCAGCTCGCTGCCCGCCAGCGGGCTCACGCCCACCAGGGCCACGCGCAGCAGCAACACCAGGGTTTGAAAGCCC
Organism: Acidovorax sp. 1608163; assembly: GCF_003669015.1. Taxonomy (NCBI): domain Bacteria; kingdom Pseudomonadati; phylum Pseudomonadota; class Betaproteobacteria; order Burkholderiales; family Comamonadaceae; genus Acidovorax; species Acidovorax sp. 1608163. Next base: position 145,675 of record NZ_CP033069.1, read on the forward strand.
AGGGCCCCCACCACCAGCCAGGCGCCGCGCCCCCCCACGGTACGCCAGCGCACCAGCAGGCTGCCCAGCAGCCACAGGTTCAGCGCGCACAGCAGCAGCCCTGCCACCACCACGCGGGCCGAGTAGCTGCCCAGCAACAGGGCCATGCAGCCCGCCATCAGCAAAGGCAAGGCGAGTGTCAGCCGGCGCGGCAGTGCACGCCCCTGGAACTGCAGCACCGCAGCCAGCATGGACAGGTACACGCCCACCAGCACAGCGTTGCCGACCACCACCGACAGCAGGTCAGGAATGCGGCCGCGCAGGGCAAACAGCAGGTGGGTGACCGCATTGAGCAGCAGCCCCAGCGCCCACAGCCGCACGCCGTCGTCCTGGCGCCCCCAGCCCACCACGGCCATGCCCCCGGCGGTGACGAGGGATGACAGGATGATCATCACCAGCATCGTGGGAACGTCGGCGGCGGCAAGGAGCATGGGGCGGGCGAGATGGCTGGTGTTGGATGGCGCAAGCCTTGTGCATGGCGCACCCACGGCCAGTGGGGCGGTGCAGACAGGCGGGCAGGCGGACAAAGGTCGGCCCGGGTCAGGCCGCTGTGGTGTTTCATGTTGGCATGAAATCCGCACCCAGGGCAATAGGCAAAAGCGCTAGAAGCTATTATTTTAATAGCATGCGACGGGGTTGCTCCTGTGGCGCCTTGGGGCTTGGGGGTGCATCCCGCAGAATGGCCCACCGCACGGCGCCGCAAGTGCGCAGCGGTCTGCACCATGCGGCCGTGGATTTGTGCGGTTCCAAGGAGGTATCAGATGTCTCGCCAAGTGTTGGTGGTGCTTGGGCACCCTTGTTCTGACAGCCTGTGCGCGGGTTTGGCCACGGCCTATGCCGACGCCGCCCGTGCCGCCGGGGCCCAGGTGCGTGTGCTGCGGCTGGGCTCGCTGGCGTTTGACCCGCTGCTGCATGCGGGCTACCGCCAGGTGCAAACGCTGGAGCCAGATCTGGTGGCGGCGCAGCAGGACATCCTCTGGGCCCAGCATCTGGTGTGGGTGTACCCCATCTGGTGGGGCGCCATGCCTGCGCTGCTCAAGGGCTTCATCGACCGGGTGTTTTTGCCCGGCTTTGCCTTCAAGTACCGCGAGGGATCGTCCCTGTGGGACAAGCTGCTGGCCGGGCGCACCGCCGAGCTGTTGGTCACCATGGATTCGCCGCCCTGGTACTTCCGCTGGGTGACCCGCATGCCGGGCCACCAGCAGATGAAGCGGGCCATCCTCGAGTACAGCGGCATCCGGCCGGTGCGGGTGCACAGCTTTGGCCCGGTGCGCAGCGCCAGCCCCACGCGCATCGCCCAGTGGCTGGAGAAGGCGGGGCAGCTGGGCTCGCGCCAGTCTTGAGGGGGCGGACGGACTGGTGGGGGCGGCTCAGGCGTTTTCGAAGCGGAACACCGCCGTGCCTGCCAGTGCATTGGGCAGCCAGCGCACTTCCTGCCCGTCTTGTAGCCCGAAGGAGTCGAGGATGCGCAGGCGGTTCTTGTGCGCCAGCACCTCAAAGTCTTTGTACGTGCCCACGCGGATGTTGGGCGTGTCGTACCACTGGTAGGGCAGGCGGCGCGTGACGGGCATGCGCCCTTGCAGGATGGACAGCCGGTTGGGCCAGTGCGCAAAGTTGGGGAAGGCCACCACACCGGTGCGGCCCACGCGGGCGGTTTCGCGCAGCATCACTTCGGCGTTGCGCAGGTGTTGCAAGGTGTCGATCTGCAGCACCACGTCAAAGCTGTTGTCTCCAAACATCGCCAGGCCTTCGTCCAGGTTGAGCTGGATCACATCGACCCCGCGCTGCACGCAGGCCAGCACGTTGGCGTCGTCAATCTCCACGCCATAGCCGGTGCAGCCGCGCTCGCGTTGCAAATACGACAGCATGGCCCCGTTGCCGCAGCCCAGGTCCAGCACGCGCGAGCCCGCTGGCACTAGGCGCGCCAGAGCTTCCAGGGTGGATTGTTCGCTCATGCAAACTCCTTTGCAATGCTATCGAAATAAGAGCGCATCACGCTCATGTAGCGGGCGTCATCGAGCAAAAAGGCATCGTGCCCGTGGGGGGCGTCGATCTCGGCATAGCTCACGCGGCGGCGGTTGTCGAGCAGGGCCTTGACGATCTCGCGGCTGCGCTGGGGCGAGAAGCGCCAGTCGGTGGTGAAGCTCACCAGCAGAAACTTGGCCTGGGCGCGTGCCAGCGCCAGGGTGAGGTTGTTGGCGTGCGCGCGGGCCGGGTCAAAGTAGTCGAGCGCCCGGGTGATCAGCAGGTAGGTGTTGGCGTCAAAGTACTCGCTGAACTTGTCGCCTTGATAGCGCAGGTAACTTTCGATCTGGAACTCGATGTCCTGCGTGCTGTAGAGATAAGCCCCCACGCTCTGCGCTGGCGCGTCATCGCTGCCCCCCAAGGGGGCTTTTTCGAGCACCTGGTGCCTCAATTGGCGGCCAAACTTCTCGTTCATCACGTCGTCGCTCAGGTACGTGATGTGGCCAATCATCCGCGCAATGCGCAACCCGCGTTTGGGGATGACGCCGTGGCGGTAAAAGTGCCCGCCGTGGAAGTCTGGGTCCGTCACGATGGCGCGGCGGGCCACTTCGTTGAAGGCAATGTTCTCGGCCGTCAGGTTGGGGGCGCTGGCCACCACCACAGCGTGGCGCATGCGCTCGGGGTGCTGCAGCGTCCAGCTCAGGGCTTGCATGCCGCCCAGGCTGCCGCCCAGTACGGCGGCCAGTTGTGCGATGCCCAGGCGGTCAAGCAGGCGGGCCTGGGCGTTGACCCAGTCTTCCACCGTCACCACCGGAAAGTCCGCGCCGTAGATCTCGCCCGTGTCGGGGTGCGCATGCATCGGGCCGGTCGAGCCGAAGCACGAGCCGAGGTTGTTGACGCCAATGACGAAAAAGCGGTTGGTGTCCACCGGCTTGCCGGGGCCGATCATGTTGTCCCACCAGCCCTCGCTCTTGGGCTGGCCCTCGTACACACCCGCGACGTGGTGCGAGGCATTGAGGGCATGGCACACCAGCACGGCATTGGACTTGTCGGCATTGAGCGTGCCGTAAGTCTCAAAGGCCAGGTGGTAGTCGCGGATGGACGCGCCGCTTTGCAGCGGCAGGGCCTCCGGAAAATGCATGGATTGGGGCGTGGCAATGAACGACATAAAAAAACCCGGCATCGCTAAAAACGAGGCCGGGCGGGTATGTCGGACGGGTCTTTAGCAGGATTTATAAAGCGCCCGCAAGCTGTGGCAAATCGGCGCGTTCGGTAAATATACCAAAAGCCCCCCCGCCTGCGCTACCCGATTCGGCCTGCTGTCTGGCTTAACCTGCAGGAGCAAAGATCGCCAGCAAGCCCAGCACCAGGAAGATCACCGCAGAGACCATGTGCACTGCGCGGATCGGCACCTTGCGCGTGATGCGGTCGCCCAGCCACACCACGGGGGCGTTGGCCAGCATCATGCCCAGCGTCGTGCCGGCCACCACCCACAGGTAGGCGTTGTACTGCGCTGCCAGCATCACGGTGGCGATCTGAGTCTTGTCGCCCATCTCGGCCAGGAAGAACGCCACCACCGTGGTGCCGAACACCCCCCAGCGCGGTTTGCCATCGGCATCGCCCTCGTCGAGCTTGTCCGGGATCAGCATCCACACCGCCATGGCGATGAACGATGCGCCCAAAATCCAGCGCAGCACCTGCGGGCCGATGAAGGTGGTGACCCAGGCGCCGACGGCACCCGCCAGGCCATGGTTGACCAAGGTGGCGACCAGAATGCCCAGAACAATGGGCCAGGGTTTGCGGAAACGGGCTGCCAATACCAATGCGAGCAGCTGGGTCTTATCGCCCATCTCGGCCAAGGCGACGATGGCGGTTGAAACAAAAAAAGCTTCCATGGTGGGGGGTCAATCCGGCCGGATTGTGTTGAGACGCACATTGACTGCACCCCGACTCCGGCCATTGGATCGGCATGCAGTCAATGGTCTCGCCCAGCATTCAAGCCGCATACGCCATAGGTTTTCAAGAAACCCAAGTGTGTTGACGTATGCCCCGGCGCATTGCGCAACCGGCGGGCTACTCCCCAAAGACCCGTGAATTTTAGCGCAATGCAATGCCTATTTTCCCGAACAAGAAAAACGCGGGTACAAATAAAAAGCCACAACACCCATAAAGTGATTAATAATGGATCGGTCCTTATGTCGAGCTTTGCGCGGCACGAGGGCGCCGAAGTAAGCGGTGATTGGTCAGTTTCGCGTCTTTGAAGTCGTCACAGGTTTGTTGATTGCGTCGGGCTCCATCGCGTTTTCATGTTTTTTGAGGAGTCCCTCCATGGGCAACAAACTTTACGTGGGCAACCTGCCCTATTCTTTCCGCGACCAAGATCTGGAACAAACCTTCAGCCAGTTCGGCTCCGTGGGCAGCGCCAAGGTCATGATGGAACGTGACACCGGCCGTTCCAAGGGTTTCGGCTTTGTCGAAATGGGCAGCGATGCCGAAGCACAAGCCGCCATCCAAGGCGTGCATGGCCAAAACTTTGGCGGCCGTGACCTCGTGGTCAACGAAGCCCGTCCTATGGAACCCCGCGCTCCACGCAGCGGTGGCTTCGGTGGCGGCAATGGTGGTGGCGGCTACGGCGGCGGTGGCCGCAGCGGTGGCGGCGGCTACGGCGGTGGCCGTGAAGGTGGTGGCGGCGGTTACGGCGGTGGCCGTGGCGGCTACTAAGCACTTCGCTGCTTAAAAGCACCCCGTTCGGGCAGGCATTCAGTCTGGTCCGCAACAATCAAGGAGCCTTCGGGCTCCTTTTTTTATGCCTGAGACTTTGCCGCCACACTGGCTGGCTCCCATGCATCGGCTTGCTTTTTTTTAATTTTGTGGCGCATAATGCCAAAGCGAGTTTTCCTCGCTTTTGGTTTGCGGTGATCCGTCAGTTTCGCGCTGAGAGCGTCATTGAGATTAGCTGGCTGCGTTTTCGGGACTCCATCGCTTTATTCATGTGTTTTTGAGGAGTCCTTCGATGGGCAACAAACTGTACGTCGGCAACCTGCCTTACTCGGTGCGCGACAGCGATCTGGAACAGGCCTTTGGCCAATTCGGTGCCGTGACCAGTGCCAAGGTCATGATGGAGCGCGACACAGGCCGCTCCAAGGGCTTCGGCTTTGTCGAAATGGGCAGCGATGCCGAAGCACAAGCCGCCATCCAGGGCATGAATGGCCAGCCTTTGGGTGGTCGTGGCATTGTGGTCAATGAAGCACGCCCCATGGAGCCGCGTCCTCCACGCAGCGGTGGCTTCGGCGGCGGCGGTGGCGGCTTTGGCGGTGGTGGTCGCAGCGGTGGCGGCGGCTACGGCGGTGGTCGCGAAGGCGGCGGCGGTGGCTACGGTGGTGGCCGTGAAGGCGGCGGCTACGGCGGCGGTCGTGAAGGCGGCGGCGGTGGCTACGGTGGCCGTGGTGATGGCGGTGGTCGTGGTGACGGCGGCTTCCGCAGCCCCTACGGCTCGGGCCCACGCAACGGTGGCGGCGGTCGCAATGGCGGCGGCGGTGGCTACGGTGGCGGCAACAGCGGTTACTGATCCCATCCAGGGCTATCTGGCCCCAAGATACGCAAAAAGCCCCTTCGGGGGCTTTTTTGTTGCCTGTGCGCGGTGGAATGCGGAGCTTGTCAGCGTCCGGTTTTGGTTTGGCGGCGTTTGCGCGGCCGGCCGGCCAGCAGTTTGTCAAACACGGCATTGGGCAGGGCGCGCAGCAGTTTGGCCACCACACCCATTTGCCAAGGGATGACGCGGTAACTGTCTGCTTTGTCGATGGCCCGGAAGGCCTGGTCTGCAAAATCCTGGGGCTGCATCAAAAACGGCATGCTGTACCGGTTTTCGCGGGTCAATGGGGTGTCGATGTAGCCGGGCGACAGGGTGACCACACGCACGCCAAAGGGCCGCATTTCGCCGCGCAGGCTTTCGCAGTAGCTGATGACCGCGGCTTTGCTGGCGCAATACGCGCCGTGGCCGGGCAGGCCCCGGATACCGGCCACGCTGCCAATGCCCACCAAGGTGCCGCTTTTGCGCTCTGTCATGCCCTGCACAAAGGGGTGGAAGGTGGCGGCCATGCCGATGTTGTTGGTGGCAAAGGTGCGGGCCATGACGTCCAGGTCGTCGCGGTCGGCGGTGTCCATGCCCACGCTGATGCCCGCGTTGGCGATCACCACATCGGGCAGGCCCTGGCGCGCAAGGCAGTCTTTGCCAGCGGCCACGATGCTGTCGGTGATGGCCACATCGGCACTATAAATTTCATAGCTGCTAGCGCTTATTCCATTGGCCTCAGCCCATGATTTGACTTCGGCTGTGCGCCGCGCTACCAAGGCCAGGCGGTAGCTCGCCCGGTGAAAGCGCAGTGCCAGGGCTTGTCCGATGCCGCTGGAGGCGCCGGTGATGAATGCGAGGGGCTGGGTCATGGCGTTTGCTTGTGCGGTGGCGCGATGGCGCTGGGGTTACTTGGGCGCCGCCGTGCCGCCGGGCATGAGCATGCCGCGCACCCTGCCGCTCAGTTGCAGCACCTGGTCGAGGTTGTTGTACTCCATGGCGTCTGCCGTGAAGCGGTCGCTGCCCCGGGTGAGCTGAACGGGCTGATTGGAACGCACCTTCTCCTCCTGGGTAAAAGCGTGCAGAAATTCGCCACGGAACTCCAGCCGGGGCTGCGCGGATGCGCCCTGGCGCGCGGGCACGGCCTCGCGCGTCACGATGGCGTTGCCAAACAGTTGCACTTCGGAGCCGTCGGCGTTGCTCAGGGCCCGGTCCGATGTGGCGAAAGTCAGACGCCCGTCGAGGGCAATGGAGCGCATGCGGGCTTTGTCGATTTCCAGGGTGTCGGTGGCGGGGAAGTGGCGAGCCGTGTCGCCCTGCACCTCGCTTTGCAGCCGCCCCTTGGCATCAAAACTTTTGACGGCAAAGGTTTTCATGGAATAGTCCGGCTGGTCTGGCGCCACCTTGGGGGCGGTGGCCGCCAGTGGGGTGGGGGCATTGCGCACCAGCCACCAGGTGCCCAGGGCCAGCAGGCCCATGAGGAGCACCGGCAGGTACAGCGAGAGCCGGTCTACGGCTTGCAGCATGCGGCGGCGCATCATGCGGCGTAGTCCGAGAGCAGGCGGGCGTAGGCGCCCGTGGCCACCAGCAGCAGGTCGCAAAATTCGCGCGCTGCCCCCTCGCCTCCGCGGGCCTGGGTGGTGTGGTGCGCGCATTGGCGCACCTCCACATGGGCGTTGTGCGGAGCGCAGGCCAGTGCGCTGCGCCGCATCACGGGCAGGTCGGGCCAGTCGTCACCCATGGCCGCTGCTTGCGACCAGTCCAGCCCCAGGCTGGCGAGCACTTGCTCGGCGGCGGGGCGCTTGTCTTCGGTGCCGTAGATGGCGTGCTCCACCCCCAGGGCCTTCAGGCGCAGGCGCAGCGGGGCGGAGTCTCGCCCGGTGATGATGGCGGGGGTGATGCCTGCCTTTTGCAGCAGCTTGATGCCGTGGCCGTCCAGGGTGTTGAAGCGCTTGAGAGTTTCGCCCGCTTCGCTGAACAGCAGGCCGCCGTCGGTGAGCACCCCGTCCACATCAAAAAAGGCCACGCGCACGCTCTGGGCGCGCAGCAGCAGCTCGGGGGGAATTGCAGCACGGGAAAGGTTGCGTCAGAGGTCATTACACAGCATTTGAACAGGCACGGCCAAAGCCAGTGCACCCGTGGAACCGGCTTCGCCGGGCCGGGGGGTGCGTCCCTCTTGGGGGGAAGGCGCGAAGCGACTCAGGGGGGTCATATCACTTTTGCCCGCATCAGATCGCCAATGTGCACCACGCCGGTCAGTGCGCCGCCCGCGTCCACCACCAGCACGCTGGTGATGCCATGGGCTTCCATCATCTCGGCAGCGTCCACTGCCAGCGCATCGGCCGCAATGCGGCGTGGCGAGGGGTGCATGACCTGGGCCGCCGTGGCGGTGCGCAAATCGGCTCCCGCCTCGATGCGGCGGCGCAGATCACCATCGGTGAAGATGCCCAGCACCTGGCCGCCTGCATCCACGATGGCCGAGGCGCCCAGGCCTTTGGCACTCATCTCGCGCATCAGGTCGCTGAACGACGCGTCTGGCGCGACACGGGGCACCTGGCTGCCGCTGCGCATGACATCGCTCACGTGCGTGAGCAGTTTGCGGCCCAGCGAGCCGCCCGGGTGCGAGCGCGCAAAGTCTTCCGGGCGAAAGCCGCGGGCGTCCAGCAAGGCCACGGCCAGGGCGTCGCCCATGGCCAACTGGGCGGTGGTGCTGGCCGTGGGGGCCAGGTTCAGGGGGCAGGCTTCGCGCTCCACGCTGCAGTCCAGCACCAGATCGGCATGGCGAGCCAGGGTGGATTGCAGCCCGCCGGTCAGTGCGATCAGGGGGGCTCCCAGGCGCTTGAGCACGGGCAGGATGGCGGTGAGTTCGCCGCTTTCGCCGCTGTTGGAGATGGCCAGCACCAGGTCTGCGCCAGTCACCATGCCCAGGTCGCCGTGGCTGGCCTCGGCGGGGTGCACAAAAAACGCCGGGGTGCCGGTGGAGGCCAGTGTGGCGGCAATCTTGCGGCCCACATGGCCGCTTTTGCCCATACCCATCACCACCAGGCGGCCGGTGGTGCGCAGCACCATCTGCACAGCCTGGGCAAAGCGCTCGTCCACGCGCGCGGCCAGCCCGGTCAGCGCGGCGGCCTCGATGTCAAAGGTCTCGCGGGCCAGTCGCAGGGCTTGCTCTGCGTCGAAATGGGGGAGCGTGGAGGGGCTGACGGTCATGCCGGGATTCTATCGACCGGGGCGCCATTGCTGGGCGATAGGCGTCTCAACGCCCCTGTGCCTCGTATAGCATCACCCTATGTCTTCACTCGCCCTGACTTTGCTGTACCTGCTGGCCGCCGTGCTGGGGGTGGTCGTCTGCCGCAGCCTGAAGCTGCCGCCCATGTTGGGGTATCTGGCGGCCGGGGTGTTGATCGGGCCCCACGCCATGGCGCTGGCCCAGAACTCCGAGGGCGTGCGGCACCTGGGCGAGTTTGGGGTGGTGTTCCTGATGTTTGCCATTGGGCTGGAGTTCAGCCTGCCCAAGCTGCGGGCTATGCGCCGCCAGGTGTTTGGCCTGGGGCTGATGCAGGTGCTGCTGACCATGGCGGTGGTGGCGGGCGGCGGGATTTTGCTGTCTTACGCGGTGGGCGGTATCTGGGACATGGGCTGGCAGACGGCGCTGGCATTGTCGGGCGTGCTGGCCATGAGCAGCACGGCCATCGTGGTCAAGCTGATGGCCGAGCGCGCCGAGCTGGAGAGCGAGCATGGGCGCCGCGTGATGGGGATCTTGCTGTTCCAGGACCTGGCCGTGGTGCCGCTGCTGGTGCTGATCCCAGCGCTGGGCTCGTCGTCTGACCAATTGCTGGTGGCGCTGGGCTGGGCGCTGCTCAAAGCGATGGTGCTGGTGGGGGTGCTGCTCACCGGCGGGCAGCGGGTGATGCGCTGGTGGCTGACCCTGGTGGCGCGCCGCAAGAGCGAAGAGCTGTTCATGCTGAACCTGCTGCTCATCACCCTGGGGTTGGCCTGGCTGACCGAGCTGGCCGGGCTGAGTCTGGCGCTGGGCGCCTTCATCGCCGGGGTGCTGGTGTCCGAGACCGAATACCGCCACCAGGTGGGCACGGACATCCGGCCCTTTCACGATGTGCTGCTGGGCCTGTTTTTCATCACCATCGGCATGATGCTGGACTGGCACATCCTGGTAGACCGCTGGAGTTTGGTGCTGGCGCTGCTGGCCGTGCCGCTGCTGGTCAAGCTGGTCATCATCATGGTGCTGGCCCGGCTGATGGGCGCCACCACGGGCGTGGCGCTGCGCTCGGGCCTGTTTTTGGCGCAGGCGGGGGAGTTCGGGTTTGTGCTGCTGTCGCTCACGCAAGACCATGGCCTGGTGCAGCCTGCGCTGATGAACCCGATCCTGGCGGCCATGGTGCTGTCGATGCTGGCCACGCCCTTCCTCATCATGCACAGCAACCGCATCGTGATGAAGCTGGTGGCCAGCGACTGGTTGCAGCAGTCGCTGCAGATGACCACGATCGCCCGCAAATCCATCAACACCAGCAAGCACGTCATCATTTGCGGCTACGGCCGGTGCGGCCAGAACCTGGCGCGCATGCTCGAGCGCGAGAACATCCCCTACATGGCGCTGGACCTGGACCCCGACCGTGTGCGCCAGGCTGCAGCGGCGGGCGATTCGGTGGTGTATGGCGACGCCACCCGGCTGCAGGCGCTGATGGCCGCGGGCCTGGTGCGCGCCAGTGCCGTGGTGGTGACCTACATCGACGTGCCTGCAGCCCTCAAGGTGCTGGCCAACACCCGCTCGCACGCACCGCAGGTGCCCGTGGTGGTGCGCACGCAGGACGACGCGCACCTCGACAAGCTGCAGGACGCCGGGGCCACCGAAGTGGTACCCGAGGCCATCGAAGGCTCGCTCATGCTGGCCAGCCACGCCCTGGCGCTGGTGGGCGTGCCCATGCGCCGGGTGCTGCGCGTGGTGCAGGACCAGCGCGACGCGCGCTACAACCTGCTGCGCGGCTACTTCCATGGCGCCGACGACGACACCGTGAACGAACGCGACCAGGAGCGCATGAGCACCGTGAGCCTGCCGCTGGGCGCCAAAGCCCTGGGCAGCCCGCTGGGTGACCTGGCCCTGCCCGCCGTGGGCGTGCGCGTGGTCAACCTGCGTCGCGCCAACGGGCACCAGTCCAGCGTGGTGGACAGCGCCGTGCTGCAAGAGGGCGACACCCTGGTGCTGTCGGGCCACCCCGCCGCCCTGGCGTTGGCCGAGGACAAGCTGCTGCGCGGTTGATGGTGGTCTGCCCTGGGACGCAGTGCGCCGTCTCCTGTGGCCCGGATCTTCGGCTTTGGGGTCGGGCGATGGCCCGTGGGATGTTGGGTCGGCCTCTTTGAACTTGAAAGATCCGTTCGGGTTGAGCTTGTCGAAACCTTGCGCGGCGCTTCGACTGCGCTCAGTGAACGGTTCAAGTAGGTTCGTGCCGGATTAGTAGCAAAATATTGAATGAAATCAGGCCCTAGCGCTTATTGATAAAGCGCTAGCAGCTATATTTTCAATAGCAAACTAGAGCAAGTCGGCAGGCCCAGGCCGCCCGAACAGGTAGCCCTGGAACTGCTGGCAGCCGTTGCGCAGCAAGAACTCGCGCTGGCCTTGCGTCTCCACGCCCTCGGCCACCACGTCCAGCCCCAGGCTCTGGGCCAGGGTGACGATGGTGCAGGCAATGGCGGCGTCGTTGGGGTCGGTGAGCACGTCGCGCACAAAGCTCTGGTCGATCTTGAGCTGGTCCAGTGGCAGGCGCTTGAGGTAGCTCAGCGACGAGTAGCCGGTGCCAAAGTCGTCCAGCGAAAATCCCACGCCCCGCTGGCGCAGGGACTGCATCTTGGCAATGCTGTCTTCCACATCGTGCAGCAGCAGGCTCTCGGTCAGTTCGATCTTGAGCTGCTGGGGGGGCGCGCCGGTTTCCTTCAAGGCCTGCCACACCTGGGCGACAAAGTCCGGGTCGCGGAACTCCTGTGCACTCACGTTCACGGCCACCGTCCAAAAGCGGGTGGCGGGCTGCTGGTGCCAGTGCGCCAGTTGGGTGCAGGCCATGCGCAGCACCTGCTGGCCCAGTGGCAGGATCAGCCCGGTTTGCTCGGCCAGGGGGATGAATTCGCCCGGCGACACCATGCCGCGCTGCGGATGGCGCCAGCGCACCAGCGCCTCGGCGCCCAGCACCTGCCCGCTTTCATTGACCACTGGCTGGTAGTGCAGCAAAAACTCGTTGCGCTCAATGCCCCTGCGGATATCGCCCTCCAGGGCCGAGCGTGCCGAGGCCGCTGCCTGCATGGCCGGGTCAAAAAAGCACAGGGTGTTGCGGCCCTGGGCCTTGGCCTGGTACATGGCCAGGTCGGCGCGCTTGAGCAGCTCTTGCACCGGCTGCGCCTGGTCGCGAAACAAGGTGATGCCAATGCTGGGTGTGCTGTGCAGCACCGAGCCCTCCAGCGCGTAGGGCTTGTTCAGCTCCAGCCGCACCTTTTGCGCCACCAGCTCAGCCTCCACCGCCGCCTGCGTGGGGTCTTCGTGCAGGTCCTGCAGCACCAGCACAAATTCGTCGCCCCCCAGGCGGGCCACGGTGTCGCTGGCCCGCACGCTGGCGGTGATGCGCTGGGCCACTTGCACCAGCAGCTGGTCGCCCCACTCATGGCCCAGGGTGTCGTTGATGCCCTTGAAGTTGTCCAGGTCCAGAAACAGCAGGGCACCGTGCTTGCCGTCGCGCGCGCTGGTGGCCACGGCGCGCTCCAATCGGTCCGTCAGCAGGCGCCGGTTGGGCAGGCCGGTGAGTTCGTCGTAAAACGCCAGGCGCTGGATTTCAGCCTCGGCCCGCTTGCGCTCGGTGATGTCGCGGGCAATGCCCCGGTAGCCAGCGAACTGGCCCTGTTCGTCATAAAAAGGCTCGCCGCTGACCGACACGCACATCATCTCGCCCGAAGGGGTCTGGCGCTGGATTTCAAAGTCGTGGAACACCTCGCGGGCCTGCAGCTGGGCCCGGTGTTCCACCCACAGCGTGTCGTTCACAAAGGTGTTGTCCAGCTCCCAGCGGGTGCGGCCATAAAAGGAATTGTCCTGGATGCCGACGGCGTCGCTCGATCGCCCGTCCAGCCGCACAAAGCGCAGCTGCGCGTCCTGCTCCCAGTACCAGTCCGACGACAGGTGCGTGAGGCTGCGCCAGCGGGCTTCGCTCTGGCGCAGGGCCTCGACCGTGCTCAGGTAGTCCGTCACATCGGTGAAGGTGCGCACCCGGCCGCCGTCGGGCATGGTGCAGGTGCGCACCTCCAGGTAGCGGCCGCCCCGTGTGCGCCGCACATAGCTGTCGGGCACGCTGTGGCCGCGCCCCTGGGCGGCGTATTCGGCCTGCACATAGGCGCGGGCCGTGGCCTCGATCAGCTCAAACCCCATGCCAAAGTCCCCGCGCTCGGTCTGAAACCGCACGATGTCTTCGTGGCTGGGCTGGGTGGCCAAAAAGGCCTCGGGCAGCTCCAGCAGCTCCAGGTAGCGCTGGTTGTAGACGCGGATCTTGCCGTCGGCATCGACCTTGACGATGCCCTGCGACACGCTGGCCAGCGTGGCGTGCAGGGCGTTGGATTTTTCGCGCAGCAAGGCGCTGGTGCGCAGCAGCTCGGCGTCCAGCTGGCGCCGGTCTTCCTGGGCACGGCGCGCCATCTCCAGCTGCCCCACGGTGTTGAGCAGCGGCTGCATGAACGGCACATCCTCGGCGGCATAGCCGTGGTGGCTGTTGGCCAGCAGCACCATGGCCACCATGTCCTGGGCGGCGTGGATGGGCAGGCACAGGCAGGTGCGCAATGCGGGCAGGCCAGGGGGGGCGTTTTGGCAGCGTGGGTCGGTGGCTGCGTTGTCTGCGATCAGGGGCTGCTCGCTGGCCAGCACCGTCCCAATCAGGGAGTTTGGCTCGTCAAAGACCAGGGCGTCTTGCGAGCGCCGCACGGTTTGCATGCGCGCGGCCTCATCCCAGCGGATGTCCGTCATCGCGTGCACATGCAGGGCCGGGGCGCGGTCGGGGTGGTGTTGCACATGGCCCACCATGCCAAAGCTGCTGCGGGTCAGCTCCATCAGCTCTTCCAGCAGGGCGTCAAACGCCGCCTGGGGCCGGGCGCTGGCAATGAACACCGCCTGTGCCCGCGAAATGGCCTGCAGCAAACGGTGCTGGCGGTTCAGCATGGCCTCGGCAGAGCGGCGCGCGCGCGCGCTGGTGCTGCGCTCCAGCACGGCTTCAATCTGCGCGGGCAAGGCCAGCAGGTAGTTCATCCCGGGGTCCTGCACCGCAAAGTCAGCAAAACCGTGGCGCATGGCGTGGGCGGCATGGCCCTCCTGGCCAGGCCGCACCAAGATCAGGGCCGGCACGCCGTGCAGGGTTTCCAGTACGTCAAACGCACCGCCGTCGTCCACCTGCTGGGTGCACACCACAATGTCCACCGCCTGCTGGCGCAGCCGTTCGCGGGCGGCCTGCACACTGCTGGTCACGTCCACCCGCCAGCCCAGCCAGGGGTCTGCCAGCGCAGAGACCAGCGCTTGGGCGTGTTCCCTATCGTTGTCAATCAAAAGGACGGTGATGGGCATGGACTGTGGTGGAGGGCAGGCAGCCAGGGGCGCGAAAACATCCGTTAGGACTTAGAACAGGGTCTTACGCAAATCAGGAGGCAACAGCCGCCTTTGCTTTGGGCTGAACGGCTTGCTTGTGCCCTGTTTTGCGTCAGTCATGTCCGGTATCCGCGCATCGTGCCTGCCATTGTGCAGAGAACTGGCCGACATCGCACACAATTTGGAACAATACGCCCCCTTCGTTGTGGCGCAGCGCCGCACAGCGGCTTTTCGATAGCGCCCTGGCGCCGGGTCCGCCCGGCCGGGGCGCTTTTTCCCGTGTTTCAGGATTCACCTTGCGGCCCCAGGCCGTTTTTGCCATGCAGTCATTCAGCGTCAACCAGTACCTTCGTCAACACATCCGCACGGTGCCCGATTGGCCCGCGCCGGGCGTGCAGTTCCGCGACATCACGCCGCTGCTGCAAGACCCCAAGGTGTTTCGCGTGTTGATCGACGCCTTTGTGCACCGCTACATGGACAAGGCGCTGCGCCCCGATGTGGTGGCTGGGCTGGACGCGCGGGGCTTCATCCTGGGCGCCGTGGTGGCCTACGAGCTGAACGTGGGGTTTGTTCCCATCCGCAAAAAGGGCAAGCTGCCCTTCACCACGGTGGAGGAAACCTATGAACTGGAATACGGCAGCGCCACCGTGGAGTTGCACACCGATGCCGTAAAGCCTGGTGACCGCGTGCTGTTGATCGACGACCTGATCGCCACCGGCGGCACCATGATGGCCGGGCGCCGCCTGCTGGAGAAGCTGGGCGCCACGGTCACCGAGGGGGCCGCCATTGTCGATTTGCCCGAGCTGGGTGGCTCGGATCGGCTCAAAGCATCGGGATTGCCGCTGTTTACCTTGGTGGATTTCGCGGGCCATTGATGTCCGTTACCGCCTGCATCTGGCCGCCTTCGGGCGGCTTTTTCGTTTTATTGCGCGCGAATACCATTTTTGTAAAACCCCGTGTTTTGACTTTGAGGGTGTGAATCCGTAGACTTTCCCCGTGTTTCACTACCTGCCACGCAGGTGTTCAACCCTTGAGTGAAGTGCCGCCGGGAGTCGTGCATGCGACTCTGTATTGCCAACGCATTGGCAATGGCAGCACCCGGAGCGGGCATGCGTCCGCTCCAACCATGTCGAGCGAGCTGGTCTCGCGCAGCGGCCCGTCCGCTTCTCGACCCTTGCGCACGTCTGCCGCGTGCCATCCGGGTCGGTCTCTGTAAATCCCACGTTTTTTCGTGCTGCTGTGCACGCCGCAAGGCGCTGCCTGGCTGCTGCATCGCCAAGGCGTGGGCTTGTCGCCCTCCTCGGACCCTGCGCTCGTGTGGGGCGGCTTGTGTCGTTCAACCGGGAGGAGAAAGTCCATGGCAAAACAAATCGTTATTGATCACGTGTTCAAGGTCTTTGGAGACGATCCACAAGAGGCCCTGGCGCTGGTCCGCCAAGGCCTGAGCAAGCAGGAGGTCCTGGCCCGCACGGGGCAGTCCATCGGGGTGTTTGATGCCCACTTGTCGATCGAGGCGGGCGAGATTTTCGTGGTCATGGGCCTGTCGGGCTCTGGCAAATCCACCCTGGTGCGGCTGCTGAATTTGCTGATTGAGCCCAGCGCCGGCCGCATCCTGGTGAACGGGGTGGACATCGCGCAGTTGCCCGATGCGCAACTGCGGGCGCTGCGCCGCAAAGACATCAGCATGGTGTTTCAGTCGTTTGCCTTGATGCCCCATATGACGGTGTTGGACAACACGGCCTTGGGCCTGGAGTTGGCCGGTGTCGATCGGGTTCAGCGCCAGGCGCAGGCAGCCCAGGCGCTGGAGCAGGTGGGCCTGGCCGGGTGGGGCGATAGCTACCCGGACGAACTCTCCGGCGGGATGCAGCAGCGCGTGGGGCTGGCCAGGGCGCTGGCATCGGACCCCTCGATCCTGTTGATGGACGAGGCGTTTTCGGCGCTGGACCCGATCATCCGCACCGAAATGCAGTCAGAGCTGCTGCGCCTGCAAAAGGTGCGCCGGCGCACCATCGTCTTCATCTCGCACGACCTGGACGAGGCCATGCGCATTGGCGACCGGATTGCCATCATGAAAGACGGGCAGGTGGTGCAGGTGGGCACGCCCGACGACATCCTGCGCAACCCCGCCAACGACTACGTGCGCAGTTTCGTTCGGGGTGTGGACGCGGCTGCCGTGTTCAAGGCCGCGGACATCGCGCGAAAGCCCCTCACCGTGGTGGCCGAGCATGCCGATCGGGGCTCGCGCGCGGCGTTGAGGATGCTGCAGGACCAAGACCGTGAGTACGCGTATGTGGTCAGCCCCGCGCAGCAGTTCCTGGGCGTGGTGTCGGTGGAGTCGCTTCGCTCGGCTTTGGCGGGGCACCAGGGGCCACTGGGGTTGGTGCACGCCTACCTGCCAGGGGTGCAGCCCGTTGTGGCCGACGAGCCCGTCAGTGAGTTGTTTGGTCGTGTCGCCCATGCGCCGTTTGCCATGCCCGTGGTGCAGGCCGATGGCCGCTTCGGCGGCGCCATCAGCAAGACCACCTTGCTCAAGTTTTTGGACCGGGACACCCCGCCAGTGCCTCCTTCGGGGCCTCCCTCTGGGGCCGATGTGGCGTCTGCGCCAGTGCGTTGACGGCCGACGAAACGCTCCGATTCCAGAACTTGAAAGAACCTGACCCATGTCTGACCTGACGCTTGAAAAGAACCCCTACGACAACACCCCACTGAGCGCCGCGCCGTCCACACCACCACCCTCCAACGACGCACCGGTGGCAGACAACCCCTGGACCAATGCCGACGCGGCGTCTGTGCAGGCGCCGTCCCTGGCATCGCCCGATGTCGCTGCCGACGCGGCATCTGCCAACCCCTGGGGCGAGACTGCGGCCGTGCCCGATGCCGGGGGAGATTGGCTGGGGGCGGCCCCAGCAACCTCCACGGGCGCCCTGGACGCACCGGCGGGTATTGACGGTGCCGACCCAGGGTTTGCGCTGCACGCGCTGTGGGATGGCAGCCTGCCGGTGGAGTCCTGGATCAACCAGGGGCTGGGCTGGGTGGTCCAGCACTTTCGACCATTTTTCCAGACCGTGCGCGGTCCGATCGACAGCACGCTGACCGCAATGGAAGGGCTGCTGCAAAGCGTGCCCACCTTGTGGATGGTGGCGCTGCTGAGCCTGTTGGCCTGGCAATGCGCAGGCCGTGGCGTAGCCATCGGCGCGATGGTGTCCTTTCTGCTGGTGGCCCTGCTGGGCATCTGGTCTGAAGCCATGGTCACCCTCTCTCTGGTGCTGACCTCGCTCGCGTTTTGTCTGGCCATCGGGCTGCCGCTGGGGATTGTGCTGGCCCGCAGTGACCGGGCCCAGCGCTGGATGCGGCCCTTTTTGGATGCGATGCAAACCACTCCGGCGTTTGTGTACCTGGTCCCCGTCGTGATGCTCTTTGGCATCGGCAACGTGCCCGGCGTGGTGGTCACCATCGTCTTTGCGCTGCCTCCGCTGGTGCGGCTGACCAATCTGGGCATCCGCCAGGTGCGCCCTGACCTGATCGAAGCGGCCCGCGCCTATGGGGCATCGCCCTGGCAGATGCTGGTGAAGGTGCAACTGCCGCTGGCCATGCCCTCCATCATGGCGGGCATCAACCAGTCGCTGATGCTGTCGTTGTCCATGGTGGTGATCGCTTCCATGATTGCCGTGGGTGGTCTGGGCCAAATGGTGCTGCGCGGCATCGGGCGGCTGGACATGGGGCTGGCCACCGTGGGTGGCCTGGGCATCGTGCTGCTGGCCATCACCCTGGACCGGATCACCCAGGCCATGGGCCAAGCGCGCCGTGGTGCGCGCCACTGGTGGCAGGTGGGCCCGGTGGGTTGGGTGGTCCGGCTGTGGGCGCGTTTGCGCAGGGCTCCAGCGCACCGAGCCACCACCGCGCCTGCAAACACAGACACCGCTGGCGCGCACCCGCTGCCTGCAGCCCAGGCTGCGGCGTGAATGGGGCGCGCCAGCCTGCGCGCCTTTCCCTTTTTCCTCTTCCCCACCGTGCGTGCCCGTTGCCACAACGGGAACGCAGGCCTTTTGCATTCATTCACCCGTGAAGGAGCTATTTCATGCACCCCCAAAATTTGATGACAGGTGTGTACCGCCTAACCCGTAACCGCCTGGCGGCGGCGCTGTCTGTGGGTGTTCTCTCGCTGGGCTTGGCGGGTGCGGCGCAGGCCCAGGAGCTGCTGCCTGGTATGGGCACCACGGTCCAACCCATTCAGAGTTCTATCGCAGAGGAGGCCTTTCAAACCATGCTGGTTTCCAAAGCGCTAGAGACGCTGGGCTACACGGTGAAAGCCCCCCAAGAGACCGAATACGCAACCGGGCATCTGGCCCTTGCCAACGGCGATGCGACCTTCATGGCCACCCATTGGGACCCGTTGCATGCCGACTTCTATCGCAACGCGGGGGGCGATGACAAACTGTGGCGGCAGGGGGCTTATGTGCGCAACTCTTTGCAGGGCTATCTCATCGACAAGAGGACCGCCGACCAATACAAGATCACCCACATCTCACAGCTGTCCGATCCGGCGCTGGCCAAGCTGTTCGACACCAATGGCGACGGCAAAGCCGATTTGACCGGGTGCAACCCTGGCTGGGGTTGCGAGCTGGTCATTGAGCACCAACTCACGGCCTACAAGCTGCGCGACACCGTCACACACAACCAGGGCAGCTACGCCGCGCTGATTGCGGACACCATCGCGCGCTACAAGCAAGGCCAGCCCATCCTGTACTACACCTGGACGCCCTACTGGGTCAGCGGTGTGCTGCAGCCTGGCAAAGATGTGGTCTGGCTGCAGGTGCCGCACTCCTCCTTGCCGGGCGATCAAGCCAAGCTCAGCACCAGGCTGCCGGATGGGAAGGACTTTGGCTTCACGGTCAACACCCAGCGCATCGTGGCCAACAAGGCGTTTGCTCAAAAGAACCCCGCTGCGGCCAAGCTCTTTGAAGTCATGCAATTGCCGGTGTCGGATGTCAACGCACAGAACCTGCGCATGCGCGATGGCGAGAACAAACCCCAAGACATTGAGCGCCATGTGAAGGGGTGGATCCAGGCCCACCAAAAAACCTATGACGGGTGGGTGGCGCAGGCGCTGGCGGCGGCGCGGTAGGCGGATTCAAGCGCCGCAGCGCGCCTGCTCGGCCAGACGTTGCGTGAGCCAGCCTGCAAAGTCATTCCAGTGGGTGCGTGCCATGGTGGTGCTCCGCACGGGTCAGGCTGCTGCTGGGGCGGTTGGGGCGGCTTGCGTCATTGGCGCGTTCTGCCTGCGTGCCCAGGCCTTTTCGTGAAAGAAGAAGGCCACCGCCTGCACCGTAGGCTCCAGCAAACTCAGCGTGAGCGACGCGAGCAAATTGCCCGTGACGGCATAGGCGACCATGGCTGCGACACCAATGTGGATGAGGTAGTAGCTGCCCGTCTTCATGAGCATGGTCTTGTTCTGGCGGGCGATGCGGCGGATGTGGGACATGGCGGGCTCCTTGAGGGATGGTGTGCTGTGGGGACTGGCTCAAATGGTAGGCATTCTCAATAGCAAACACCAATTGGCATTGGCTAAACAAAAGATAGCCACTATGAATAAGCGAGCGTGATGGCCCTGCAATGCCGTGTTGCCGCCTGCCCTAAATCCATACGCCGCGTGCTCTTTCTTCGCAACACCCCCGTTGCTATGATGGTTGTCTTTTCAACAGCGCAGGCGCGCAAGCGCTACTGGGAGCACACATGGCCCTGATGGACTTCATCAAGAAACAGTTCATTGACATCATCCAGTGGACTGAAGACAGCGACGGCACCCTGGCGTGGCGCTTCCCGATGCGCGACATGGAAATCCAGAACGGGGGCACGCTCATCGTTCGCGAGTCGCAGATGGCGCTCTTCGTCAACGAAGGCAAAGTGGCCGACGTGTTTGGCCCCGGCACGCACAAGCTCACCACGCAGACGCTGCCCGTCCTGACCTACCTGAAGAACTGGGACAAGCTCTTTGAGTCGCCCTTCAAGAGCGATGTCTACTTCTTCAGCACCCGCCAGCAGATCGACCAGAAGTGGGGCACGCCCCAGCCGATCACCATCCGCGACAAGGACTTCGGTGCCGTGCGCCTGCGCGCCTTCGGTAACTACGCCTTCCGCGTGGCCGACCCCAAGCTGTTCCACACCGAAATCTCCGGCACCCGCGAGGAATACACCGTGGCCGAAGTGGACGGCCAACTGCGTGGCCTGGTGCTGCAAAACATCAGCAACGCCATCGCCAGCAGCGGCCTGCCGTTCCTGGATTTGGCGGCTAACCAGATTGCGTTTGCCGACGCGCTGGCCAAAGAGCTGCAACCCGCCTTTGCCAAGATCGGTCTGCTGCTCGAAGCCATGACCGTGCAGAACGTGTCGCTGCCCGAAGAGCTGCAAAAGATCCTCGACCAGAAGATCGGCATGGGCATGGTCGGCAACGACATGGCCAAGTTCATGCAGTACCAGACGGCGCAAGCCATCCCCAAATTTGCCGAAGGTGCGGGCAATGGCGGTGGCATTGCGGGCGACGCCATGGGCCTGGGTGCGGGCGTGGCGCTGGGCCAGGTGCTGGCGCAAAACCTGCAGCAGGGCCTGCAAGGCGGCGGCGCCCAGGCCGCGCCAGTGCCCGCAGCACCCGCAGGCGTGCGCCCTGACGAGGTGATGGCCACGCTGGAAAAGCTGGGCGACCTCAAGGCCAAGGGCATCCTCACGCAGGAAGAGTTCGACGCCAAGAAGGCAGAGCTGCTGAAAAAGCTGGTCTGACCGGATTTGCTATTGAATCAATAGCTGCTCGCGCTTGTTGAATGAGGGCTGGAGGCATTTTTTGCCTTCAGCCCTTGTTCGCAGGTGACGCCTACTCGCTCACCGCCTTCCCATCGCCTGCCCATGGCCACAGACCCAACCCAGCGCGCCTACCGCGCCCCTTGCCCCGGCTGCGGCGCGCCGGTGGAATTCAAGAGCGCGCAATCCACGCATGCCGTGTGCGGCTACTGCCAAAGCACTGTGGTGCGCAGCGGCGACGTGCTCACGCGCCTGGGCAAGATGGCCGAGCTGTTCGACGACCACAGCCCGCTGCAGCTCATGGCCAGCGGGCGCGCCAAGCTCGATGGCAAAGAGCAGCCCTTCACCCTGATCGGGCGGCTGCAGTACAAAACCGAGGCCGGGGTCTGGACCGAGTGGGTGGCGTTTTTGCAAGACGGCACCATGGCCAGCCTGGGCGAAGACAACGGCGCCTACGTCTTCACCCGCAAGATCAACCCGGGCCGTGAGCTGCCCGAGGCCAGCCGCTTTCGCCTGGGGGCCACCACGGCCATCAACGGCAAAAGCTACAGCGTGGCCTTCAGTGGCAGCGCGCAGCTGCTGTCCGCCCAGGGCGAGCTGCCCAAACTGCCGCCCCTGGGCCAGCCGTTTGACATGGTGGAACTGCGCAGCGCCGATGGCGAAGTGCTCAGCATCGACTACGGCCACACGCCGCCCAATGTGGAACGCGGCACCTCGGTGCTGCTCGAAGACCTGCAACTGCAAGGCCTCAAGGACGAATCGGCCAAAGAAGAAAAAGGCCGCCAGTTCAACTGCCCGCATTGCGGCGCGCCGGTGCAGGTGCAGCTGTCCACCACCAAAAGCCTCACCTGCGGCTCGTGCGCCAGCCTCATCAACCTGGACAGTGGCGTGGGCGGCGAGCTGCGCGCTGCCGTGCAGGACGAGCCCGTGCAGCCCATCATCCCACTGGGCACCAAAGGGCAGCTGCAGGGCGTGCACTGGCAGGTGGTGGGCTTTCAGCACCGCATGGGCGTGGAGCCTGGCGACGACGAGCACTTTGGCTGGAGCGAGTACCTGCTCTACAACCAAAAGCGCGGCTTCGCGTTCCTGGTCGACTCCGAAGAAGGCTGGAGCATGGTGCGCCCCACCACCGGCGCGCCGCAGCTGGCCTCCAGTGGGCGCTCGGCCACGTACATGGGCACCAAGTACGACCTCAAATACACCTACGAGGCTGAAACCACCTACGTGCTGGGCGAGTTCTACTGGCAAGTGAGCCGGGGCCAGAAAACCTCCAACCGCGACTTCGCCAGCAGCAAAGGCCTGCTGTCGCTGGAGCAAAGCGCCAACGAAATCACCTGGTCGTCGGGCGACAAGCTCAGCAGCGACACGGTGGCCAAGGCCTTCAAGCTCGACGACAAGAAGGACGTGCTCCAGCGTGACGACACCGGCCCTTTTGTGGCCAAGTCGGGCATGGGCTGCGGCACCATCATCCTCATCGCGGTGGTCATCATCATCGTGCTCATCCTCATGAGCCGCTGCTCCAGCTGCGACCCACGGGTCGAGAACTGCTCCTCATCGGGTTACCGCAGTTCGGGCGGCTCGTACGGCGGGTATTCCTCCGGCGGCGGGCACAAGTAGCCTGCGGCTGTCATTCCAAAACTCTCAGTCTTTCCCTCTTTTCAAGGAGCAACCACCATGGTCGGAATCGAATGGCTCAAGCCCGCAGCGTTCCTCGGGTCCATCCTCTACGCACTCATCGGCGTCGTCATCTTCTGGGTCTGCTTCATCGTGGTGGACAAGATCACCCCCTATGACCTGTGGCGCGAAATCGTGGAAAAGCAGAACCAGGCCCTGGGCTTGGTGGTGGCCGCCATGTGCCTGGGCATCAGCATCATCGTGGCGGCCGCGATCCATTGATGTGTCGTTGGCGCGCAGGCCTGTGCGCTGTGTGGCTTCAATGTGTCGCTTTGGTAAATTATTAAATAATAATTGTTCTCATTTGCATTAAAATGTGACGTTCAGTATTTGGCGCCTCCTGCAAAGAAGCGCGCGCTATTTAGGACGTTGACATGGCAATCGATTCCAGCACGGGCAGCAAGGCTGCCCGTTTTCCTTTGGGCCGCATGGGCGCAGCCCTTTTAGTGGGTTTTGGCTCTTGGGGCGGCCAGGCCTTGGCGCAAGACACTCTGCGCACGGCCGCAGAACTGCCGGCTGTGCAGGTCACGGGTGCGCAATATGACCCCGACGATGTGCGCCCCGAAGGCGTGACCACCGCCACCAAAACCTACATGGCGCCCAAGGACATTCCGCAAACCATCGACACGCTGGAAGTCAACAAATACAAAAGCTATGGCATCAACGACCTGGCCACCATGCTCGACGGCGTGCCGGGCGTCAACACCAGCTATGACATGCGCGGCGAGGGCGTGATGATCCGGGGCTTTGCAGCGGACTCGGGCGATATCTACCGTGACGGCGTGCGCGAAAGCGGCCAGGTGCGCCGCAGCACCGCGAACGTCGAGCGCATTGAAATCCTCAAGGGCCCCGCATCGGTGCTGTACGGCCGCAGCGCAGGCGGTGGGGTGATCAACATGGTCAGCAAACAGGCACGCTTTGATGCCAAGAGCAGCCTGACCCTGCGAGGTGGCTCGTGGGACAACTACGGCGGCACGCTGGACATCAACAAAGTCATCAACCCCAACGTGGCCGTGCGCGTGACCGCGGACCGCGAGCAGGCGCACAGCTTTCGCAGTGGCATCCGCAACAAGAACGAAATGGTTTCGCCCAGCATCACGGTGGACACGCGCACAGGCTTGCGTTGGACGGGTCAATACACCTATGACAACGTGTGGCGTGTACCCGACCGTGGGCCTGCATACGATCAATTGCCAGCGGGGGTGTCCATTCGGCAGGGGTTTGCGCAGCCTGGAGACTACGTGGAAGACCGCCTGCGTGTGCTTCGTTCGGACCTGAGCTACGACTTCAACGCGGCCTGGAGCCTGCGCTGGGTGGCAAGCAAGCGCGAGGCCAGTCAAGACTTTGACCACTACTTTGCGGGCACGTACTGCAATGCGCAGGGGCGTACATCCGCGGGCGTGGCGTGCGCCAACCCCGGTCGCGTCCGCCAAAGCTACGCTTGGCAGCAGACCAGTAACAAGACGACGAATCACACCCTGGACCTCACTGGCCGGGTTGATCTGGCGGGCATGCGCCATGAGTTGTTGGTGGGACTGGAACACAGTGAAGAGGTGCGTAACCCCCGCTTGTTCTCAACGGCCAACAGCAATGGGTCGATCGATCCGTTCAATCCGGTGCTCAACGCCGTGCGCCCCGTGCAAGGCGCGCCGTCGCAGCAAAACCTGCATGAAGCGCAAGCCAAAGCGCTCTACGCCCAAGATCTCATCCACTTGGCTCCGCAGTGGAAGTTGCTGCTTGGCGGGCGTTACGACAGCTTTGACTTCACCACCTTGAACCAACTCAGTGGAGTCCAGCGCTCGTCCAGCGGGGATTCTGTGAGCCCGCGTGTTGGGCTGGTCTGGCAGCCTGTGCGTGACCACAGTCTCTACACCTCTTACAGCAAGAGCTTTTCTCCCTACGGAGGGCGTGGGTTGCTGGGGGTATCCGTGGTTCCCAATGCTGTGTTCGATGCAGAACCTCAGCACTCACGTCAGATGGAGGCCGGTATCAAGAGCGACTGGCTGGATGGCAAGTTGTCTACCCAGCTGGCTGTGTACCAACTGGAGCACTACAACATTCGCTACCAGCCGGAGCCCGTGAACAACCCTCTGCTTTACATGGTGCGAGGGAAGGAGCGCTCGCGCGGCATTGAGTGGAGTGCAGCAGGTCGCTTGGCGCCTTCGTGGTATGTGCGTGGTGGCGTTGGCCTGATGAGCGCCAAGGTAGTGGAGGACCGCAGCGTGCCAGCCAACGAAGGCAAAAACCTGCGTGACACCGCCAAGCGCAACGGCAATCTGTTCGTGCGCTACGCACCCGATGGCGCCTGGTATGGCGAACTGGGCGTGACGCACACCAGCAGCCGCTACACCAACGAGGCCAACACCACCCGCCTGCCCGGCTACACCCGCTGGGACGCCCTGGTCGGCTGGCGTGCTGCCCCCTGGAGCGCCACACTGGCTCTGTCCAACCTGTTGGACAAGGAGTATTGGCGCTCGTCCAGCATGCCGGGTGCTCCCCGCAGCGTGCTTCTGAGTGTGAACTACCAGTTCTGAGACTCGGTATCGGCAGCACCCCGTCTGTGCAGGGACGCCATACCGGTCTTTGGCTCCGGGGTTTGTTGCAGAGGGACAAGGCATTCACCCCCACAATACTGGGCTGATTTGTCAGGGCATTGCCCGGTCTCCTTCGCATGTCTTCCATCCCCCACTCCATTGCGGGCGCTACGGCGCCCGAATTGCCCTCCCCAGGCCCCCGCCCCATCGACATCGCCCTGCTCATCAGCGTCTTCGTGGTGGCGGCCTGTGGCCTGCTGTACGAGCTGGCGGCGGGGGCGCTGGCGTCGTATGTGCTGGGCGATTCGGTGCTGCAGTTCTCCACCATCATCGGCACCTACCTGTTTGCCATGGGCGTGGGGTCGTGGCTGTCGCGGTACTTTGAGCGGCAGCTGCCCGCGCATTTTTTGCGCATTGAGCTGCTGGTGGCGCTGATCGGCGGGGCGCTGCCCGCCACGCTGTTCCTGGCCAATGCGTATGCGCCGGGGGCCTTTCGGTTTTTGCTGTACGGCATGGTGCTCATGGTGGGCACGCTGGTGGGGTTGGAGATTCCGCTGGTCATGCGCATCTTGAAGCGCAACACCGCCCTCAAGGACCTGGTGTCGCAGGTGCTCACGTTTGACTACCTGGGCGCACTGGCCGTGTCCATGGCCTTTCCGCTGCTGCTGGTGCCGCACCTGGGACTCATCCGCACAGGGCTGCTGTTTGGGTTGATGAATGCGGCCGTGGCGCTGTGGGCAGTGTGGTTGTTCCGTGCCGAGCTGCGGCGGCTGCGCGCGCATGCGGTGGCCTGCGTGATGGTGCTGCTGGCGCTGCTGGCGGGCTTTGCCGGGGCCGACCACATCACCACCCTGGCCGAAGACAAGTTCTACCAGGACCGCGTGGTCTACAGCACCGCATCGCCCTACCAGCGCATTGTGGTCACCCACGGCAAGGCGGGGCACCGGCTGTTCCTCAATGGCAACCTGCAGTTTGCCGAGCGTGACGAGTACCGCTACCACGAGGCCCTGGTGCACCCAGCCATGGCGGCGCACAGTCGTCCGAAGCGCGTGGCCGTGCTGGGCGGCGGGGACGGCATGGCGGTGCGCGAGATTCTCAAATACCCCTCGGTCGAATCCGTCACGCTGGTCGAGCTGGACCCGGCCATGACCCGCACCTTCACCGAGCACCCCACGCTGGCGCGGCTGAACGGCGGCGCGCTGAAGAACCCCAAGGTGCACATCGTCAACACCGACGCCTTTCAGTGGCTGCAGCAAGGGGAAGACACTTTTGACGTGATCGTGGTGGACTTTCCAGACCCGACCAATTTTTCGATTGGCAAGCTCTACACCAACAGTTTCTATTCGCTGCTGGACAAGCGCCTGTCGGCCAGCGGTTACGCCGTGGTGCAAACCACCTCGCCCCTGGTGGCGCGCCAGAGTTTTTGGACGGTGGTGAGCACCATCGAATCGGTGGGCCTGCGCACGGCCCCTTACCACGCCCATGTGCCCAGCTTTGGCGAGTGGGGCTACGTGCTGGCCAGCCGCCGCCCCTGGCGCATGCCCGATGCGCTGCCCGGTGGATTGCAGTTCCTGAGCCCGCAAACGTTGCCGCTGCTCTTTGACTTTCCGCTGGACATGGCGCGTGTGCCTGCCGAGGTCAACCGCCTGTCCAACCAGGTGCTGGTGCACACCTACGAGCGTGAGTGGGGCAAGGTGGTGGCGCACTGAGCCTGGCTGCCCGGCGTGTACACCGCGCCGTGTTCACGTGGGGCGCTCAGGCTTTGTCGATGCGGTGCAGTTATTCCCGCTACCATGCCAAAAAACAGGCGGTAACCGCTGGAAACAAGCGCCTTGGGCGCGGTTCACAAAACGCCCTTGGCGCCATGGCGCCGCTCTGCTGCGCAGGACTGGCCGGCTACTGAGCGCTTGGCCCAGGCTGCCTTGCTGGGTTTTGTTCACCGCACCAGGCTCCGATCACACAGGTGGATTCCATGCTGGACCAATTTTTCATCAGCAAAGCGCAGGCCTACCCCTTGCTATGGGCGCAGCACAACCCCTGGCTGGTGGCGCTGTCGGTGGCGATGGCGATGCTGGCCTCGGTGCTGGCGCTGCAAATGGCCGCCCTGGCGCGCCGGGCCGATGTGGGGTTCACCCGGCAACTGGCCCGGGGCTCGGGGGCCCTGGCGCTGGGCGGAGGCATCTGGTCCATGCACTTCATTGGCATGCTGGCCTTTGCGGTGTGCGCCCGGGGGCGGTTCGATGCAGTGACCACCGTGCTGTCCATGTTGCCCAGCGTGCTGGCTTCGTGGGTGGCGCTGGGGCTGTTGATGCGCCGTGAGGTGGGCCGCATGGCGCTGGTGGCGGGTGGGGTGTTTGTGGGTGCGGGCATTGGGGCCATGCACTACATCGGCATGGCGGCATCGGAGTGGGCCCCCGTCATGCGCTATGACCCTTGGGGCTTTGCCGCATCGGTGCTGGTGGCGGTGCTGCTGGCCATTGTGGCGCTGTGGGTGCGCTTTGGGCTGGAGCGCGCGGTGCGCTGGCGCAGGCAGCGCCTGAACTGGGCGGCGGGCG
The DNA here is from genome assembly GCF_003669015.1 of Acidovorax sp. 1608163. NCBI lineage: Bacteria > Pseudomonadati > Pseudomonadota > Betaproteobacteria > Burkholderiales > Comamonadaceae > Acidovorax > Acidovorax sp. 1608163. The sequence continues at coordinate 173,425 of NZ_CP033069.1, forward strand.
CGGTGATGGGCCTGGCGATTGCGGGCATGCACTACACCGGCATGGCCGCCCTGCGCTTCATCGATGCCCCGGACGAACCCGAGCTGCTGGCAGCCTCTGCCGGAAGCACGCCGCTGGCGCTGGCCATTGCGGGCGTGGCGGTGGTCATCGGGCTGCTGGTGGTCGCCATCAACGCTGGCCTGCGCTACCGCCAGATGTTCATGAAGGTGCGCCAGAGCGAATCGCGCCTGCGGGCCATTGCCGACACCGCAGCAGACGGCATCGTGATGATCGACGCGCGGGGGCTGGTGCAGTCGTTCAATGCGGCGGCCGAGCGCATCCTGGGCTGGCACCCCAGCGAAGTGGTGGGGCAGAACGTGTCCATGCTCATGCCCGAGCCCGACCGCTCGCGCCACGATGGGTACCTGCAGCGCTACCTCCGCGGCCAGGGCGGCAGCATTGTGGGCTCCAGCAGCCGCGAGGTGCAGGCCCTGCGGCGCGATGGCAGCACCGTGCCCATCCGCCTGTCGGTGGGGCGTGTGCGGCTCGATGGTGACCCGGTGTTTGTGGGCTTCATCGGCGATCTGAGCCAGCGCCGTGCCATGGAGCAAGAGCTGCAACGCAGCGAACAGCGCCTGCGCTCCTTGATGGGCAACATCCCCGGGGTGACGTTTCGCTGCAGCTACGACGCGGACTGGACCATGCTGTTCATCAGCGATGCCGTGACGGCCCTGACCGGCTGGCAGCCGCAGGACTTTCTGGAGGGGCGCGTCAACTTCACGCAGCTCACCTTGCCCGAAGAAGTGCCCCGCCTGTGGGAAGAAGTGTCGGCCGCCATCGCGCAGCGCCGGCCCTACCACGTTGAATTTCGCCTGCTGGACCGCCAGGGCCGTGTGCGCTCGGTGTCTGAAAGCGGTCGCCCCGTGGTGGGCGACGATGGCGAGGTGCAGTGGATCGACGGCGTGATCATGGACATGACGGTCTTCAAAGAGCGCAACGCCGAGTTTGAAAGCACCGTGCGCGCCATTGACCGCGCCCTGGCGGTGGTGGAGTTCGACCTGCAAGGCAACGTGCTCACGGCCAATACCAATTTTCGCGAACTCATGGGCTACCGGCTGGACGAAATCGTGGGCCAGCACCACCGCATGTTCTGCGAGCCGGCCTATGCGCAAAGCGCCGCCTACACCGAGTTCTGGCAGCAACTGCGCGATGGCAAGCTGGACGGTGGCGAATACCAGCGCCTGGGCAAAGGCGGGCGGCGCATCTGGATCCAGGCCACCTACAACCCCATCTTCGACGCGCAGGGCCAGCCCTTCAAGGTGGTGAAATTTGCCACCGACCTGAGCGAGCGCCGCGCCATGGAGCAAGAGCTGCGCGCCGCCAAAGAGCGTGCCGAACAGGCCGCTGCCGCGCGCAGCACCTTCCTGGCCAACATGAGCCACGAAATCCGCACGCCCATGAACGCCATCATCGGCTTCACCGAAGCGCTGCTCGACACCCCCATGGAACCCCAGCAGCGCCGCCACCTGGGCACGGTGCAGCATGCGGCGCGCTCCATGCTGCGTTTGCTCAACGACATTCTGGACACCGCCAAGCTCGAAAAAGGTGCGGTCGAGCTGGAGATTGCCGACTTCTCGCTGCAGGAGGTGTGCGAGCAGATTCTGGCTTCGCTGCGCATCCATGCCGCCAAGAAGCAGCTGGAGCTGCAGTGCCTGGCCACCGAGCAGGTGCCTGCCTACCTGCGTGGTGACGCGCTGCGGTTGCAGCAGGTGCTGCTGAACCTGCTGGGCAACGCGCTCAAGTTCACCCAGCAAGGCCATGTGCTGCTGCGGCTGGACTACCAGGACGGCTCGCTGGTGATGGAGGTCGAGGACACTGGCATTGGCATCGCAGCCCAGCACCTGGACCGCATCTTCGACCCCTTTGCGCAGGCCGATGCGTCCACCACCCGCCAGTTTGGTGGCACCGGGCTGGGCACCACCATCTCCCGCCAACTGGTCGAACTGATGGGCGGCACCATCGGCGTGCGCAGCACCCTGGGCGTGGGCACCACGTTCACCGTGCGCCTGCCCTTGCCCACCGGCCAGGCCACCGAGGCCGTGGCCACCCCCAGCCATGCGGCGCAATTGCCACCACTGCGCGTGCTGGCCGTGGACGACGTGCCCGCCAACATCGAACTGCTGCAAATCCAGCTCCACCGTGGCCGCCACCAGGTCACCGTGGCGCGTGACGGCGAAGAGGCTGTGCAGGCGTATGCACAGGGGCGCTTTGATGTGGTGCTGATGGACCTGCAAATGCCCGGCATGGACGGCCTGGAGGCCACGCGCCGCATCCGCACGTTTGAGCAGGCGCGGCGCCGCAAGCCTGTGCCGGTGATCGCCTTGTCGGCCAGCGTGCTGGAGCAAGACCGCCGCAACGCCCGCGCGGCGGGCATGGACGGCTTTGCCAGCAAGCCCCTGGAGCCCGCGCGGCTGTTCCGCGAGATCGCACGGGTGCTCAACCTGCAGCCCGATGCGGCCTCGGACTGGGGCGCACTGACCGCAGCGGCTGCGCTCAGCAGCCCTGCCGTGGCGCCTGCCCCCCAGGCGCAGGGCGTCATCGACTGGGAGCGCGGCACCCGCCTGTGGGGCCAGCGCGCGCTGCTGCGCGATGCCATTGCGCGCCTGGTGGGCGAGCACGAGGCCACCCCCGCAACACTGCAGGCCCTGGTGGCCCAACGCGACCTGGACAGCGCCCGGGCCCTGGCCCACCGCCTGCGCGGGGCCGCGGCCAACCTGGCGCTGGTGCCGCTGCAAACCTTGGCCCAGCGCATTGAGGAAGCTGCCCGCGCGCTGGACCGCACCGCCCTGGTCCCGCTGGTGGCCGCTCTGCCCGCCGCCATGCGGGCTGTGCAGCAGGCCCTGGCCAGCGAGGCCGATGCCGCCGCCGCACCCGCCCCCGGCGTGGGCCAGCACGCGCCGCTGGCGCCTGCGCAGCGCGCGCAGGCCCTGGCGGCGGCGCAGGCCTTGGCACAGGCTTTGGCACGATCGGAATTGGCCCAGCCGCCTTTGGACGTGCTGGCACAGCTGCTGCCCGGCGATGCCATGGAGCGGCTGCAGGAAGCGATCGATACTTTTGACTTTGACCAGGCGCTGGTGCAACTGCAGCAGCTGCGCACCCACTGGATCGACGAGCCCACGGAGACCCCCGCATGAACCAGGCCCCTGACCAGCGCCCCCGTCTGCTGCTGGTGGACGACGAGCCCACCAACCTGCAGGTGCTGCGCCATGTGTTGCAGGCCGACTACCGCCTGCTGTTTGCCACCGACGGCGAGCGCGCACTGCAGGTGGCGCGCGAGCAGCAGCCCGACCTGGTGCTGCTGGACATCATGATGCCCCACATGGACGGCTACGCCGTGTGCCACGCCCTCAAGGCCGACGCCGCCACCGCCCACATTCCCGTGATCTTCATCACCGCGCTGAGCGACAGCCAGGACGAGACGGCGGGCTTTGACGCGGGGGCGGTGGACTACATCACCAAGCCCGTCAGCCCGCCCGTGGTGCGCGCACGGGTGCGCACGCATTTGTCGCTGGTGCGCATGGACGAGCTGCGCCAGACCCGCCTGCAGATCGTGCAGCGCCTGGGCCGCGCGGCCGAATACAAGGACAACGAGACCGGCCTGCACGTCATCCGCATGAGCCACTTTGCCCAGCGGCTGGCGCTGGCGGCGGGCTGCAGCCCCGCCTGGGCCGAAGACCTACTCAACGCCGCGCCCATGCACGACGTAGGCAAGATCGGCATCCCCGACGCCGTGCTGCGCAAGCCCGGCCCGCTGGACGCCAGCGAGTGGGACACCATGCGCCGCCACCCCGAGATCGGGGCCGAGATCATTGGCCAGCACCCCTCAGGCGTGCTGCAACTGGCCCGCGAAATCGCCCTGGCCCACCACGAAAAATGGGACGGCAGTGGCTACCCCAACGGCCTGGCGGGCGAGGCGATTCCGCTGTCGGCCCGCATCGTGGCCGTGGCCGATGTGTTTGACGCCCTCACCACCCGCCGCCCCTACAAAGAGCCCTGGCCCGTGCAAGAGGCCATGGACCACATCACCGCCCAGGCGGGCAAGCACTTTGACCCGGCCCTGGTGGCGCTGTTCATCCCGCTGCTGCCCCAGCTGCTGGAGATCCGCGCCCAGTGGGCCGACTGACCATGCAACGACGCCACTTTGTGACCGGGGCTGCGGCCTCGGTGGCCAGCCTGTCTGCAGCCTCGCTGCTTAGCGGCTGCCAGAGCCCGCCGCCCGCGCTGGAATACGCCTTTGCAGGCATCGACATGGAGCGTGGCCACGCGCTGCGCGACCTGCTGGCCCGGGGCACCTTGCCAGAGCCCGCCGTGGTGCGCCGTGCCCAGGTCATCATCGCCGGGGGCGGTGTGGCGGGGCTGGCCGCCGCGCGCAGCCTGCGCCTGGCCGGGGTGCACGACTTTGCCCTGCTGGAGCTGGAAGACACCGCAGGCGGCAACAGCCGGGGCGGCGCCGTCAACGGCGTGGCCTGCCCCCTGGGCGCGCACTACCTGCCCGTGCCCGGCGACGATGCGCCCGAGGTGCAAGACCTGCTCGAAGAACTGGGCCTGCGCCAGCGCGTGGCCGGGCGCTGGGAATACGGCGGCGAGGGCGGCCGCCACCTGTGCCACAGCCCGCAAGAGCGCCTGTACTTCGAGCACGAGTGGCAAGAAGGCCTGCTGCCCGTGCAAGGCGTGGGCGAATCCACCCTGGCCCAATACCGCAGCTTTGCCCAGGCGGTAGACGCCGCCAGCCGCGCCGCCCGCTTCACCATGCCGCTGTTTGCCGCATTGAATACAAAAACCGGCCTGACGCCCGCCCATCAAGCGCTAGACGCTATGACTTTGGAAGCATGGCTGCAGCAGCAAGGCCTGGACGATGCGCACCTGCGCTGGTACCTGGACTACTGCTGCCGCGACGACTACGGCGCAGGCATCGCCCGCGTGTCGGCCTGGGCCGGGCTGCACTACTTTGCCAGCCGCCACGGCTTTCACGCACCCGGCGAGGCCGTGGCCGAAGACCGCGAAGGCGTGCTCACCTGGCCTGAGGGCAATGGCTGGCTCACCCAGCAGCTCGTCGCACCGCTGAAGGCGGCAGGCCAGCTGCGCACCGCCACCAGCGTGCTGCGCATTGCCGAAACCCGGCGTGGCGTGGAGGTGGACGCCTACAACCACCAGACGGGCAACGTAGAGCGCTGGCAGGCGCCGCGCTGCGTGGTGGCGCTGCCCGTGTTCGTGGCCGCCCGCGTGGTGCAAAGCCCCCCCGCGTTTTTGGCGCAAGCCGCCCAGCGCCTGCAGTGGGCGCCTTGGGCCGTGACCAACATCCACCTGAATGCGCCGCTGACCGACCGCCCCGGCGCCGCCCCGGCGTGGGACAACGTCATCTACGGCGACACCAACCCCGGTGGCCTGGGCTACGTCGATGCCTCCCACCAAAAGCTCGATCCCCGCCCCGGCCCCACCGTGCTCACCTGCTACCAGGCCCTGGGCGACGTGGCCGATGCGCGCCAGCAACTGGCCACCCACAACGCCGAACATTGGGGCAGGGCGGCCCTGGCGTCGCTGGCGGGCCCGCACCCCGACGTGCTGCAGCGCGCCACCCGCGTGCAGGTCACCCGCTACGGGCATGCCATGTCCATCCCCGTGCCGGGGGTACAGCAGTTTTTAAGCCAAATCGGGCTGCAGGGCGCACAGGGTAAGCGCAAGCTGCTATTGAATGGAGAGCGCCAGCGCCCCATCCCCACCCCGGCCACCGCGCGGCTGGCCTTTGCGCACAGCGACTGGTCGGGCTACTCGGTGTTTGAAGAGGCTTTTACGCGGGGGCACGCGGCGGGGCTGTGGCAGGGATGAAATAGCCCTCTGGCGCTTGCTAATAAAGCGCTAAAAGCTATTAAAAATATAGCAATTTGTTTGCAACTTCCCTGTTGCGATGCCGGCGCTCCAGTGGCGTAGCTAGCACCCATGGTGCGCCTGCGAACAGACGGCGGTGCCCCCGCGTGAGACAGTGACTGCAGAGGCTGCCGCCCGGTGGCTTTTACCTTCTGAGGGTCTGTTCCATGCGCCGCCAAAAAAACCATATCCAACGCCTTCGCCGCACGCGCAGACGCGCGCGCTCTGTTGCCCTTTGTGGTGGCGTGCTGGCTTTGCTGGCCTTGCAGGGCTGCCAGCACGTGGACACCACCACCTCCTGGGCGCTGGTGAGTCCGGCGCCCAGCGCCTACCTGGAAGACAGCGTGCTGACCTCGCGCGTGAAGGCTGCGCTGCTGCTGTCGCCCGTGCAAAACAGCATCTACATCGGCGTGGATGTGCGCCAGGGCGTGGTGTTGCTCAGTGGCCGGGTGGACGATGCCACCCAGCGCGACCTGGCCGTGTTTGTGGCCCAAAGCGTGCGCGGCGTGCACAAGGTGGACAGCTTCATCTTCATGCCGGGCGTCGCCTACGCCGCGATGGACTATGGCAGGCCCGATGAAGGGTTGGAAGCCGCGCAGTCCACCCCTGACGAGCTGCCCACACTCAGCAGCCCGTTGGCTGCCGACGATGCTGGCGGACGGCCGTACAGTCCCACGGTCTCGCCCATGAGGGCCTTGGCCTACCGTGTTTTGGGTATCGGCAGCATCCAGGACGAGTTGCTCATCAAGCCTTGAGTGTGAAAAAGAGGCTGCGCGGGGCAAGGGGGAGGCATTGGCCCTTTCCATGCTGTGCCTCCTGCAAGCTCTTCCTCATCGCGTCCCTTCCCATTCAACGTGTTCAGCCCGCCATCCCCTCCAGCGCCTACGCACCCACGTGCATCAGGCGCTGGTAGATGTCTTTGTCTGCCGCATAGCAACTGCAGGCCTCGGCTTCCAGGGCCTTGCGGTTGAGCACGGTGAGTTCTCCCCGGTGGTACGAGATCAGCCCGCTGTCCTGGAACAGGCTGGCGGCCTCCGTCACCCCTACGCGGCGCACGCCCAGCATCAGGGCCATGAACTCTTGTGTGAGGTGAAAGCTCTCGGTGCGTGAGCGGTCCTGGCTCATCAGCAGCCAGCGGGCCAGGCGCGGTGCAATCAGGTGGTAGCGCTGGCACGCCGCAGCCAGCGTTTGCTGGTGCAGCCGCACCAGCAGGCAGGCCTGCAGCAGCTTTTGCAGGGAGGGCAGGGCATCGCATTGCGCACGCAGGTCGTTGGTCCCAATGCGCCAGCCAGCCCCCGCGCCCTGCACCAGCGCCCGCCAGGGGGTAGCGGCCAGCCCCAGCACCAGCTCTGAGCCCAGCATGCTTTCGGCCCCCAGCATGCCCACCTCCAGCGCGGGGTGGCTGTCCACATCAATCACCAGTGACAAAAACCCCTCGGTCGGAAAGTAAGCGTGGCGCAGCGGCTGCCCGCGCACACTCAGCTCGGTGGACAACGACAGTTCACACAGCTCGCAGTGGCCCAACAGTTGTTGGCGTGCCGCCTGCGGCAGCTGGCGAAGGAGTTTGTTTTCAGGGCGGTGCATGCAGTGCGCTTCACAAAGGAATCAGCGCAGTCCGAAGGGGCCGCAGCCTGAGGACTGCACGGTGGCCTGCCCCTTCCATGATGGGGTGGCAGCACGCCGTGCCAGTCTGCGTTCAGTGTGGGCGCTTGTGTTGGGTGTGACTGTCTGATACCGCACACAGCGCAGTGCGCACAGCGGTCTAGCTGGCGACTCCCTTGGGCAGCAGCCGGTCGTATTCTTTTTTCACCACCTCGTAGCACTCGCAAGTGCGTGCCTCTAGGCCAGGGCGGTTGCGCACGTTGATGTGCCCCCGGGCGTAGCTGATGAGGCCTGCCTTTTGCAGCTTCATGGCAGCTTCGGTCACCCCTTCTCGGCGCACGCCCAGCATGTTGGCGATCAGCTCTTGCGTCATCACCAGTTGGCTGCTTGGCAGCCGGTCCAGGCTCAGCAGCAGCCAGCGGCACAGTTGCTGGTCAAGTGAGTGGTGGCGGTTGCACACGGCGGTTTGCGCCATCTGGGTGATGAGGGCCTGGGTGTAACGCAGCATCAGGTGCATGACGGGCCCCGAGCGCTCAAATTCCGCCTTGATGGCCTGGGCGCTGAGCCGGTAGCCCCGTCCGGCGCTTTGCACCACGGCCCGGCTAGGGGTCGAGCCGCCGCCCATGAAAATCGACACGCCCACCACGCCTTCAAAGCCCACCACAGCAATCTCTGCCGATGCGCCGCTCTCCAGCACATACAGCAGCGACACGATGGCACTGGTGGGAAAGTACACATAAGGCATGTGCGCGCCGGACTCGTACAGCACCAGCCCGAGCGACAAATCCACAGGCTCCAGCAGTGGCAGCCAGCGTTGCATATCGGCTGGGGGCAGGGCGGCCAACAGCCGGTTGTTCAGGGGGTTATCGGTGGCGTGAATGGCGGGCCCCTTCGTCGTCGTGAGGAGGCGTGGCAGCACCCCGGGGGGACGGCACGCCTCCCCGGGTGCCGCCACGCTGCGCGAAGCTCAGTGTGCGATGCTGGGCCGCGCGCAGTCTGTACGGTACCGCACATAGGGTACGCCCCCCGCAAAAAAGACGGTGCAGAGGCTTTGCTAGGCCGAAAACGACCCCGCTTCGTCCACCCGAGGGGGCGTGGGCTGGGGGGCTGCGCCAGGTGCGCGGGGATCCTGGGAGGCAAGGGGCGCCATGGCTGGGGCATACAGGGGGACTACAAAGCACGCGCTGCCGGGCAGGTCGGCCCAGCGCAGGGGCTCGCCGGCCTGCAGCAGGCGCGCGCCAGCGGGTGCGTTGGGCGGCAGCAGGTACAGCGCCATGGCCGACGTCACCCGCACCAGCAGCAGCCGCAGGGTGCGCGGGCCGCGCACCAGGGTGATTTCGGCGCTCGGCCAGTCGTGCGGCATGCAGGGCGCCACAAACAGCTCGTGGGCGCTCATCTGCAGGCCCAGGATGGATTCCACCGCCGCCCGGTGCAGCCAGCCTGCGGCGCCGGTGTACCAGCTCCAGCCGCCGCGCCCCACATACGGTGGCTGGCTGTAAACATCTGCCGCCATCACATAGGGCTCCACCCCGTACTGCGCGCCCCACACGGGGTGCTGCGCGCGGTGGGCGGGGCTCAGGTAGGTGAAGTAGCGGTAGGGCACCCGGGCTGCCTCAGCGTTGCGGGGGTCTTGCACGCCCAGTGTGGCAGCGGCCATCAGCGCCCACACGCCTGCGTGGGCGTACTGGCCCCCGTTTTCGCGCACGCCCGGTGGGTAGGCCTGGATGTAGCCTGCGCTGGGCTGTGCATGCACCAGCGGCGGCTCCAGCAGCTGGATCAGCCCGGCACCAGGGTCAACCAAGTGCGTCTGCACGGCCAGCATGGCGCCATGCTGGCGCACTTGGCTGGCCTCGCCAGAGAGCACTGCCCAGGCCTGTGCAATGAGGTCAATGCGCCCCTCGGCCCGGGTGTGCGTGCCCAGGGGGGTGCCGTCGTCAAAAAAGGCGCGCAGGTACCAGTCGCCGTCCCACGCGGTGGTGGCCAGCGCTGCACGCCAGCCGGCCAGGGCATCGCCCCAACGCTGCACGCGGGCTAGGTCGCCCTGCTGGCGGGCCAGCGCAATCCAGGCGCGGGTGATGGTGCACAAGAACCAGCCCAGCCACACCGATTCACCCTGCCCGCCATCGCCCACGCGGTTCATGCCGTCGTTCCAGTCGCCGCCCCCCATCAGCGGCAGGCCATGGGCGCCCACGTTCAGGCTGTGATCGATGGCGCGGGCAGCATGCTCGTAGATGCTGGCCGTGGTGGCGCTGGTGTGCGGGGTTTCGTACACATCTTCTGCCCCTTCGGGGATCTCGGCGCCTTGCAAAAAAGGCACCTGCTCGCCTAGCAGCTCACTGTCTGCGGTGTGCTGCAGGTAGTGCGCGCAGGCAAAAGGCAGCCACAGCAGGTCGTCGGAAAAGTGCGTGCGCACGCCCGCGCCGCCCGGCGCGTGCCACCAGTGCTGCACGTCGCCCGCCTCAAACTGGCGCGATGCGCACAGCACGATCTGCGAGCGCAGCAGGCCGGGCTGCGCCCAGACCAGGGCCATGGCATCTTGCAATTGGTCGCGGTAGCCCGTGGCGCCGCCCGCCTGGTAAAAGCCCGCCTTGGCGTACAGGCGCGATGACACGGTCTGGTACAGCAGCCAGCGGTTGACCAGCACATCGAGCAATGGGTCAGGGGTGCGCACCTGGGTGGCACCCAGCAGGGCGTTCCATTGCGCCAGGGTGGCGTGCTCGCGCTCGGCCGCAGCCACGCCAGCGGCCTGCTGGGCGAGCGTGCGGGCAGCGGCCTCGGTGGCGGCATAGCCCAGCAGATACACCCGCGCAAACGAGGCCCCCGGGCGCAGCGTGACCAGGCGGGACAGCGCGGCGCACGGGTCCAGCCCAAAGCCGCTGCGCTGGCCCAGTTGCAGCGGCAGCACCAGGCGGCCCTGCGCATCCCAGAACTCGCTGCGGTCACAGGTCCAGTCGGTGCTGTCGTTGGACCGCTCCTCCTCTCCCGCCCCAACCGATGCTTCGCAGAAAAACGCCGTCCCCCGCCCAGCCCTGCGCCCGCTTCGGTCTGGGTGCACAGCAGGCCCAGCAGCCGCTCTGGGCTCGGTTCGGTGTCATCGGCCGGTTCAAAGCAGGGCCGGGTGGCCAGCGTGGCGCGGTCGCTGCGCTTTTCGCCCAGCATCCACTCCACCATGGCCACGGTGCGCAAATGCGCGCGCTGCGTGCCCAGGTTGGTCACCTGCACATGCACCTGTTTGACGGCGGTGGCAGCGTCCACACACCAGCGCACCACCACCTGCAGTGGCCCACGGCGGTGGGTGATGGTGGTGGTGCCCTGCGCATGTTCCACGCGGTAGGGCACGCCCGCGCCCCAGGCCGAAGGCGTCAGGCTCCACACCTCGCGGGTGCGGCGGTCTTGCAGCAGCAGCCACTCGGCGGTGGGGTCTGCCACGGGGTCGTTAGACCAGGCCGTGAGCTGGTTCAGGCGGCTGTTGCCCGCCCAGGTGTTGCCCCCGCCCGTTTCCGACACCAGGGTGCCCAGGTGCGGGTTGGCCAGCACATTCACCCAGGGCCGGGTGGGCCGCAGCTGCGGCGACACCTCAAACCCGAACGTGCCTGTGCCAGGCGCAAACTGTCCCACTGGCGCGGGCACGGTGGTGTGCGCTGCGTGGGTGGGCACGTCGTCGGTAGCGCCGCCGCGCCAAGGGCTGGCACCCGCGCCCCCCCGCGCGGCGCCGTGCGCGGCCACCCAGGCCTTGACCTGGTGCATGAGGGCATGGCCATCGGCCTGCAGTGTGATGCGTGCCAGGCTGGCCAGGGTGCCCAGTTGCTGGGCCGATAGCTCCTCCAGCCGCAGCACCCGCAAGCTGGTCACCGCCGGGCCGCTGTGGGCGAGCAGGTCGGTGTCGTGGTGCTCGCGCAGCAGCGTCAGCTCGCGCTGCAGCGGCATCAGGTAAGAGTGGGGCTCGCTGCTGAGCACCACCAGGTCGCAGGCCACACCGCCGTGCGCCCATTCGCGCAGGGCCTGGGCCAGGGTGCGCAGCAGTCCCATGCCTTGGGGTGGCCCGGCGGTGACCAGCACCAGCGGCCGCTCGCCCGACAGGCCCAGCTGCCACAGCACGCGCCGGTCACACACGCGCGAGGGCGCTGGCGGCACGGCCAGCACGTGGGTGCCGGGCGCATCCACCTTGGGCAGCGTCAGCACCAGGGCGGTGGTCAGCATTTGCAGGGCGGGCAGGTAGTCGCGGTGCGGGCGGTGCGATGCCCATTGGATGCTGGCCAGCGTGGCCGACATGGCCGAAGCGCGCTCCACATAGCTGGGCTGGCGGTATTTGTCCACGATGGCGCGCAGCGTCACCGCGTTGGGCGAGGCCGCCGTGCCAAAGGTGATGCACGCCTGCCCGCCGGGCTCCAGGCGCAGGCGCACCCCCAGCGCCGCCACAGGGTCCAGACCCGTGTCCAGCACAGTGGGCTGGTTCGGTTCATTCGGATCTGTGGGCACGGGCTGCAGGTACGCCAGGGGACGGGCAGGCGTGTGGTTGCGCCCCAGCCAGTGCTGGCGGTCGGTCTGGTAGAGCAGGCCCAGCACCTGGCCCTCGGCATGGGCCACAAAGTGGGCGGCGTGCAGCGTGGCTTCGGTTTGCAGGCGTGGGGTGCGCTCAAAGTGCAGCGCCTGCTCGGCAGGCAGCCAGTGTGCGGTGACGAAGAGGTTGGAGAAGGTCGGGTGGGCCTCGTCGGCAGCATGGCTGGTCAGCGTGATGTCCAGCGCCGAGATCAGCTCCAGCTCCAGCGTCTCCGTGCCCAGGTTGCTCACCTCCACGCGGCGCAGCTCGATGTCGTCCTCCGGGCTCACCCACACGGTGGTGTGCACTTTCAGGCCGGGCCACAGGGCGTCAAAGCACACGCGGTCGGTGTGGAACACGCTGCGGTACACCGCTTGCGCATCGGGTGCGGGGTGGCTGGTGGTGGACACCGGCACGCCCCCGGCGGCGCGCACGTAGATGAAGCTGCCATGCGCGTCGCGCAGGGCGTCGTCGCGCCAGCGGGTGATGCCGGTCTGGTGCCAGCGGCTCCAGCCCGCGCCGTTGGGGCGCAGCGTCACGCTGTAGCGGCCGTTGCCTAGCAGGTGGGTGGGCTCCAGCGCCTGTGCACCGGGCACTACGGCGCGCACATGGTCGGGCGCTTTTTGCTGGCGGGTGTGCAGCGGCAGGCGGGGCGGCGCCAGGCGCAGTGAGGGCAGCTCGCGCGGTGCACGCTCTTGCAGCAGCGGCAGCACGGCTTCGATGCGGGCATGCGCCATGCCCCAGCGCTGGGCCACCCCGTCCAGCAGCACATTGGCCAGCGCCACGATGGTCATGCCCTGGTGGTGGGCCATGTAGGTGTGCACCAGCGTGTAGGGTGCGCCGTGCGTCTGGCGTTCGGGGGTGAAGTCCAGCGCTTCGTAAAAGCCATAGCGCCCGCGTGCCGACAGGGCGGCCAGGGTGCGCAGGTTGCTGCAAGCCATGCCCGCATCCACCTGCGTGGCCAGGGCCGTGGCGTAGGGGGCAATCACCAGCTCGCCCACTGGTGCGCGCCGCAGCGCAAGGCGCGGCACGCCCTGCGGGGCGTACTGGTAGGCCAGCGTGTGGTCGCGCCCGGCGTACGCGCACTCTGAAATGCCCCAGGGCATGGGCAGGGCGCTGCCCGTGGCGGGGTGCCGCAGGGTTTCGGCGCTGTGGGCCTGGGCTTGCGCCTGCACGTAGTCGCGGTGCTCGCGCAGGGCCGATCGGCCCGCCTCGCCCAGCGCGCTCAGGTGGGGCTCGGCCATCACCAGCGTGGGCATGAGGTACTCGAACATCGAGCCCGACCAGGACCGCAGCACGGCGCGGTGCCCGCTGGCAAAGAACGGGCGGCCCAGCGCGGCCCAGTGGCGCACGGGCACGTCGCCCTTGGCCACGGCCAGCAAGCTGGTGGTGCGCGACTCAGACGCCAGCAGGTCATAAAACGATGCGTCCAGTTGCTGCTCTTCCACCCGGTAGCCAATGTGCAGCAGATGCCGCCGTGGGTGGTACAGAAACCGGAAATCGGCCTGCCACGCCAGCGCATCCAGCGCCTCGGCCACCGCCATCAGGCGCTGGGCGGCCGCCTGCGCGCCGCCGGGCTGCTGGGCGGCAGCGCGGTCGCGCTCGGCCGATTGCAGCGTGGCCAGGTGGTCTGCCAGCAGCCACTGCAGCTCGTCGTGCGCGGTGGGCGGGGTCTGCACGATGGCCGGGTAGTGCGGCAGCGCCATGCTGTGCAGCTCTTGCTGGGCGCGCGCCAGCAGGGCGGCGTAGGCGTCGCTTGAGGTGGGGTCGGGTGTCGGGTCGGACGCTGGTTGCAGGGGCTCTGCATTGGGCATGCCCAGCAACTGGCACAGCGCGCTTTGGTGCAACAGGCTGCGGGTGCCGTGCTGCAGCGAATCCAGCCAGGGCTGCAGCCGCGCCCGAGAGGCGCGCACGGCCAGCACGCTGGCGGCGGGGTTCAGCGGGCCTGATGGGCTCAAGGTGTTGTGCGCCAAGGCGCTGCAGGCCTGGGCCACGGCGACCAGGTGGGCGCTGAGGTTGCCGCTGTCCACGGTGGAGACGTAGCGCGGCAGCAGGGGCTGCAGCGTTTCGGTGTCGTACCAGTTCAAAAAGTGCCCCCGGTGGCGTTCCATGCCTTGCAACGTGGCCAGGGTGGCCTCCAGGCGCAGCAGCAGGTCTTGCGTGCCAATCCATCCAAACTCACGTGCGCAGGTGGCGCTGAGCAGGTACAGCCCGATGTTGGTGGGTGAGGTGCGGTGCGCCAGCATTTCGTAGGGGGCGGTCTGCAGGTTGTCGGGCGGCAGGTGGTGGTTGGCAGCGTCCACGCAGCGCTCAAACAGCCGCCAGGTGTCGCGCACCACACCTTCGAGCAGCAGACGGTCTGGCGCCGTCAGCGCCTGTGCGCTGCCGCGTTGGCGGGCGGCGTTGGCACCCCACACCAGCAGCGGCGCCAGGGCCCACAGTGCCAGCACCGGCCACGCCAGTGCGGGCGGCACGCTGTCCCCACCCCAGGCCCACAGCACAGCCGCAGTGGCCAAGGCCAGCCAGGGTGCCAGGGTGTGGCGGCGCAGGGTGGGGCCCAGGCGGGTGACCAGGTTGTTTTGGGCGGTTTCGGCGGTGGTCCACTGCAGCAGATTCAGGCGGCTGGCGGCCTGGCGGTGCACGGTGCGCACCACGGCGTCGGCCATCAGCCAGGCTTGCTGGGGCAGCAGCGCCAGGTGCCACACGCCGCTGGCCAGCGCGCGCAGCAAGTCGGCCCCTGCGGCATGGGCAAAGCGCAGGCCCACCAGCCCAAAGCGGGCAGGCACGCCGCCCGCCAGCGCGCCCATCAGCGGTGCGGCCATGTGGGCCGCCAGCACCACGGCCAAGGTGGCGGCCAGGGGCAGGCCCACGCCCGCAAAGGACAGCCACAGCAGCAGCAGCGAGGCCGGGGCCAGCAGCGAGCGGCGCAGGTTGTCTGCCATCTTCCAGCGGTGGATGGGCGACAGCCCCCAGCGCCGGGCGTGCCGCAAAAAGGGCCACAGCTGCCAGTCGCCCCGCGTCCAGCGGTGCAGGCGGGCAGCGGCGCTGTCGCTGTGTTCGGGCTCGGCTTCGACCAGCGTGACGTCGCTGACCATGGCGCAGCGCGCCAGCGCGCCTTCGAGCAGGTCGTGGCTGAGCACCTGGTCGGCGGGCAAGCGCCCGCCCAGCACCGCGTGCACGGTGGCCACATGCAGCAGGCCCTTGCCGGTGAAGCTGCCTTCGGCAAACACGTCCTGGTACACGTCCGAGGTCATGGCGCTGTAGGGGTCCAGCCCTTGCTGCCCGGCAAAAATCCACTGCCACAGGGTGGCGTGGCGCTGCGCGGGCAGCGGCGCCAGCACGCGCGGCTGCAAAATGCCGTAGCCCTGCACCACGCGCAGGCCGCTGGCGTCGAGGCGGGGCTGGTTTTGCGGGTGTTCGGCCACGCCCACCAGGCTGCGCAGGCGCCCCGGGGGCAGCAGCGTGTCGCTGTCGAGCGTGAGCACGTAGCGCGTGTCTGCGGCCAGTTGCGACAGTGTGCCCAGCGGCATGAAGGCGCCGGGCATTTCGGTGGCCAGCTCGGCCACCAGTTGTTCGAGCTTGCCGCGCTTGCGCTCCCAGCCCATCCATTGCTGCTGCGTGGCGCTGTAGGTGCGGGCGCGGTGCAGCAGCACAAAGCGGGGGGGCTGGCCAGCGGCCACCGGGTGTTGGGCGTTCAGGGCCTGCAGCTGTGCGCTGGCCAGTGCCAGCAGTTCGGCGTCTGCGGGCAGGGTGGGGCTTGGGGCGTCCACGTCGTCGCTCAGCAGGGCAAACTGGGCGCAGGGCTCGGGGTTGGCCAGGTAGTGCAGGTGCATGCGGTGGGCCAGTCGCGCAATGGCGCCGGGGCTGCTGAGCATGGCGGGCACGGCCACCAGGACGCGCGCGGTGGGCGGTATACCGCCGGGCAGCAGGTAGCGCGGCATGTAGCTGGGGCGAATGGACTCGCCCACCAGTCGGTTGACCACCGCCACCACGATCTCGGACGCTGGCAAAAGCAGCAGCAACGCCACGCCTGCGAAGCTGCCCAGGCCCGCCAGCCAGGCCAGGTCTGCGCCACCGTCTTCCACGTCTGCAGCCATGAATGCCGCTGGTGAAGGCCACGGGCCAGGAGGCCAGGTGGGCAAGGCATGCCACAGCGGCGCCAGCCACCAGGCCAGCAGGGCCAGTGTGCCCACCAGCAGCGCGCCCAGGTACCAGGGCACGCGCAGGGCGCGCACGGCGGCGTGCCACAGCGCAGCGGCGGTGATGGCGTGGTGGCGCACGCCCAGGGCTTGCTCCAGCGCGGCCCGGCCCGGCCCTTGCAGCCAGTAGCCCGCCAGGGCGCTGTGCTGGGTGCTGTGCGGTGTGTGGCTGGGCGCTGCGGCTTCACCGCCCGTGCCCACCCCGCTGCCCATGTGCGCTATCAGCGTTTGCGCCACGGCCGCTTCGCCGCAGTGGCTGCGGGCCGACAGGCGCTCAATGCCGTGCAGTGTGGTGTTGCGTGTGGACTCGTCTTCTGCCGCAAACACGGGCGACTGCAGCATGGCGCGCAGCACCAGGCTCGTCTGTCCCACGATGTCGCTCCAGTCGGCCGCGCCAATGAGCCGCAGCGCCGTGACGGCATTGCCCATGCTGAGCTGGTCTGCAGCCTGGTTGATCTGCTGCTGTGTTTGCAGCGCGGCCAGGTCGGGCACCGCGCCTGCCAGCCATTGCTGCACGGGCCATTGGGGCGCTGCCGAGGCCGCTTCCCTGCTATCCCCACTGGTGCCGCCCTGCGCCCTGCGCCCCGCCATGGCTTGTGCCAGATGCACCAAAAACACGGCCCCCACGCCGCGCCGCTCCATGGCGGCCCAGGCCGCGTCCAGGGTGGGCAGCGTCAGGTCGTTGCAGCGGGCTGCGCACAGGCTGGCCAGCTCTTGCGCGGCCTTGTGGCTGGCCAGCCGCTCGGCCAGGCGGCGCAGGTTCTCAATCAGTACCACCCGCAGCGTGGTGGGCAGCGCCCACAGCTCGCCTTGGCTCAGCTCGCAGGTCTCTTGGTAGGCGTTCAGAAAATGCACCAGCAGGGGCTCGTCAAACGCGCTGTCGGTGTGCGCCACAAACGACCAGGCCACGCCATACACGCGTGGCAGCCCCACCAGCGGGGCGTTTTGCAGCACGGGCAGCGAGCGGTAGTAGCGCGGCGGCAGCCCGGCGTGGATCTCTTTGAGCTGGCTCTCGATCAGGTGGAAGTTGTCAAACAGCCATTCGGCGGCGGGGCTGATGGTGTGCTCTTCATGGGGCGCATCAAAGAGGTAGCGGTGGGCCGAGCGCAACGCGCGGATGTTGCTTTGCAGCCGGGGGTAGAACGTGGCCCGCCCAAACGGGGCCTTGCGGGCGCGGTGCGTGTTGCCCAGGTGCCTGCCGTGCTCCTCAAAGCGTGCCAGGCCAAACACCTCGGCGCGCACCGGCTCCAGCACCGCGCCAGCGCGTGCGTCCAGCATGCCCTCCATCGCGGCGGGCACCCAGGGCCACTGCGCGCGCAGCGCCCTGCGCGCCGCGCTCACAGCGCCAGCGATACCGCACCCACCAGCAGTGTGATGACCAGCACCACCGTGACCACATGCTCAGCCACCACGGCCTGCAGCCACAGGGCGCCCGTGAGCAGGCTGTCCATGGGCCCACGCAAGGCGCCGCAGTGCTGCAGGTGCTCGCCCAGGCTGGACAACTCCAGCAGCGACACATCGGCAGGCTGCCCCGCACAGGCGGTGTCCCAGGCGCAGGTTGGGGGGTGGATGGGGTGGGTCATGGCGGCCTCCTGTGGCGGGTGAACGGCACGGCGGCGGTGCCGCCCTGCTCTGGTTCACTTGTACCGACCGGATGCCGGGGCGTCTGTGCGTTGACGAACACAACCTGGGCCCTTGGCACTGGCAACTCTGCTGGGGCACCATGGAGAACAAGGCTGTGTAGGTAGAGGGAAAAAGAGGATCTGGCGCTTGATATATATACGCTAGCAGCTATCAAAAATGTAGTGCGATGGAGGCTGAAGAGACAGTGCAGTGAAGGAGGGTGCCCACTTCGCCACCTGGCTAGCCTGCGCCGCGCTGTCACGCCATGGCGCTCGATCTGTCATACCGCCGTCACAGCGCGTGGGCAAGCTCTCGCTTGTCTTCATCTTGTTGTGTTTTTGGACTGTCATGCCTGTTCTGTCTGCATCCTCCATCGTCTCCCGCATCGCTGCCAACATGGCCCACGTGGCCCACGCCAGCAATGCCACCGCCATGGCCCTGCTGGCCGTCACCGCACGCGCTTGGGCGCTGCCCGTGGCTCAGCCTGCCCCCATCGCGCTGGCCAAGTAATCCACCCACGCCCGCACCCGGCTGGGCAAAAACCGGTTGGGCGGGTACAGCAGCCACGCCGTGCCTGAATAGGCCGTGTCGTGCCGCCATGCGGTCAGCACCCGCACCAGCGCGCTGCTGGCCAGGGCCGCTTGGGCCGCAAATCCCGGCAGGCTGGCAATGCCCAGGCCCGCAATGGCGGCCTCGCGCCGCATCTCGCTGTGGTTGACCACGTAGCGCCCGTGCACTGACACGGTGGCTTGTTCCCCATCCTGCAGCGGCTTTGGGCCTGCTGGGTCGTTTCTCTTTCCCTTGGTTGGCGCCACGCGCTGCGTGAACCGCCAGCGCCGGTCGCTCGGGTCTTCGCCCAGGTAAATGCAGTCGTGCGCGGCCAGCTCGCCCGGGTGCTGCGGCGTGCCACGGCGCGCCAGGTAGGCGGGGCTGGCGCACACGATGTGCTCCACCGCCTCCAGCGGGCGGCCCGCCAGCCCGGGCGGGGGTGTGTCGGTGATGCGAATGGCCAGGTCCACATCTTCGGCAAACAGGTCCACCACCCGGTCGGTCACCACCAGCTGCACATCGACCTGCGGGTGCGCCGCCAGAAACGGGGGCACCAGTGGGTGGATGCGCTGGCGCCCATAGGCCTTGGGCACGCTCATGCGCACCAGCCCCTGCGGGGTGTGGGTGTGCTGCTCGGCCAGTTGCAGCACCTCGCGGGCGGCGCTGTCCAGTGCCTGGCAGCGGGTGTAGGCGGCGTGGCCTGCTTCGGTCAGCCGCAGCTTGCGGGTGGTGCGCTCGAGCAGGCGCACCTGCAGCAAGCCTTCCAGCCGTGCCACTTGCCGACTCACGGCCGACGGTGTGGTGCCCAGCGCCCGCGCCGCGCCAGAAAAACTGCCCGCCTCCACCACCCGGGCAAACACGGCCATGTCGGTCAGGTGCGCCAGGTGCGCGATGGGTGCCAAGGCTTCATTTGTGCGCATGGGGAACAAATGTTGTTCTGAAAGGCTGGATTATCAGCATGGCTGCGCAAATTTACGATCGCAGGCATGAACTCTCCCGCCGCCGTGCACAGCGCTTCCTCCCTGGCAACCGCCCCATCCCCCCTGCTGCGCGGTGCCGACCTGGCCCTGCTGTTGGTGGCCATCGTCTGGGGCACCAGCTACGGCGTGGCCAAGGGGGCGCTGGCGTTTTACCCGGTGCTCGGTTTTTTGGCCGTGCGCTTCTTGCTCACCACGGCCTTGCTGGCACCGGTGGCGCTGCGCGGCACCACGGCCGCGCAGCGGTGGGGCGCGCTGCGCAAGGGGCTGCCGCTCGGGGCTTTGTTGCTGTCCATTTTTGTGTGCGAAACCTATGGCGTGGCCCACACGCCCGCCAGCCGCGCCGCCTTCCTCATCAGCCTGTGCGTGGTCTTCACCCCCGTGGCCGAATGGGCGCTGATGGGCCAGCGCCCCAGCCGGGCCGTGTGGATGTGCGTGGCCGTGTCGCTGTGCGGCGCACTGCTGCTGGCCGGGGGCTGGCAGGGCGCCTGGAGCGGGGGCGATGCCCTCATGCTGGCCGCCGCCGTGCTGCGCGCCCTCATGGCCTGCGCCACCGCACGGGCGGCCCGCCACATCTCGCCCAGCGCAGCCCCGGGCGCGGCACCCGTGCCTGTGCTGCTGCTCACCACCGTGCAGTCGGCCGTGGTGGGCCTGGGCACCCTGGCCATGGGCTGGGCGCTGCTGCCGCAAGGCCTGCCGCCCCTGCCCACTTGGGCCGCCGCCAGCGCCTTCTGGTGGGCCACCGCCTACCTGGTGCTGGGCTGCACCGTGTTCGCCCTGGTGGCGCAAAACTGGGCCCTCAAACACACCAGCCCCAGCCGCGTGGGCCTGCTCACCGGCACCGAGCCCGCCTGGGGGGCGCTGTTTGCCGTGGCCTGGCTGGGCGAGAGCCTGGGGCCGCAAGGCTGGCTGGGCGGGGCGCTGGTGGTGGGGGCGGCGCTGTGGATGGCGCGGCGGTGAGGGGATGACGCGCTGGTACGTCAAGCCGCCTTCACGTAGTCAACAAAGGCTCTCAGCGGTGCCGGTACCAGGCGGCGGCCGGGGTAGTACAAAAACGGGCCAGAGAACTGTGGCCACCACGTCTGTAGCACGGGCACGAGCGCGCCCTGGTCCAGATGGGGTTGCAACCAGTCGCGGAAAAGATAGACGATGCCCATGCCTCTGATGGCCGCATCTACGGCCAGGTCTGCGGCAGCGCCCCCTTGCACCAGAAGGGCAGGCACGGGGTTCACGGTCAGTGTTTCACTGCCTTGATGAAACTCCCACGGCGGAAGGTTGCCGCTTGGAAAACGCAGACGCAGGCAGTCATGCTCCAGTAGCGCGTGCGGATGGGCGGGCATCCCTCGGCGGGAGATGTAGCCCGGTGCTGCAGCGCAGGCGAACTGTTGCACCTTGGGCCCTATGGGGACCGCGATCATGTCTTGCTCCAGGCTTTCGCTGTAGCGGATGCCCGCATCACAACCGGCGGCCAGCACATCGACAAAACTGTCTTCCGCAACCACCTCCACCGTGATGTCGGGGTAAGCCGTTTTGAACCCCGGCAGTAGCGCCGGAAGCACCAGTTTGCAGGCGGCAACGGGCACGTTCAGGCGCAGCGTGCCCGCAGGGCGGTCACGCAAGGAGTTGACCGCATCGAGTGCGTCCCCTACCTCCTGCAGCGCGGGGGCGAGTCGCTCCAGCAGTCGCTGCCCGGCTTCGGTCGGTGCCACGCTGCGGGTAGTGCGGTTCAGCAGGCGCACGCCCAGTTGTCCTTCCAGTCTCCGCACGGCCTCGCTGATGGCCGATGCACTGACACCCTGCTGCTTGGCCGCTCCGCGAAAACCTTGGGCTTTCGCTACGGCCAGCAGTGCTTTGAGGTCGTTCAGGTCCACATTCATTGTGCGCCATTCTGCACAAGCTGTGCGCACTGTGCGGGCTTATCAATTCTTTGGTGCGTTTCTACACTGCGACCCATCCCCATTCACCCTCGCAACCAAGGACCACTTCATGCACTCTCTTGAACAAGCTGGCACGTTTTTGCTCGGTAGCCGCCCTGTCTTCCGTCTGGGCTACGGTGCCATGCAGTTGGCGGGGCCAGGGGTCTTTGGGCCACCCAAGGACAAAGCAGCCGCCCTGTCGGTGCTGCGCACGGCTGTGGAAAGCGGCGTCAATCACATCGACACCAGCGACTTCTATGGCCCCCACATCACCAACCAACTCATTCGTGAGGCGCTCAGCCCCTACCGAGGTGACCTGACCATCGTGACCAAAATCGGTGCGCGCCGAGACGATCAAGGCGCTTGGCTGCCGGCAGCATCGGCGCATGAGCTGACTCAGGCTGTGCACGATAACCTTCGCAATCTGGGTGCGGACGTGCTCGATGTCGTGAACCTGCGCGTGATGTTCAATGCGTTTGGCCCGAGCGAAGGCGCTATTGAGGAGCAGGTCAGCGTGCTGGCCGAGCTGCAACAGCAGGGGCTGGTTCGCCACATTGGCCTGAGCAATGTCACCCGGACCCAGGTCGCTGAGGCCCAGCGCCTGTGCACTGTGGTTTGCGTGCAAAACCAATACAACCTGGCACATCGTCAGGACGATGCTTTGGTGGACGAACTGGCACGCCAAGGCATTGCGTATGTCCCGTTTTTCCCGCTGGGAGGATTCAGCCCGCTGCAGTCGACCCAGTTGTCGAGCATCGCCCTGCGGCTGGGGGCCACGCCGCTGCAAGTGGCGCTGGCATGGTTGCTGAAGCGGTCACCCAATGTGCTGTTGATTCCGGGCACCTCGTCCGTCGATCACCTGCGGCAAAACCTGGCCAGTGCGCAACTCGCGCTTGCACCCGAAGTGCTCGCAGAACTCGATTGCGTGGTGCAGGACCGCGCGGGCAACCACCCGGCGTAAACGTACAGCATTGGACGCATTGCCCGGCCGGGTGTTGCGGCGTCACACCCACGTCACATCCCCCCGGCAAGGTTGCGCCTTTCCTTTTGTGCACCCTTGCCACTATGTCTGCTTTCTTCTCCTTGAATCGTCTGGCCGCCAGCGTTGCGCTGGCTTGCGTTGCCCTGTCGCCAGCTTTCACTGCCCACGCCCAGCAAGCCTTTCCCTCCACGCTGGCCGGTCACGCCGTGATGCCTGCCATGACGGTGATTGCTGCCCCCGCCGATGCCCCGGCCGATCTGCGCCATGCGGGCAAGTTCACCACCGCGCAGCGCGTGGAAAAGCTGGGCTCGGTGGCGGGCCTTTCGGCTGGGCGCCCCACGGGCATTGGTCTGCCGTTTGACGGTCAGCCGCTGCAAGGGCACTCGGGCATCAAGCGCATGCCGGACGGCAGCTTTTGGCTGCTGACGGACAACGGCGCGGGCTCCAAGGCGAATTCGCCCGACTTCATGCTGCACCTGAGCCACTACCAGGTGGATTTCCAAAGCGGCCAGTTCAGCCGCCAAAAGACCATCTTCCTGCACGACCCGGACAAGAAGGTGCCTTTCCGCATCACACAAGAGGGCACCGACAAGCGCTACCTGACGGGCGCGGACTTTGACCCCGAGAGCTTTCAGTTTGCGGGCGGTGCGCTGTGGATTGGCGACGAGTTTGGCCCCTTCCTCATCAAGGCCGATTTGAACGGCAAGGTGCTGGCGGTGTTTGAGACGAAGGTGGACGGCAAGGTGGTGCGCTCGCCCGATGCCCCCGGCGTGCTGATGCCCGGCGCGCCCGATGCCAAGCCCACCGCGTTCGATGTGAAGCGCTCCAAGGGCTTTGAAGGCATGGCCGCCAGCAAGGACGGCAGCAAGCTCTACGCCCTGCTCGAAGGCGCGCTGTGGAACGACGCCGCCAAGGCCTACGAGAACGTGGGCGGCAAGCAGTACCTGCGCGTGCTCGAATTCGATGTGAAGACCGAGCAATGGACGGGCCGTCACTGGAAGTACGTGCTGGAGGCCAACCACCACGCGATTGGCGACTTCAACATGATCGACGCCACTATCTCGGGAGATGGCACAAGCGCCATGGGCCTCATCATCGAGCGCGACAACGGCGAAGGCACGGCCGACAAGGCCTGCCCCACGGGCCAGCAGCGCACGGATTGCTTCCACGACCTGGCGCAGTTCAAGCGGGTGTACAAGGTGGAATTGAACGACGCCAACGTGGGCGGCGAAATCCGCAAGGTGGGCTACATCGACCTGATGAATATCCAAGACCCGCAGCGCTTGGCCAAGAAGCCGTTGAACAATGGCGTGCTCACCTTCCCGTTCTTCACCATTGAAAACGTGGACGTGGTGGACGACAAGCACATCGTGGTGGGCAATGACAACAACCTGCCTTTCAGCTCCAGCCGCGACCCGAACAAGGCGGACGATAACGAGCTGGTGCTGTTGCAGGTGGAGGCGCTGCTCAAGGCGCGCTGAAGGTTGCACCGCCTGCGGGCGGATGTGGGACTGCCCAGGCACCGTGCCCTGGCTTCGACAGGCTCAGCCCGAACGGGTAGGGTGGGGCGGGGTCGGGAGGGGGCTTGGTGCACCTACCGACCGTTCGGGCTGAGCTTGTCGAAGCCTTGCGCAACGCGTGAGCGCTCAGTCCAGCCAACCCTTGGGCGTCTTGTCGGCCTTCTTCTCGACCGGGTTGGCCAGCAGCGACTGCGCGGGGTACTGGCGCAAAAACTCTTTGGCCTTGTCGGTGCGGGCGGTCAGCCAAGCGTCGTAGGCGCCCTCGTTCAGGATGACGGGCATGCTCTTTTCGCTGCCCGGGGGCTGGTAGCGGTTGAGCAGCGCATGGTTGTTGGCGTTCACGGTAATGAGCGCGTAGCTGATGATCTCTTCGCCCTCGGCCCCCTGCCAGCGGGCCCACAGGCCTGCCAGGCCCATGGGTTTGCCGTCGACGCGGGCAATGCGGGTGGGCACGGGCTTGCCCTTGCGGTGGTCGTCTGCATAAAAGGCCTGCATGGGCACGATGCAGCGCTGCCCCGCCAGCCAGGCTTCGCGAAAGGCGGTGCCGGTGCCCAGCAGGTCGGACTTGGCCGTGGTCAGCTTGGGGGCGCGCAGCTTGGCGTCCGACGCCGACTTGACCCAGTGCGGCACCAACCCCCATTGCGCGGGCATCAGCACGCGGGTGCGGTCGGCGGGTGGTGTGGGGGCCGGGGCCTCTGCGGAGGGCGCATCGGCCGCCACGGCCTGGGGCGCAGCCGCCGTCACCTCAGGCCCTGCAGCTGCGGGCGCCCGCAGGGCGGTGGCCACGGGCCGGTGCACGATGAAGAACCCCGGCTTGCGCGGCCACAGCATCCGCTCGGCAGGCACCTCGGGGGGCTCCACGCCAAAGGCCTCGCGGTAGGTGTCTTCGGGGTGCAGGGTTTCGTACTGGGTGGTCATGCGCGGATCGTACCGTGGAAAGCCTGGGTTTGGGTTAAAAATGCCTTCTAGCGCTTATCTAATAAGCGCTAGAAGCTATGAAAATAATAGCGTTTAGGTGCGATGCAAGGGCGTGCCGCGCCCTTGCGATGACCTGCGTCAAGCCGGGTGTCGCCTGCGTTCTGACAGGGGCCTGCGCGGTTTTCACAATGCCCGCATGGACTTCAACCCCTCCCCCCTGGCGCGGCAGTTGTGCGATCGGCTCAACGCCTTCATCGACCGCTACGTGCTGCCCTACAACGCCGCCTGGCATGCCGCCGTGCAGGCGGGCGACTACCCGCCGCCGTTTCTCGAAGACCTCAAGGCCCTGGCCCGCGAAGAGGGGCTGTGGAACCTCTTCTTGCCCACGCTGCGCGATGACGAGCCCGGCACGCGCCTGTCCAACCTGGACTACGCACCGCTGGCCGAAGCCATGGGCCGCCTGCCCTGGGCGGCCGAGGTGTTCAACTGCAGCGCACCGGATACCGGCAACATCGAGCTGCTGCACCGCTTTGCCAGCCCTGCGCAGCGCGTGCAGTGGCTGCAGCCACTGCTGCACGGCCAGTGCCGGTCGGCCTTTGCGATGAGCGAGCCGGACGTGGCCTCGTCCGACCCCACCAACCTGCAGACCACGGTGCGGCGCGAGGGTGAAGTCCTGGTGCTCAATGGCCGCAAGTGGTTCATCACTGGCGCGGCGCACCCGCAGTGCCAATTGCTCATCGTGCTGTGCC
Organism: Acidovorax sp. 1608163; assembly: GCF_003669015.1. NCBI lineage: Bacteria > Pseudomonadati > Pseudomonadota > Betaproteobacteria > Burkholderiales > Comamonadaceae > Acidovorax > Acidovorax sp. 1608163. Next base: position 198,904 of record NZ_CP033069.1, read on the forward strand.
GCAACGCCGATGGGGACGAAGACGCCGACCGCATCGACAGCCCCGACAGCCTGGGTGGCTCCCACCACCATGACCCCCACCACTGCCACAGCATGGTGCTGGTGCCCCTGGACACACCCGGGGTGGAGGTGGTGCGCAACATCCGCGTGCTGCACCACCACGCGCCCGAGGGGCATTGCGAAATTCGCCTGCACAACGTGCGTGTGCCCGCCACCGCCTTGCTGGGCGCCTGGGGGCAAGGCTTTGCCATGGCGCAGGCGCGCCTGGGGCCGGGGCGGGTGCACCACTGCATGCGCACCATCGGCCAGTGCGAGCTGGCCCTGCAACTGGCCGCCGAACGCGCGCTGGAGCGCCACGCCTTTGGCAAGCCGCTGTCTGAACAAGCCAATGTGCAGGAGTGGCTGGCCGACTCGCGCATCGAGATCGACCAGGCGCGCTGGCTGGTGCTGCACACGGCCTGGCTGCTGGACCAAGGCCCGCACGGGGAAGAACGCGGGGTGAAAACGGGGCAGGGCACTGGACAAGGCGCTGGGCCAGAAGCGGCCAACGCCCGGCAGGTGCGCGCGCAGGTAGCGGCCATCAAGGTGGTGGCAGCCCGGCTGCAGCAGCGCGTGGTGGACCGGGCCATGCAGATTTTTGGCGCCATGGGCCTGTCGCCCGATACGCCCCTGGCCGCCTTCTGGACCTGGGGCCGCGCCCTGCGCCTGATGGACGGGCCTGACGAGGTGCACCTGCGCACCGTGGCCCGGCAGGTGCTGGCCCAGGCGCGCGCGGGCCTGGGCAGCCACACGGCTTACTTCACCACGCCCGAGCAGCTGGCGGCCCCGCCGCGCCTGAAGGCCTGAGCGGCTTGGGGCTTCAGCCGCGCAAAAACTGCCCCAGCACGCCCATCAGGTCACTGCTGTTGCCCAGGCCGCCCTGGGGCACCTGGCCCTGGGGCGTGAGCTGGTCCACCAGGCCGGGCAGCAGGTGGCTGAGCTGTTGGGCCACATCGGCCGGGGCTGCACCCACCTGGCTGCCCAGCTGCGACAGGGTGCCCTGGCCCAGCACGCTGGCCAGTTGCTCGCCCGAGATCGGCAGGTTGGTGCCCGTGCCAATCCACGACTGCAGCACATTGCCCAGCCCCGCTTGCTGAAAGCGCTCTACCAGCCCCGCCAGCCCGCCGTGCGCGCCATCGTTGCCCAGCAGGGACAGCACGGCTTGCACCAGCTGCGGGTTTTGGGCGGCCATGCCCAGCAGCCCGCCCAGGCCACCGCCTGCGGCAGTGCCCCCGGCCTGGCCTGCGTTGTTCAAGACTGCGCCGACGACTGAATCGAATAAACCCATGGTGCTGCTCCCTGTGAAACCGTTGAAAAGGCGGGCGGGGTGGCCCACCGCTGCGCGGCACGGGCTGAGGGCCGGTTCAGGCTCTCAGCCGTGTGCGTGGGGCAGTGTGCCGCAAGCCACCATGGGCTTGCTGGGCCAATGGTCAACTTGTGCAAACTGGCGGGGCCGGTTGATTCAGCCTCTTTGAACTTGAAATCTCCGCTCGGGCCCGTGCCGAATCCCTAGCGGACAGAGTAGGCAGAGGACCGCTGCCTGGATTCTTTGAATTGTTCTGCTAGCCGCAGCTGCCCAGCGTCTTGCCCGCCATGGCGGGGCGCAGGGTGGCCAGCCACTGCTGGCGCTGGGCATCGGTCACAGCGGGCAGCTTGAGGGTGAAGCCCGGGGCGGCCTGGCGCTCCAGCACCACGCGGGCGGTGCGCACGCCCTGGGCGTTCAGGGTGGTCAGGCCCCGCTGCGCGGCCTCTTCGGTGGAGAAGCGGCCCAGCGACAGGCCCAGCTCCAGCGTGCCGCCCGCGCGGTCAAAGTCCACCTTGCGGGCGCGCAGCTCGGCGCGCTTTTTGTCCAGCGTGTCCTGGTCGTCAAAGCGGCCCATGTAGATCATCCAGCGCCCGGTGATGGGCGTGGGCTCCAGCGTCCAGCTGCCCTGGGGCAAGCTGGCGGCAGCGGTGCGCAGTGCCGCCGCCTGCTTGTCGTCAAACACGCCGGCCTGCAGGCATTCGCCCGCATCGGCGGCCGGGGCAGCTGCGGCCGTGGCAGCTGCGGCCGTGGCAGAGGCCCCGGCATCGGCCGCAGCCGCCGGTGGGGCGGGCGGCGTGGGGGCGGCGGTGGTGCCTTGCGTGCGCAGCACTTTCAGGGTCTCGGGGCGGATCTGCTGCTGCATGCGCAGGGGCTCGGCCTGCTCGGGTTGGGCCAGGCCTGCGCTGCGCAGCCAGCCCTGGGTGTAGGCGTAATAACCGGCATTGGCCAGCAGCAGGGCGATGACGGCAAGGCGCAGCATGGGTGGGGGCTTCTCTCGGTTCAGTTCAAGGTGGGGGTCACAGCGGGGCGGCCACCACGGCAGGGCGCACGCTGATCTCGGCACTGGTCACGGCCTGCATGCCCTGGGCGGTGTGCACCAGCAGCGCGCCGTCTTCGCCCACGCCATGGGCGGTGCCGGTCTGGCCGTCGCTCAGCGTCACAGGGCGACCCTGCAGCACATCGCGCGCAGCAAAGCGGGGCTGCACGGGCGCAAAGCCGCAGGCCTCAAAGCCCTGCAGCATGCCCACCAGCGGGGGCACGATGCGCAGCAGGGCGGCGGGCGCATCCAGGCCCGGCTCCACATCCTGCAGGCTGCCGGGGGGCATGCTCATGCCCTCGGCGCTGCGGGGCAGCACATTGATGCCAATGCCCACTACCACGTAGCGGGCGGCGGTGCCATGCTGGCTGGCGCCGGGGGCGGCTTGTGCGGCCTGGGGCGATACGAAGCTGGCGGTCTCCACCAAAATGCCGCCCAGCTTGCGGTCGCCGCTCAGCCACAGGTCGTTGGGCCACTTCAGGCCAATGCGGGGGCTGTGGCCGGGCTGCAGCGGGGGCAGGGCGGGCTGCAGGCTCTCGGCCACGCTCACGCCCACGGCCAGCGACAGGCCGGACCAATCCTTGGGCGCCAGCGGCAGGCCCAAGGACAACATCAACGACGCGCCTACATCGCTCTGCCACACCCGGCCCAGGCGGCCGCGTCCGGCGGTTTGCTGCTCGGCCACCAGCAGGGTGGGTTCGGTCTGCCCGGCCCGGGCGCGGCGCATCAGCTCGGTGTTGGTCGAATCGATGCTGGGCAGCACCTCGACCGTGAAGCCCGGCAACAGTGGGGCCACGGCCTCCCAGACGGCCTCGGCGGGCCAGCGGATGGGGGCGGTCATGCCTTGCCGCCCTTGTCGCCCTTCGTGGCTTTGGTGGCCTTGGCTTTGCCCCGTGCAGCGCGGGGCTCTGGCGGGGGCAGGTCGGGCATGGGCGGGCGCCAGCCGCGCTTGGGGGCCAGCAGCGTGCCTCGGCAGGTGGCAGCGCCGCACCAGCAGGGGTATTCGGCCTTCAGTTTGGGGGTGTAGCGCTCTTCAATGATCAGGCCGTAGTCGTAGTTCAACTCGTCGCCCGCCTTGATGTTGCGCAGCGCGGTGATGAAAATGCGGCCGTCCTGCTCGTCGGCAAAGCAATTGGGATCGCAGCTGTGGTTGATCCAGCGGGCCGAGTTGCCACCGTAGTTGGCGTCGATCACCCGGTCCTCGTCCACATGGAAGTAAAACGTGTGGTTGGGCTGGCTGGGGTCGTGGGGGTGGCGGTCTTGCGCTTCTTGCCAGCTGATGATTTCGCCGGTGTATTCCACCAGCACCTCGCCAGCGGCGATGTCCTGCAGGGCAAAAACCCCTCTGCCGTGCACGCCCGAGCGCCGGGTCTGGATGCGGCGGCCGGAGTGGGCGTTGGGGTCGGCGGGCGTTGCATTGCGGGCCATGGCAAAAACTCTGTTAACTTGATGGTGCACACATGTGTGTGCGTGCGCGTGTATGCGTGTGCATGCGCGTGAGAGCCGAATTGTAGAAGCGCCCGCAACCCGGGCAACCAGAATGACTGGCGAGAGCCCCAAAATGACCAAGACCCTGGTAATTGCAGAAAAACCCTCAGTGGCGCAGGACATCGTGCGCGCCCTGACCCCCGTGGCTGGCAAGTTTGACAAGCACGAAGACCACTTCGAGAACGACCGCTATGTAGTCACCAGCGCCGTGGGCCACCTGGTGGAGATCCAGGCCCCCGAGCAGTTTGATGTGAAGCGCGGCAAGTGGAGCTTTGCGCACCTGCCCGTGATCCCGCCGTTTTTTGACCTCAAGCCCGTGGACAAGACCAAGAGCCGCCTGAACGCGGTGGTCAAGCAGGCCAAGCGCAAGGACGTGTCTGAACTCATCAACGCCTGTGACGCGGGCCGCGAGGGCGAGCTCATCTTCCGCCTGATCGAGCAGTACGCCGGTGGTTCCAAACCCCTGGGCAAGCCCGTGCGCCGCCTGTGGCTGCAATCGATGACGCCCCAGGCCATCCGCGATGGCTTCAACGCCCTGCGCTCTGAGCAGCAGATGGCGGGCCTGGCCAGCGCGGCGCGCAGCCGCTCTGAGGCCGACTGGCTGGTGGGCATCAACGGCACCCGCGCCATGACGGCCTTCAACTCGCGCGACGGCGGGTTCTTCCTGACCACCGTGGGCCGGGTGCAGACGCCCACCCTGTCGCTGGTGGTGGAGCGCGAAGAAAAGATCCGCAAGTTCATCAGCCGCGACTACTGGGAAATCCACGCCACCTTTGGCGCCCAGGCCGGTGAATACCCCGCCAAGTGGTTCGACCCCAAGTGGAAAAAGGGCGAGGATGCAGAGATGCGAGCGGACCGCGTGTGGTCTGCCGCCGAGGCACAGTCAATAGCCAACGCCGTGCGCGGCAAGCAGGCCACCGTCACCGAAGAGAGCAAGCCCACCACGCAGGCGTCGCCCCTGTTGTTCGATTTGACCAGCCTGCAGCGCGAGGCCAACGGCAAGTTCGGCTTCAGCGCCAAGACCACGCTGGCCCTGGCGCAAAGCCTGTACGAGCGCCACAAGGCCCTGACCTACCCGCGTACCGATTCGCGCGCGCTGCCTGAAGACTATTTGCCGGTGGCCAAGCAGACCTTTGAAATGCTGGCCGACAGCGGCATGCGCCACCTGGCACCCCACGCGCTCACCGCGCTGAATAACAACTACGTGCGCCCGTCCAAGCGCATTTTTGACAACAGCAAGGTCAGCGATCACTTTGCCATCATCCCCACGCTGCAGGCACCGAGCGGCCTGAGCGAGGCCGAGCAAAAGCTGTACGACCTGGTCGTGCGCCGCTTCATGGCGGTGTTCTTCCCGAGTGCTGAATACACCGTGACCACGCGTATCAGCACCGTGGCCCCGCACAGCTTCAAGACCGAAGGCAAGGTGCTGGTCAAGCCGGGTTGGCTGGCCATCTACGGCAAGGAAGCCGCTGAAGAAGTCGAAGGCGGCAAGGACGGCGACAAGGGCCAGAACCTGGTGCCGGTCAAACCCGGCGAAAGCGTCAACACCCTGGCGGTGGACCCCAAGGGCCTCAAGACCAAGCCCCCCGCCCGGTATTCGGAAGCGACGCTGCTGGGCGCCATGGAAAGCGCGGGCAAGCAGATTGACGATGAAGAACTGCGCTCTGCCATGCAGGAAAAGGGCCTGGGCACACCTGCCACGCGCGCGGCCATCATCGAAGGCCTGCTGACTGAAAAGTACATGCTGCGCGAAGGCCGCGAGATCATCCCCACGGCCAAGGCCTTCCAGCTCATGACGCTGCTGCGCGGGCTGGAGGTGGAGGAGCTCTGCCGCGCCGACCTGACCGGCGAGTGGGAGTACAAGCTCTCGCAAATGGAAAAGGGCCAACTGAGCCGCGAAGCCTTCATGGCCGAGATCGCCGCCATGACGGAGCGCATGGTCAAGAAGGCCAAGGAATACGACCGCGACACCATCCCAGGCGACTACGCCACGCTCGAATCGCCGTGCCCCAACTGCGGCGGTGTGGTGAAGGAAAACTACCGCCGCTTTGCCTGTGTGGGCAAGCCCGGCGCCGAGGGTTGCGGCTTCAGCTTTGGCAAATCTCCCGCAGGCCGCACCTTTGAAACCGCAGAGGCCAACGCTCTGCTGCGCGACAAGAAGATCGGCCCGCTGGAAGGCTTCCGCTCCAAGGCGGGCTGGCCGTTCACCTCCGAGATCGTCATCAAGTACGACGACGAAGCGCACAACTACAAGCTCGAGTTCGACTTCGGCGACGACAAGAAGGGCGAAGAGTCCGGCGAGATTGTCGAGTTTGAAGATGCCGCCCTCGGCCCTTGCCCTATCTGCGGATCAGACGTGCACGAGCATGGCAGCAACTACGTGTGCAGCAAAGCCGTGCCCACTGCAGCGCAGCCCACACCGAGCTGCACCTTCAAGAGCGGCAAGATCATCCTGCAGCAGCCCGTGGAGCGCGAGCAGATGCACAAGCTGCTGGAGACCGGTAAGACCGACCTGCTCGACAAGTTCGTGAGCATGCGCACGCGCCGCAACTTCAAGGCCCACCTGGCGTGGGACAAGGAAGCGGGCAAGGTCAACTTCGAGTTTGCGCCCAGCAAGTTCCCACCCCGCCCGGGCGCTGCGGCCAAAACCGCCGCCGCCAAGGCAGGCAAGACCACCGCTGCCGCCAAGAAAGCCCCTGCCAAAAAGGCCGCAGCCAAGTCCACCGCCGCCAAAGCCCCGCGCAAGGCCGCCGCAGGCAAGGCCCCCAGCGCCGCCCTGGCCGCTGTGATTGGCAGCGAACCCGTGGCACGCCCCGAGGCCGTCAAGAAGATGTGGGAATACATCAAGACCCACAACCTGCAAGACCCCAAGGACAAGCGCACCATCGTCGCCGACGACAAGCTGCGCGCCGTGTTCGGCAAAGACAGCGCGGGCATGTTCGAGCTGGCGGGCATCCTGGGCAACCACCTGGGCGGCGACGCATGACCGCGCAGGCCTGCGCACGGGTCTGGGCGCTGTGCGCAGCCCTGGGCCTGCTCGCAGGCTGCGCTGGCACGCCAGCCGCCGGGGGCGATGCCCCTGGCCCCCTGTACAAACGCAGCGCAGGTAGCAGCAGTGGCCCCCAGGGCAACGCTGTGACGGACATGGGCGGCGGCAGCAGCGGCGTTACCGTGTATGGCGAGATTGACGTGGGCGTGGGCCGGCGGCGCTGACCTTCGCGCTGTGCCCACAGCGTTTGCATGCAACCCGCGCCCCGTACCGGGGGCGCCGGTGCACGTTCGATCCGTCAGGGACTGAGCCGCGGCCCAAGCCCTAACCGATTGGGCTGAGCCTGTCGAAGCCAGGGCACGGCCTGTGCACTGCAACAGGCCCCGCATGAAAGGTTGTGTCGATTTTTTGAATGCCCACCGGCATGCCCGGCATACCCGGTAAGAGGACCCCCGTTGGCCACCGTTCACCCCTACCAACCCAAGCACATCACCCCCACCGACGAGCAAGTCGCCGTGCAGATGTCTGCCGAGCGCACGCTCATCATCGAGGCCAACGCAGGCGCCGCCAAAACCACCACGCTGGCGCTGCGCATGGCCCAGGCGTGGACCACCGGCATGCCGCCCGAGCGCTGCCTGGCCCTCACCTACACCGACACCGCCTGCCAGGCCCTGCAGGCCGCGCTGCGCAAAATCGGCCTGCCCGCGCCTGTGGTGAAGCGCTTTCGCATCGCCAGCTTTGACGCCTTTTGCGCTGCCATGCTGCAAGAGCCCTATGCCCCGCCGGTAGAGCAGATCGACACCATGGAGGCCCTGCGCCCCTACGTGTGGGAGGCCGTGCAGCGTGTGGAGGCCAACGAATACGAGCGCTGGCCCGAAGAACTGCAGCTGCCCAGCGCGGGCGATGCGGGCTTTATCGAAGACTTTCTGGCCATGGCCCTGTGGCTCAAGGGCACGATGAAAGACGACCTGGAGCGTGACGACGGCCCGGCCACGCCCGACTATGCGGGCGACCTGGGGCTGGGCTACACGCAGCTCAAGGTGTTCCGCGCGTACGAGCGCATCCGCCGCCGTGAGCTGGCCGAGCAGCCGCTGTTTCGCGGCCCCTACGACGCCACCTACGACCTGGCCCGCCGCCTGCTGGAAGGCGACACCGCCGCCAGCCTGCCGCACTGGCCGCGCAACCTGCAAATGGTGCTGGTGGACGAGATGCACGACATGAACGCGGCCTCGTTCCGCGTGCTGCGCGAGCTGCTCGATTCGACCCCGTGCCAATTCTGCGGCGTGGGCGACCGCGACCAGGTCATCTACGGCGCGCACGGGGCCGACGCCGTGTTCATGGGCGACGCCATCACCGCGCACACCAGCCGCCCGGTGGCGCGCCTGCCCCTCACGCCCAGCCACCGCTTTGGTCGCAAGCTGGCCATCAAGGCCGGGCGTTTGGCAGACAAGCCCTACGGGTCGCTGGCTGCGCACGACACCGCCGTGCAACTGCTGGGCTACGACAACGAGGCCGAATGTGTGGACCTGATCGCCCACCAGGTGCAGCAGTGGCGCACCGCCACGCGCGGCAAGATGGCCGGGCTGGCCGTGCTGCTGCGCCACCCGGGCCAGTCCATCGCCATCGAAAACCGGCTGCTGGCCGACGGCGTGCCCTACACCATCAGCGGTTTTGAAAGTTACCTGCTGCGCCCCGAGGTGCTGCTGGTGCGCGGCCTGCTGGCCGTGGCCACCGATAACTTCGACAGCGTGACCGAGCCGCGTACGCGAGAAAAGCTCATGCGCGCCCTGGTCTTCTTCTGCGGTGCGCGCATCGTGGTCAAGGGGCGCGAGCACGAATCGCAGCACGACCTGCTGGCCGACGCCATCCGCAGCGTCACAGACAACCCGCTGTTTCTCGAGAGCTTCTTCACCAACCAGATCGTGCCCAACGTTGAGCCCGCCATGCAGCGGCGCCTGCGCAACGCGCTGAAGGTGGCCAAGGAAGCCCATGGCCCCGATACCCTGGCCCGCCTGCTGGAGGCCCTGCAGATCGAGGCCGTGGTGCGCGAGGTGTTCGTCTCGCGCCAGCGCCGTGCCGACGCCCTGGCCAACCTGGCGGGCCTGAGCCACGCCGCCCAGGCCTTTGGCAGCGCGCGCGACTACTTTTTGCACCTCAACGCCGCCGAGCAGCGCCAGCGCGAGCTGCGCAGCACCGCCAGCCTGGTGCTGGCCCACATTGGTCATGTGAAGGGGCTGGAGTTTGAGCATGTGCTCATCCCCTATCTGGAGCAGGGCGCCTTCCCCGACCCGCAGGCACCCTTTGCGCAAGAGAAGAACACCTTGTATGTGGGCATGACCCGCGCCCGCCAGCAGCTCACCCTGCTGTCGCACCGCCAGCACCCCAGCGTGTTTGTGGAGCAACTGGGCTACGCCGCCAGCCCCAAAGTCACAGCCGCTGCCGCTGCCAAGGGTGCGGACGCAGGCGATACAGCCGTGCCCGGCGCCCGCACGGCAGAGACCTAAGCCGCATCCACCGCACACCACACACCGGAGCCCACACCATGCGCAGCCCCCGCCAACGCGCCTTCTGGACCTTGCTGGCCGTGCTGCTGCTGGCCGCCGCCGTCGCCGCGTGGTGGACGCGCGACCAATGGGCCGGGCAGGTGCAGCCCTGGGCCGAGCAGGCCTGGCGCAAAGCCACCCGCCCCGGCGCAGACACCTTGCCGCAGGACCGCAAGGCGGCATCTGCTAACGCAGGCGGTGCCGGCAGTGCGCGCGGTGGCGCATCGGCCCCCGTGGCACCCACGCCCCGCAAATGCGTGCAGCAAGGGCGCACCATCTACACCGACCAGCCCTGCCCACCCGGCAGCCAGGAGCAACTGCTGGACGGCGGCGCCGTGACCACGCTGCCCCGGTAAGGCCGCGCACGTCCCGCGCCGCCCTGTCCGGTCGGCGTCAGCCCCATCGCGCAATGTCACCACAATGTCATTGCGCGCCCCTAGAGTCGCGCGTTTTTCCCACCACGGAATCACGCCATGAAAGCCCTCACATCCCTTGCCGCCGTTTGCTTGTCTGCCCTGGTCCTTGCCGGTTGCGGTGGCAGCGATGACGCGCCCGCACAGCCCCAGGTCATTGCCCACCGGGGTGCCAGCGGCTACCTGCCCGAGCACACCCTGGGCGGCTACGAGCTGGCCATCCGCATGGGCACCGACTTCATCGAGCCCGATCTGCAAATCACCAAAGACGGCGCACTGGTCGCCATCCACGACGACACCCTGAACCGCACCACCAACGTGGCCACGCTGTTTGCGCAGCGCAATGGCGGCTACAAGGTCGCCGACTTCACCCTGGCCGAGATCAAGACCCTGACGGTGATCCCCACCGGCACGGGTAAGACCAGCTACCCCGGCTTCACCCCCAGCGCCGCCAGCCCCTTCACGGTGCCCACCTTCCAAGAAGTGGTGGACTTTGCCAAGAAGCAAAGCAACGCCGTGGGCCGCGAAGTGGGCATCTACCCCGAGGCCAAGCAGGCCGACCCGGTGATGGAAGACGGCATTTTGAAGACGTTGAACGCCAACGGCTACAACGTTGGCAGCAAGCTCTTCATTCAATCCTTCAGCGACGCCACCTTGCGCAGCCTGCGCACCAAGCAGATCGCGCAGAACAACAAGATGCCGCTCATCCTGCTGGGCGTGGCCACCAAGGCGGCCGATGGCTCGCTGCGCATGGGCGTGGTGGGCAGCACCAGCGTGACCACCCTCACGCTGCAAGAGGTGGCGGGCTTCACCGAAGGCGTGGGCGTGCTCATCAACAACACCACCTACCCCCTCACCAAAGCCTTCATCGACCAGGCCCACGCCGCGGGCCTGAAGGTGCACGGCTGGACCTTTGCCCAGGCCGACGCCACCCTGGCGGCGGCTGAGTTCCGCCAGTTCCTGGACATGGGCATGGACGGCATGTTTGCCAACTACCCCGACCTGGCTGTCGCCGCCCGCAACACCTACGTGCAAGGCAAGTAAGGCCACCTGAGCGCCCCAGGGGTTGGCGCCCCTGAGGCTGTTGGTGCACCATTTGCTTCATTTTTTATAGCGGCCAGCGCTTATTTATCAAGCGCTGGCCGCTTTTTTTATACTCAATCCATCGCGCGCAATGAAGCGCAGCAAAAGGGGTTGAGAACGCAACAAAAAATGTTGCTTGAATGTCAAATAGAAATATTTGGTTACGAGATTTGGTTAACAATCCAGCCTCTCGCATTCCGTTATTGGTGTTAACCCTAGGTCTTGGGTGTCTGCTCCGGCGGGTCGCGTTGTCCTGATTTGTTTCCAACCCGTCTAGTCCCCCTGGGGCCCCATCTCTCTATGCGACTGAAAACCAAACTGACATTGGCCTTGATCCTGATGTGGCTCGGGCTGTTCTTGCTCGGTGCGTGGGCCGCGTTCCACGCCCGCTCTGTGGTCACCGACGAGCGGCAGGCCGCCGTCAACCATGTGGTGGACCTGGGCTACAGCCTGGTGGAGTCGTATGCCGCAGAGGTGGCCGCCGGGCGCCTGGAGCTGCCCGCCGCCAAAGAGCAGGCCCTGGCCCGGCTGTCCAAGCTGCGGTTTGACGGTGGCAAGAACTTCCTTTTCGTCATCGACTCGGCGCCGCTGATGCTGATGCACCCCACGGGCGGCAACCTCATTGGCACCAACGTGGGCGACCGCAAAGACCCCGACGGCGTTGCCTACTACCGAGAGCTGGCCGCCATGGGCCAGAAGAACGGCCAGGGTTTTGTCTCCTACCAGGCTGGCGTGACACAGCCCGATGGCAAGGTCGAGCGGATGCCCAAAGTCACCTACGTGCGCTACAACAAGGCGTGGGACTGGCACATCATGGCGGGCGTGCTGGTGGGCGACATCCAGGCCTCCTTCTACAAAACCATCACCAAGCTGCTGGCCATCGTGCTGGTGCTGGGCACCATCATCCATGTCTCCATGCTGCTCATCATCCGCAGCGTCACGGGCAGCCTGGGTGGCGAGCCCGCGCAGGCCGGTGACGTGGCCGGCCGCATTGCCGATGGCGACCTCACGGTGGTGGTGCCCGTCTCGGGCAAAAACCCGCACAGCCTGATGGCCGCCATGCACACCATGCAAAACCGCCTGGCGGGGCTCATTGGCAACATCCGCAATGGCACCGAAGAAATCCGCCACGCCGCCAGCGAAATCGCCTCGGGCAACCTCGACCTGTCTTCGCGCACCGAATCGCAAGCTTCCTCGCTGCAGCAAACCGCTGCCAGCATGGAGCAGCTCACCAGCACCGTCACCCAAAACGCCGACAACGCCCAGCGCGCAGGCGAGCTGGTGCACAACGCCGCTGCCATTGCCGAGCGCGGCGGCGCCGTGATGGGCAACGTGGTGGACACCATGCGTGGCATCACCGACAGCTCCAACCGCATCTCAGAAATCATCGGCGTCATCGACTCCATCGCCTTCCAGACCAACATCCTGGCGCTGAACGCAGCGGTGGAAGCCGCCCGCGCAGGCGAGCAAGGCCGTGGCTTTGCCGTGGTGGCCAGCGAAGTGCGCAGCCTGGCCGGGCGCAGCGCCCAGGCCGCCAAAGAGATCAAGGGCCTGATCGACACCTCGGCAGGCAAAGTGCGCGAAGGCTCTGGCCTGGTCGACCGCGCGGGCACCACCATGACAGAAATCGTGGGCGCCGTGCAGCAAGTGCGCGTCATCATTGACGAGATCACCGCCGCATCGCAAGAGCAGCGTGCGGGCATCCACCAGGTCAACCAGGCCGTGGCCCAGATCGACCAGGTCACCCAAGAGAACGCCGCCCTGGTCGAAGAATCTGCCGCCGTGGCCAATGCCCTCAACGACCAGGCCCGCCAACTGGCCGAGCTGGTAGCCGTCTTTCGGGTGCCCGGCGCCAGCGCACAAGTTGGCACCAACCAGGGCGCCGGTGCGCTGGGCCAGCCTGGCCGGGGCCAAGAGCCTACCCTGCGCCTGGCCTGAGCGTGGCCTGAGGCTGCCTGAGGTTGGGGCGCAGCGCACCGTGCGTGCCATGGCGTCCGCCTATCTTTCTTTTGCAGCCCTGCGCGCGCAGCGCCCCGCGCACCACACCAAACCACACCATGCGGCGGGCTTGCGTTGCGCATCTGGTGGATCGGTGTCGGCACCTATTGCCTGCGCACCCCAGCTTGCCCACCATGGCCTCACCCATGCCCCACCACACCGTTGGCATTCCATCTGTCCACCCGTTCCAGCCCAAGGGTTTCACGATGCACCTCCACCTGACTCCTTCGCCCGCACCGGTCCGCATGGCCGCCCCTGCGGCCATTGCCCCCGCGGCCCACCGGCCCCAGGTCACCCTGCTGGCCCGGTGGCTGGCACCCCGCACCGCCCTTGCCAGCCTGTGGCAGGGCGGCTGGGTGGCTGGCGCGCTGGCCCTGTGCGCCGCAGCCCCCGTGCAGGCGCAGGTCACGCAGTTTGAAGTGCTCAGCACCCAAGCCCCGGCCCTGCAGGCCCGCAGCTTTGGCGAGCGCGGCACCGCCCGCAAAATCACCGCCCGCGCCACCTTTGCGGTCGACCCCGCAGACCCCCGCAACGCCGCCATTGCCGACATCGCCCTGGCCCCGCGCAACGCCGCAGGCCGCGTCACCGGCGTGGCCGACGTCGTCATCCTGCAGCCCCAGCGCCCCAACGGCACCCTGCTCATCGAAACCCCCAACCGGGGCCGCAAGCTCATCGGCCCCGGGTTTGACGACGCCCCCACCAGCTACGGCCGCCTGAGCGAGCCCGCCGACGCAGGCGCAGGCTTCTTGCTGGCCCAGGGCTACACCCTGGCGTGGATCGGCTGGCAGGGCGACCTGCCCGTGAGCGGCGGCCAAGGCGCTGCAGCGCTGGGCCTGAACGTGCCCACGCTGCCAGGCATCACCGGCCCCTCGCGCGACGAATGGGTCTTCACCCCCAAGCAGACCGAGGCCGAGCAGACCGTCAAGCTCGCCTACCCCGCCGCCACGCGCGAAGGCGCCCAGCTCACCGTGCGCGCCCGCGTGCAAGACCCCCGCACCCAGCCCGCAGGCCTGGCATGGCGGTTTGTGGACGACCAGACCATCGCCATCACCCGCCCAGCCAATCAACCGGCAGACGCCATCTACGAATTCACCTACACCGCCCGGGGCGCCAAGGTCATGGGCCTGGGCTTGGCCGCGCTGCGCGACATCGCCCACTTCTTGCGGCACGACACCAGCGCCGCCAACCCCCTGGCCGCAGGCGGCCAGCCCACCATGCAAACCCTGCTGGGCACCGGCATCTCGCAATCGGGCCGCGTGCTGCGCGACTTTGTGTACCTGGGCTTTAACGAAAGCGCCGACCACCGCCCCGTGTACGACGGCCTGCTGCTGCAAATCCCCGGTGGGCGCCGCAGCTACACCAACGCCCGCTTTGCCCAGCCCGCCCGCAACCCCGGCCCCAACAGCGACGACCTGTACCCCGTAGACCAGTTCCCCATGGCCTACGCCACCAGCACCGATGCGCAAACCGGCCGCACCGACGGCCTGCTGCAACGCTGCACCGCCACCAGCACCTGCCCGCGCATCATGCAGGTCGACTCGGAATACGAAATGTGGGCATCGCACGGCAGCCAAAGCGTGACCGACCCCCAGGCCCAGCACCTGCCCCTGCCCGCCAACGTGCGCGCCTACCTGGTGGCAGGCACCCCGCACTTCGCCGCGTTTGACGCCCTGGCCAAGCCCGAGGCTGGCTGCCTGCTGCCCACATCGCCCATCTACGTCGGCCCGCTCATGCGCGCCCTGCTCACCGGCATGAACGACTGGGTGCGCCACGGCACCGAGCCACCGGCCAGCCACTACCCCAACGTGGCCGACGGCACCCTGGTGCCCCCCGACCACACCAGCTACCCCGGCCAATACCAAGGCCTGCGCACCCTGCTGGGCTACCAGGGCTACGCCACCCCATCGTGGCGCACCGACAGCGCCAGCGGCCTGCCCACCGTGCTGGGCCACTACCCCGTGCTGGTGCCCCGCACCGACGCCGACGGCCTGGCCCTGGGCACCGTGCGCCTGCCCGCCGTGGCCGTGCCCCGCGCCACCTACGTGGGCTGGAACGCCAAGACCACCGCGCCCATCGATCCTCTGAACCCCTCCGGCATCTGCACCCAGCAAGGCAGCACCTTGCCCCTGGCCGCCACCCGCGCAGAACGCCTGGCCCGCAAAGACCCCCGCCCCTCCATCGCAGAGCGCTACCCCACGCCAGACGCCTACACCACCGCCGTGCGCGCCGCCGCCTGGCGCCTGGAGCAACAACGCCTGCTGCTCCCCGCCGACGCCCAGGCCGCCGTGCGCGCGGCAGAGGCAGGCACCCTGGCCCGCCTGCCCTGAGCACCCGCACAGCCACCCCGCTGCACACGGCGTGCACAGTGGGGCGGCAGCGTGTCGGTGTGCCAATTTGCTATTAAAAACATAGCTGCTAGCGCTTATTCAATAAGCGCTAGAGCCTGTTTTTTTATAAATTGAGGTACCTACCAACTTTGGCAGTTGCGCAAACCGATCCCTGACCCTACAGTGTTTTAACAATTACACACATATTCAGCTCAGGGAAACTGCCAGCAGCATGGCGACATTGATACCGGCACTGGGTGCGTGCTTGCCGCGCATGACCCGTGGAGAAAAACGCCTGGCTGACAGGCCGCAAGAGAAAGCCAACGACTCGCTTGCATCGAGGCCGCACCACCTTGGGCGATGCGCGCCCTCTGCTGCGTGATGGACTTCGCCACCATCACGCAGTTCGGCGGCGCCTTGGCCGCCTTGATTCCACTCGTACTGATTGCTGGCTTTGCCGTTGTCATCTGGCGCACGGTGTCGCTGCACACCCTGCTGCGGCGCCTGTGGCTGCTGGTGCACGGCAGCGATGAAATCTCGGACCCCAAGATCCGTTCGTATGTGGACGAGCAGACCAACCTCATGTCCTTTCGCATGTTCTCTGGCGTGCAGGCCGCCAGCCTGGAAGAAGCGCACCAGTTGGTTCAGTGGGCACAACTCCACCGCTTGGATTTGCGCCAAATCGCCGCTTGCGGGCACTACTTCGACACCGGGTTGCGGCAGGTGCGTAAGCAAGACTTGCCCTCACGCCCCTACCTTTATGCCCATATCGCTGCGTTCGTCGTGTTTCTCTTTGCGTCGATAGGCTGCGCCTGGCTGATGCTGATTCCGCAAGTACCGTTCACCTTCAAGGCGAGCGAGCGCACCTTTCTCGCCACAGAGTTCAGCGCGCAGACCTTGTGGCCCCCCGTCCTCTTCAACAGAAACCCATTGAAAAAGAGCGACTGCGATCAGCCGCTGGCAACGAACGCGGCGCGCACCTCCTTCACCGAGGCGGAAGTGAAAACGTTGTGCGAGCTTTTGTCAGCCGACGAGTGGCCAGCGCATCTGGCGACCAAGCTGAAAGAGCAGCGCTGGTCTTTGTTTGTTTGCACGTTGTTCTTTCTTGCTCTGCTTGCTCGCGTGGTCGTGGTTTTGAACAAGGTCGTCAGTGCCAAGGATCTGTTGGCCCGTGGGTTGCCATCTACCTTGCCGGGGGAGCAGGTCGAGTTGGATTTGTATGGTGCAAAAGACTGAAGTCGCGCACTTTGACTGCACAAAACGAAGGTGCATGGATATGACTTTGCTTGGGGACAAAGCGGTGCTGTGTGCGGACTGGAAAACCATGGACCTGTGCGCCATCGCCCTAGCCCAACGCAAGCTGCCGGTAGAGAACAGGCTGGGCATTGCGACTTTGACCCCACCAGCAACAAGATCAAGGTGATGACCATGAAGGTCAGCAAAGGCCTGGAGTTCCCCATGGTGGCGCTACCCGGCGTGTGGCATATGCCAGCCGCGGGGGAGGACGGTAAGGAAGCGGCGCGGGCGTTTTATGTGGCGGCTACGCGGGCGACGCAACGGTTAGTGATTGGTGCGAACGCGAGTAGGTATTTGGGTCGAAGACTGAATTAATCGAAGGTCGATCACTCAGCAATGAGTTGAGAAACCAAACATCAGCCGCATCAATATTGCACAACTGTCAGAAGAGTGAAATATGAAAAAACTCGCTATAAAATTTAAAAACTGCTACGGAATCCAGTCTCTTGAACATGAGTTCGATTTTGGAAATGGCAAACCTGGAAATAAAGCTTTCGCCGTGTACGCGCCGAATGGACTGATGAAAACTTCATTCACTAGGACGTTTGAAAAGCTGGCCGTGGGAAGTGCAGCTGTGGAGGAACGCTATAACAGAGCATCGATATCCGAGGCACGGATGGATGGAGCTCAAATGCCGAAAGAGTCAATTTATGTTCTCAAGTCAGAGATAGATATCCAAGATGACAGTCCGGCACTTACTGATATCCTTGTCAACCCGGAGAATAAATCCCGCTACGACGCAATACTCATTGATATCGATAAGCAAAAAACAATGCTCATTGCCAGCCTACAAAAGGCGTCGGGTGTGCCGAAAAAGGACATTGAGAAAACACTGCTTGATGACATCGGATTTCATGAATTCCCGGAATGCATCACTAGTCTCAGATCGCGCAAAATCCTGTGTGAACTCGCTCACCTTAACTACAGCATCCTTTTCGATCCGAAAGCCATTGATGTTTTGAGAAGTCCAGATTTTATTTCAAATTCCAAAGAATTCAACACGCGGTACCAAGAACTCTTCAGTCAAGAAGGATCGATTTATCAGAAAGGAGTTTTTAATCCTGCAAGAGCCGAGACTTCCTTCAGCACATTGGATAAGCAAGGGTTTTTCAATGGTGGACATCGCTTGCAAATGCGAGGCGAAGCAACCGCTATTGGCAAGGTTGAGCTGGATGAACGATTGAAGAAGATTCATGCTCGAATAGACGGCGATGAAAGTTTAAGAAAAATACGCTCGAGCTTGGCCAAGAATGCTCAAACACAGGCTTTGTCGGACCTCATCGAGAGCTTGCCAATAACCCAAGTTGACGAGCTTCTTGAAAATTTAAGGCCAGAGCGACAAGCTGACTTTCGGCAGGACATATGGGCTCACCATGTACAAAATAGCTCCGATGCCACGGACTTCATTGAGTTACATGAACAAACCAAGGAAGAGATCAAGGCTATCGAAATGGCTGCAGCTCAAGCAGCGCCGAAATGGACTGAGGCGGTTGCCCTTTTTAATGATCGTTTCGTTGACATGCCATTCAGCTTGTCCGTCGCCAATCAGGCCCAAGCTGCGCTCGGCAAGGAGAAGGCCAAACTAAAGTTCACATTCAAAGACGGTGATGACGTTGTTGAATGGGGTCGCTCCGAGATTAAGACGTTAAGTCAAGGCGAGAAACGCGCACTCTACTTGTTGAATTTTATTTTTGAAGTCGAGGCAAGATCTCTTGTTTCGCAAAAAACACTATTCATTATTGACGATGTAGCCGACTCATTTGATTACAAGAACAAGCATGCGATTGTTCAATATTTGGAAGATTTGGATGGTAATCCTAATTTTTTTCAAATTATTCTGACACACAACTTTGACTTTTTCAGGACCCTTGCGAACAACTTTGTTCATCGTGATAGATGCCTGATGGCAAACCGTCATGCCGCGCATATCACTTTGTCAAAAGCCGATGGAATCAAGAACTACTTCATCGGAATTCTCAAAGAAAAGGTACACGTAAATCCTCGTGCACTGTGTGCGACTATTCCGTTTACTAGGAATCTGATCGAGTACACCAAGGGAGAAAATGATCCGGACTATCTCAAGCTAACTTGCCTACTTCACTGGAAGGAGGGCACAGACGCCATTACCGAAATGGATTATTTCGAGATTTACAACCGAACTTTTGGGACTGCGCATGTCGGGCAAAACAAGCCGATCAAGGACTTGCTTCATGAACAAGCTACTGCCATATCGAATGAAGCAGATCACGCTGGATTGAATTTGGAAGACAAGGTTTTGCTTTCCATGGCAATTCGCATGAAGTCAGAAGAATTCCTCATTCGCAAAATCAGAGAGATCAAACAGGACCCCGGCTATTGGTGTGAGTCTAAGAGTCAATTTGGTTTCTTGGTGAAGGAATACAAAAAATTGCAGCCAGGGTCTAACGCACTGCGCACCTTGGAAAAGGTAAGCATCACTGTCAGCTCGAATATTCACCTGAACTCGTTCATGTACGAACCAATACTTGATCTAACCATTGATCATCTGATCCGTCTCTACCAAGAAGTTGATGGTCTGTTGGAAATTTAGGCCAATTGCTAACTGTTCAATCTATAAGGGCTCCATTCCCCATGCACGAAATCATCTGCCCCCACTGCAGCAAAGCCTTCAAGATTGACGAGGCGGGGTATGCCGACATCCTCAAGCAGGTGCGCGATGGCGAGTTCGGCCAACGACAAGGCCGATCACCTGACGATCAAGAAGCTCACACGCGGTAACCCAACGATTGCGGCCAGATTTGCGGAGCCGCATGGTTCTTCGCGCCACCAAATCACGCTGGGCTGAGCGGCTGGCCTGTGGCTTTTGGAAGAAGCGCACCCACAACTCGGTCTCGCTGGCGTGTTTGGCCGGCAGCCATGTGTGATGGCAGGGCTGAATTTGTGCATTTCGGTATGTTTTGTGTTTTCTGCTTTTTTACCGAAAACTTAATGAAAACAATGGGTTAAACGCATAGAGGAGGGTTGGTTTGTGTGGGGCGGGCCATGCATGCGGCACAACCACCCCTCAGCACATTGATGAGTACAGGCTCCCCCCATGGCACCCGCTCCCATCCTCGGCCTCAGCCACCTCACCTTCATCGTGCGCGACGTAGACCGCACCGCCCACCTTTTCTGCGAAGGCCTGGGCGCGCAAGAGGTCTACGACAGCCAGGGCCGCAACTTCTCGCTCTCGCGCGAAAAGTTTGTGCTGCTGGGTGGGCTGTGGCTGGCGTTCATGGAGGGCGAGCCTCCCGCAGAACGCACCTACCGCCATGTCGCCTTTGCCGTGGCCGATGGCGATTTGCCCGCCTGCGAGGCGCGGCTGCGGGCGCTGGGGGTGGAGGTGAAGCCGCCCCGGCCTCGTGTGGAGGGCGAGGGGCAGTCGCTGTACTTCTATGACTTTGACAACCATCTGTTTGAGCTGCACACCGGCGCGCTGGCGCAGCGGCTGGCGCGGTATGCGCAGGGGTAGGGCGTAGGGTTGGTCTGCCGCTGCGCCGTTAGGCGGGGGCGCTTCTTCTAATCACCGCGTTTTGTGCGGTGAATACCGCTGCAACACGGCTCAAACGCGTGTGCAGAAACCCATTTTGCTGCGTTTTTAATAGCTGCTTGCGCTTATTCCATGAGGTCTAGCGGCTGATATGGCTCAAATTTTCTGAGGCTATTTGCCGAAAGCCGTCGGATATGCGCGCATCGGCGCTGGCGGCGGCCCAGAAGCTGCGGGCCAGGGCCAGCGCCTGCGGCCACTCGGGCAGGGTGGCTGCGGTGGGTTGCAGGGGGCGGGCTGCAAAGTCGCGCGGCACCAGCTCGCCGCCTACGGGGGCGTAGAGCATGGGCAGCGTGTCGTAGGCGGGGGCCAGGGCCCAGTCGTCACCGTCCAGCAGCAGCGAGATGTTTCCATAGTGCCGGTCGGTGTTGGCGATCAGCTCGCCATACGCCTCCAGCAGGCGCAGGGTGCGCGCGTCGGCAGGGCGCAGCAGCCCGCGCTCTTGCATGCGGTTGGCGGTGGCGGCCCAGTTGTCCATGGCGCCCACGTATTCGGCGTCGTACACCTTGAGCGACACCATGCCGATGCGCCCCAGGCCCTGCGGGTTGGCGGCGTTGATGGGTGTGCGGTCGAACCGCTCCACCTCCAAAAACACGCGGCCTGCGCCGGTGCTGATGCGGCTGGAGGCGGCGGCAATGCCGGCAGTGGCCAGCGTGTGCAGGGCCAGGTGTTCGCAGACCAGCAGGTCGCGGGTGCGCAGGTCGGTGGGGGCGTTGCCCGCAGGCGAAAACTTGACCAGCACATGGCGAGCAACTTCACCCGAGGCGTCGCCCCCCACGATGGTGCAGAACTTGGGCTGCTCGCCCCCGGCGGACGAGCCGCCGATGCTGCCTTGCATGGCGGCATCGGCCAGGGCCGGGTAGTCGGCAGGCGATGCCGCACGGCTGGCCCGCTGCGGCAGGGTGTGAAAACGCGCAAACGCGGCCTCGCCCACCACCAGGTTGCCGGGCAGGTCGTCGCCGCACAGGGCCAGTGCACGCAGCACGTCGTCATCGCTCCAGAAGCGGGGGTCTTTGGCCAGCTGCAGCTCAGGGTGGGTGGTGGCAAAGGTGCGGCCCATGAAGCCCTGGGGGCGCATGTCGTCCAGAAACCAGGGCAGGCCGTCAAAGCGCTTGGAGAGGCCGTCTTCTTCGTCCACCCACACGGCGCCGCTGGCCAGCGGCACCATGCGCGCAAACGGGCTGGGCTGACCCTGCGCGTTGATGCGCATGACCGGCACGCTGCGGCCCACATCGCGCACGGTGCGGGGCAGCACATAGCGCTGTTTGCGGGCGGCCCCTACCTTTTGCACTTCGCCCGACTGAATGAGTGGGGCCAGCGCGCGCGACACGGTGGGCTGGCTCACCCGTAGCTGGTCTTGCAGCTCGGCGCTGCTAAGTGCCCCGCCCTGGCGGCGCAGGGCTTGCACGATGCTCGCGGAGAGGTCTGGGGTTGGAGGCATGAATAATTATATGAATAGATTTATTTTTATAAAAATCGTTATTTATCAATGAATTACAGCCATTTGTGAATAGATACTGGTGGCTGTGGCTGTGGCTGTGGCTGTGGCTGTGGCTGTGGCTGTGGCTGTGGCTGTGGCTGTGGCTGTGGCTGTGGCTGTGGCTGTGGCTGTGGCTGTGGCTTTGCGCTACGGTACCGAGAGTTGGAGCCTGTGCCAAGTCGGCAGGGAGGCAGGCGGTGGGGGCGCTAGCGCAAGTTCAAGCAGGTTCGATACAGACAGAGACGCTGTGAATACATGAAATGCCATGATTTTTCATAGTGGCGGCCTCATTTTTTGCCAACGGCTATTCATCAATGGCCTTGAGCGTGGGGCATTGCTTTATCGATTTGGCATGAACGCATGAACGCACGAAAGCCCCCAGGCACTTCGCATAGCGCAAACTGCGTTGGGGGCCTTCTGTAGGTGCCTTGTCAGGCACCTCTGGCTCAGATTTTGATGAACTGGCTGGCCGACAACGCGCCAAACGGCAGCTCTGACAGGCGACCGCCCACAGCCAGCGTGCCCAGGTCCACCGGGAAGTAGCCGATGGCGTCCAGCACCTTGCGCACTTCGGCCTTGGCTGCGGCGTCGTCGCCTGCGTAGAACATGGCGCGTTGGCCGCCGGAGACTTGGGGCTGGGCCAGCACGTTCACGTCCAGGTGGTTGAACGCCTTGACCACGCGGGCGCCGGGCACGAATTCGCTGAACACTTCGCTGGACGAGCGCCCGCCCAGGTCGATGGCCTTGATGCCGTAGGCCGCCAGCGGGTTGCTGGGGTCTTTGGCGGCGGGCGAGTTGGGGTCCAGAAACTCCACGGGGTTGGTGCCGTCGATGACGATGCGACCGTTCCACGCAGGCAGGCCGCCCAGGGCCTGGCCCAGGTCTTCCCAGCGCACGGCGATGAGCACGATGTCTGCGGCAGCAGCCTCTGCCACGGTGCCCGCTTTGATGGTGGGGCCCAGTTCGGCCACCAGCGGGGCCAGTGATTCCGGACCGCGCCGGGTGGAGAGGGTAGCCGACAGGCCTTTGCTGGCCAATGCGCGCGCCACGTTAGAGCCGAGTGCGCCTGAGCCGATGATGCCGATGTTCATGGTGATTTCCTTGTCAATGAGTGAAGTGGGTGGAGGGAAAGGGAACAGTGAAAAGTCGAATGTGGAGGGGGATGTGAAAGGGATTAACCCAGCCGCCCGGCCTGGCGCAGTTGCCCTGCAATGCGCCGGATTTCTGTGGTGCCCTGCCGCAGTGCTGCCTGGCTGGTGTGCACGGAGTAAGTCCCCATGACCAGCTCATGCGGGTGCGGCACGGCAGAGCCCAGCACGAAGCGGGTGGCTTCGGTGGCCACAAAGTCGATGCTTTGGTGGGTGGGCTCAAACGCCACCAGTTCGCCTGCCGCAATGGGTTCGCCCGCCGTCAGCGCGCCGGTGGCCACTGCCGCCCATGCCACGGTGTGGCCGGGGGGCGGCGTGTAGGTCCAGCGTTCGCCCTGGGCCAACTGCACGGCCAGATAGGTCATCCCCTCGGGCGCCGCCACGGGGCTTTGTGCTGCGCCGTACTCGCCCAGCAGCACCCGCACCGGGCCCACCTGGGGCACCAGCTCGGGGGCGAGGTACTGGCTGTGGGCGGGGGCGTTTTCCAGCGCGGCGGGCAGGGCCACCCACAGCTGAAAGCCCCGGCCCGGCGTGTCGCCCACGGGGGCACCGGTGTGCCACACGCCGTTGCCAGCACGCATCCATTCCACACCGCCTGCAGGCAGCAGGCCCGCTTGGCCGGTGCTGTCTTCGTAGCGCACATCGCCCTCCGACAAAAACGTGACCGTGGCGATGCCCGAGTGGGGGTGCATGCCAAAGCCCTGCTGCGCTGCGCCGGGCTGAAAGTGCACCAGGTCCAAAAAGATGAAGGGCTTGAGCACTTGGCCCAGGTCCCCAGGGCTCATGAGGCGGGTGATGGGGCCGTGTGTGGTGCCACGGGTGCGGTGTGTGATGGCGCGTGGGGCGGTGGCGGGTGCAGACATACAGAGAACCTTGGAGATGTTGAACTGATGCCTGTAGCTTAAAAATTCATCGATTGATTGACTAGATAGCGCAATATGATTGCACTCGTCCATTAATCGAATGAATTAGTGAGTGAGGGCGCGCAACCATGCTGGATCTGAACGACGTGGCCATCTTTGTGCAGGTGGTGCGCTGCGGCAGCTTTGCCGAGGCATCGCGCCGCCTGGGCGTGCCGCCCAACACCCTGAGCCGCCGGGTGCAGCAGCTGGAAGCGCAGCTGGGCACCCGGTTGATGCAGCGCTCGACCCGCCACCTCACACTCACCAGCGCGGGCCAGGTGTTTCTGGAGCGTTGCAGCGGCGCGGTGGAGGGGCTGATGGATGCGGGCGAGGAGCTGCTGGCGGTGAACCAGGAGCCCAGCGGCCTGGTGCGGGTGGCGGCCCCGGCTGATTTTTTTGATTTCTTTGCGATGGAGTGGCTGACCGAGTTCTTGGTCACGCACCCCAAGGTGCGGGTGGACTTTGTGCTGAGCGACGGCCGCGCGGACCTGATTGCAGACCGGATTGATGTGGCGTTTCGCGGCGGCATTCTGGAGGACTCGGGCCTGTTTGCCCGCAAGGTGCTGGACGCGGGCAGCGACGGCCTGATGGCCAGCCCGGCCTACATCGCCCGCCGGGGTGTTCCGGCCACGCTGCAAGACCTGGCAGGCCACGACTGCCTGGTGTTCAGCCACCCCAGCGGCAAGGCCACCTGGCGCGTGACAGGGCCGGAGGGCGCACCGGCCGAGGTGCAGGTGACTGGCCGCTTCAGCGGCAACGCGGCGCAGGCCTTGCGCAAAGCCGCGCTGGCGGGCTTGGGCATTGCGCTGCTGCCCTCCACGCTGACGCAGCGCGATTTGCGCGCGGGCCTGCTCGTGCCCGTGCTCTCGCAGTACCACCGGCAGGGGCACGGCGTGCACATGGTCTACCCCAGCAGGCGCTATCTGCCCCTGGCGGTGTCGGCTTTCATTGAGCTGGTCATCAGCAAGATGGGCGCGATGCAGGAACTGCCGCCGCAGGGTGATGGATGACAAGGCAGGAGGTCACTGGAGCCGTTCACGCTGAGCTTGTCGAAGCGCCGCGCAAGGCTCGGGCAGGCTCAGCCCGAACGGATGTGTCCGGCAGCGGCCCTACACCACCAGCCGCGAATGCCCCACGCCCCCGCCTTTGACGACCCGGATCTGCGCCGGGATGCGCTCCTTCAGCGCTTCGACGTGGCTGATGATGCCGATCATCTTGCCGCTGGCGTTGAGCGAGTCCAGCGCGGTCAGCGCCACCTCCAGCGTGTCGCCGTCCAGCGTGCCAAAGCCTTCGTCCAGGAACAGCGAGTCGATGGACGTTTTGTGGCTCACCAGATCGGACAGCGCCAGGGCCAGGGCCAGGCTGACGAGGAAGCCTTCGCCGCCCGACAGGGTGCGGGTGTCGCGCGCTGCGTCGCCTTGCCAGGCGTCGACGATCTCCAGCTCCAGCTCGCCCGTGGTTTTGCGGCGCAGCAGGTAGCGGCCGTGCAGGCGCGCCAGGTGCTGGTTGGCCAGTTGCAGCAGGTGGTCGAGCGTGAGGCCCTGGGCAAACTTGCGGTACTTGTCGCCTTTGGCAGAGCCGATCAGCGCGTCCAGCCGCTGCCACACATCGCTGTCTGCGGTTTGCTGGCCGATCTGCGCGAACAGGGCCTGCTGGTTGGTGCGCTGCTGGGCGTCTTTGGCCAGCAGGGCGCGGTGGGCGCCAATCTGTTCGCTGAGGGCGCTGCGCTGGGTTTCCAGCGCGGCCAAGTGGGCGTTCAGCGCATCCAGTGTTTGCGGGGTGAGCGCTTGGGCCTGCAACTGGGCGTGGCGGGCCTGTGCGGCCTGCAGCAGAGCGTCGGCGCGTTGCTGGGCGGCCAGCAAGGCTTCCCTTTGGGCTGCCAGGCTTTGGCGTTCGGGCTCGGGCAGCAGGGCGGCTTCAAAGGCGGCCAGGTCGGCAAAGGGGCTGGCCTGCAGTGCGGCGTGCCATGCGTGGGTGGCCGCCTCCAGCTCGGTGGCTTGCTGGGTGCGCGTGGCCTGTGCCTGGGCTTGGCGGCCTTCCAGGGCGGCCAGGGTGCGTTGCAGGCGCTCGATCTCGGCCACGCTGGCTTGCAGGGCTGCGGCGGCATCGATGGCGCTGTCTTGGTCTATGTCGTGCGCTGTGTCGTGGGGCTCGCCCGCCCATGCCGCCTCGGTGGCCGCATGGGCCGTGGCTTGCAACGCAGCCCAGCGTTGCGACCACTGCTGGGCTTGCGCCTGGGCGGCATCGCACTGCGCTTGCAGGCGCGTGATGCGCTGGGCCAGTGTGTGCAGCTCGGCCTGGGTGTCGCGCCAGCGCTGCCATTCGGCGTCCCGCGCTTGCAGCCAGGGGGCGGGGTCTGCGGGCAGGTCGTAGCCTGCGGCTTGCAGGGCGGCGCGCAGGTGGGCCTGCAGCGCGGTGCCTTCGGCCTGGGCCGCCGCAATGGCGTCTGCCAGGGCGGCTTGGCGTGCTTGTGCTTCGTGCACGGCTTGCTGCTGCAGCGCTAGTTGGTGCGTGGCGGTTTGCAGGGTTTGGTCGCACTGGCTGGCGGCGGCCTGGGCCTGCTGCACGCGCTGGGCGGCGGCCTCTGCACGGTGCAGGGCGCCCTCCAGTTGGGCCTGGGTGGCCTGGGCGGCGGTGTGGCCTGCGGCGATGCGGTCGGCGTGCTGCCAGTCTTCGGGGTGCAGGGTGTGCTCGGCACCCAGCGGCCCGAGGCGGGCGGCCAAGGTGGCCCAGTCGGCCCAGTTGGCCTCCCACTGCACGATGCGCTGGGCAGTGGCGTGCTGCTGCGCTTGGCGCTCGGCCAGCCGGGTCTGGCTGGTGGTCAGGGCTTCGGCCACGGCCTGGCCTTGGGTGGTGACGGCCTCTAACTCGGCTTGCTTGTGCTGCAGCGCGGCTTCGGTGGCCGATACGTCCAGCGCTTGGTACGCATCGATGGCGGGGTGCGCCGTGGCGCCGCACAGCGGGCAGGGCTGGCCGGGCTGCAGGGCGTGGCGGTGCTGGTCCAGGCTTTGGATGCGGCGCTCTTGTTCCAGCAGTTGGCGCTTGTCGGCCACCTGTTCCTTGAGGGCGTTGTACTGCGCGCGCAGGGCCTGGCGTGTGGCCTCTTGCTCTGTGGCGGCGGCTTGCAGGCGCAGCACTTCGGTGCCCAGCGCGGTGTGCTGGTCTGCCAGCTCGCGGCGCTGCTGGGCCTGTTGCATGGCCTGCTGCCAGGCGGCTACGTGGCTTTGGGCGTGTTGCCAGCGCTCGCGCAGCGTGGCAATGCTGTGGCCGCCCAGCGCGTCGGCGTGGTCTGCCTGTGCGGCGTGCAGTGCGGCGGCGGCAGTGGCCTGGGCCTGTGTTGCGGCTTCTACGTGGCCGTGCTGTGCTGTGGCTTGTGCGCTGCGCTGGGCAATGTCCGTCTGCAGCGCTTGCAGGGCCTGTTGCTGCTCGGCCAGGCGGGTGTGCCGTTGGTGTTGCTGTTGCAGTAGCTGGCGCCATTCGCCCAGGCGCTCGCCCAGGTGGGCGTGCTGGGCGTGGGCGCTGCAGTAGTCGGTGTGGCGCTGCTGGGCGGCCTCGGCCTGCGCCAGCTCGGCCTGCGCAGCGCGGGCCACGCGCTGTGCCTGTATGGCGGCGGTGCGGTGGTGTTGGGCGTGCAGGCCCGCTTCGGCCCGGTGCTGCGCTTGCAGGCTGGCCAGCAGGGCATCGCTGCTGTGGCAGGCGGCCTGGGCCTGCCGCCACGCGGCGTGCGGTGCGCGCAGGGCCTGGGCGGGCTCGCTGTCGGCCAGGCGTTGCAGGCTGGGGGCGGCGGCCTGCAGGGCGGCGGTGGCTTGCTGCTGGCCGGTGGTGGCGTCGTGCACGGCCTGCGCGCTGTGGTCCACGTCGATGTGCCACTGGCGCTGCGCGCTGGTGGTGGCGTGGGCTTGCTGCACCTCGGCCAGCGTGTGTGTCCATGCCTCCTGCTCCGCCTGCATCGCGGCGATGCGCTCGGCGGGCAGCAGCTCCACGCCGTCGGCGCGGGCCTTGAGCTGGTTCAACTGCTCGCGGGCGTCACGCGCCTGCTCGAACACGCGGCGGGAGATTTCGCCATAAATGTCGGTGCCGGTCAGTTCCTCCAGCAGCTCGGCGCGGTCGTTGGCGCTGGCGTTGAGGAAGGCCGCAAACTGGCCCTGCGCCAGCAGCATCGATCGCGTGAAGCGCCCAAAGTCCAGCCCGGTCACATCGGCTACGCGCCGCAGCTTGTCGTTGCTCTGGCTGCTGAGGATGGTGCCCAGGCCCGTGGCCGGGTCCACCTGGGCCAGCTCCACCTTGGGGTCTTGCAGCGAGCCGTCCACCTTGTCGCGGGCGCGGCGCTGGCTCCAGAAGGCGCGGTACACGGCGCCCTTCACTTCGAACTCCACCTCGGCCAGGCAGTCGGCGGTGTGGCGCGTCATGAGGTCGTTGGCGGATTTGGAGACGCTACTCAGGCGCGGCGTCTGGTGGTACAGCGCCAGGCAGATCGCGTCGAGCAGCGTGGACTTGCCCGCGCCCATGGGGCCGGTGATGGCGAACAGGCTGTTCTCGGTGAACGGCGGCTGGGTGAAGTCGATGGCCCATTCGCCCTTGAGCGAGTTGAGGTTTTTGAGGCGCAGCTTCAGGATCTTCATGCGGCGCCTTCCTCGGTGGGGCTGGTGATGCTTTGCACCACGGTGCGGTAGCGCTCCTGCAGCGCTTGCTGCAGCTCGGGCGCCAGGGTCTCGGCGGCCAGGCGGCGGGCAAACACGTCGTGGGGGCTCAGCTCGTCCAGCGTCTCCTGGGCGGCCGACTGCAGCGCGGCGGCGGCGCTGGTGCGCTGGCGGCGCACGCGCAGCACCTCCACGGGCAGGCCCTGCACCATGGCGTTGATGCGCTCGGGCAGGTCTTGCAGGTAGTCGTCTTCGGCCACGGTCACTTCCAGCCACGCGTGCTGCTCGGCCGTGCCTTGTGTGGCGGCGGTGGCAATGGCTTGCGGCAGCGCGGCCAGGTTGCCGCTGACGGCGATGAGCGCCTGAAACCGGGGCACGGGCAGCGGCGTGACGCCCGCGAGCCCGCTGGCGTCCAGGTCCACCAGCAGCACTTCCTTTTGCTGCTTGGCCTCGTCAAACCCCAGCGCAATGGGCGAGCCGCAGTAGCGGATGTGGTGCAGCCCGCCCACCTTTTGCGGTTGGTGGATGTGGCCCAGGGCGATGTAGTCCACCGGCGGAAACGCGGCCGTGGGGAAGGCGTCGAGCGAGCCCACATAAATCTCGCGCACCGAGTCGTTGCTGCTGGCGCCCACGGTGGTGAGGTGGCCGGTGGCGATGAGCGGCACCACGCGGCCCAGCGTCTGCTGCAGCTGCGCTTGCCGCGCGCGGCCCGCATCCACCACCGCCTGGTAATAGGCTTGGAGGGCGGCTTGCAGGGACTGTTGCTTGTCCTGCGCGCTTTGCCCCGCCTGGCTTTGCCACACATCGCGCGGGCGGATGAAGGGCACGGCGCAGACGATGCAGCCGGGCTCATGGCTGCCGCCAGCATCGCCGCGCTGGGGCAGTACCACCACATGGTCGGCCGCATCGCCCACGGCCCCCACCACCGTGGTGTTCAGCACCGCCAGCAGCGCACGGCTCTCGCCCAGCGTGGCGACCGAGTCGTGGTTGCCGCCCAGCAGCAGCAGCGCCACGCCTGCGCGGTGCAGGCGCACCACCAGGTGGCTGTACAGCTCGCGGGCGTAGCTGGGGGGTGCGCCGGTGTCGAAAATGTCGCCCGCAATCAGCACCGCATCCACCGCATGCGCATCGACCTGCACCAGCAGCCAGTCGATCAACGCCTGGTGTTCGGCCTGGCGGCTCTTGCCCATGAAATGCTGGCCCAGGTGCCAGTCGGAGGTGTGAAGGATGCGCATGGGGTACTACGGTTTTGATAGCTTCTTGCGCTGATCGAGATTGCGCTAGAGGCCAATTTGACCTGATGGGATTTGTGCCTCCGCCCGAACGGGTGGGAGAGGTCTCTCAGGGGTTTTGTCGATCAGGCCATTTGACCAGAAGACAGGCGGTGCTGCGCCTTGCTTGCGGGGCGCCAACCCGGGTGCATCGGCCTTCACCCGCTCAGGCCGGGGGCGTGCCCTGCGCCACCCGCGCTTCGCGCAGCAGCCAGTGGGCGATGGCTTGGGTGTGGGGGTTGTCTTTGCCGCGCGCGGGCAGCAGCAGGTGGTAGCCCGCAGCCATGGGCAGGTGCTGGGGCCAGGCTTTGACGAGGCGGCCTTCGGCGATGTCGTGGGCCACCAGCACCTCGTGGCCCATGGCGATGCCCAGGCCTGCCACGGCGGCCGATAGGGTCAGCTCGGCGTCTTGCAGCTTCAGGTGGCGGATGCCGGTGAGCTGCGGTGCGTTGCAGGCCGCCAGCCATTGCGGCCATTTGCTGCTGCGCAGTGCGTCGTGCAGCCAGGGGAAGCGCCCCAGGTCTTCGAGCGTGCGCACGGGCCGTTCGTGGGCCAGGCGGGGGGCGATGACGGGGACGAGGCTGTCGTGCATGAGCAGCTGCGCACCGGGCAGCGAGCCGTCGCCGTAGTGGATGCCAATGTCAAAGCGCTCTTTGCGATAGTCAGCGTCCCAGATGGAGGTGGCCAGCTCGATCTCGGCATCAATGCCCGCCAGGTGCAGATGGGCCAGGCGGGGCACCAGCCAGCGTGCGGCAAACGAGGGCATGGCCAGAATCTTGACGCTGTGCGGGCGCTGCGCGTGGCTGGCCAGGCGGGCGGTGCCGCGCTCGAGCTCTTGCAGGGCGCGCTGCACGGTCTCCAGGTACAGGGTGCCCGCCGGGGTGAGCTGTATGCGCCGGTGCCCGCGCAGCACCAGGGTTTGGCGGGTGCTTTCTTCCAGCAGGGCGATGTGGCGGCTGATGGCTGATTGGGAGCAGCCCAGGTCGTCGGCCGCCGCCGTGAAGCTGCCGCACTGCGCCACGGCCCGAAAGGCATGGAGGGCGGCGATGGTGATGTCGCTCATGGGCTGCTGGGGGTGGACGGCACGGGGGCACGGTGGGCGGTGAGGCCATCATAAAACCCGTGCAGCCCCGCCCACCGGGGGCGTGGCTTGCAGATCAGGCGGGCAGGGCCTTCAGTGCGGCCACCACGGCTTCGCCAAACGGCTTGGCAGAGGCCGGGTTCTGGCCCGTGATCAGCCTGCCGTCCACCACCACGCGGCTTTGGAAGATGAGGGCCTCTTCAAACGCTGCGTTTTCTGCACGCAGTGCGGTTTCCAGCTCAAACGGAATGAGCTTGTCGTACTGGCGCGATACCTCCTCTTCGTTGGTGAAGGCGGTGAGCTTGCGGCCCGCGATGAGAGGGGTGCCGTCAGACAGCTTGAGCCCCAGCAACCCGGCGGGGCCGTGGCACACCGCGCTGACGATGCCGCCGCGCTCGTACACGCTGCGCACCACGGTGTGCAGGCGGCTGTTGCGCGCAAAGTCCCACATCGGCCCGTGGCCGCCGACCAGCATGACGGCGTCGTAGCGCGTGGGGTCCACATCGGCCAGCTTGAGGCTGTGCGCCAGCTGGTTGCGCAGCGTGGGCTGAATCCAGAACCAGCTGTTGCCCTCGTCCTTGAGGTCAAACCCATCAAAGGGCGGCATGCCGCCTTGCGGGCTGGCGATGTCGAAGGCGATGCCCGCCTCGGCAAACACTTTGGCGGGGTGGGTGAGCTCGGGAAACCAGAAGCCTGCCACCAGGTCTTTGCCTTTGCGGTCGTGGCTGGAGACAACGATGAGGATGCGGGGCGCCTGGCCGTTGGCCGTGCGGGCATTGGCGGCGCCGTGCACCGAAGCCAGGGTGGCGGCAGCGGCCAGGGCTTTCATGGCAAAGCGGCGGTTCAGGGAGGTCATGCGGGCTTCCTTGCAAAAAGAGGTTCAAAGGGGCGGCGCAGTGATGGGGCAGGGGGCCATCGCCGCCGGGTGATGGGTGGCGATGGCGGCCGCAGATGCGCAGCCCCGTCCACCACCGCAGACACGATTGGACGGTGGAACCGGGGTGCCTGCGATGCGCCGGGCACGGGTCATGCCATGCAGTGGGTGCATGCCTCGCCAGGGCACACCCGTGCCTGGTTGGCTCCGCTTTGGTGGGGCGCTGGTGCAGTGCCGGTGGCGCGATGGCCCCGGCAGCTGTGAAGGCCCTGGCTATGGCCGGTGTCGGCAGGTGCTTCTGTTTTGATAGCTTCTGGCGCTTATGCAGTAAGCGCTGGAGGCTGATTTCGGTAGTGGATGCGAGCTGATGCGCCGGGGCGCCCTACGCCGCCGCTGCCTTGGCCGCTGTGGCTTTGCGTGCCGCCCACAGCCCCTCGGCCGTGTACAGCGCCAGCGCCGCCCAGATCAGCACAAAGCCCACGGCGCGCGGGCCGGCGAAGGGCTCGTCGTACAGAAACACGCCCATCAGCGCCAGGATGGAGGGGGTGATGTATTGCAGGAACCCCATGGTGGACAGCGGCACGCGCCGCGCCCCGGCGGCAAACAGCAGCAGCGGGATGGCGGTGACGGGGCCGCTCAACACAAAGAAAAGCCAGGTGTGCGTGTCGTGTGCGGGCCAATGCTGGGTGGTGCTGACGGGGCCGGTGGGGCCCAGGCACAGCAAGGCCACCAGGGCCAGGGGCGCGAGCAGCATGGTCTCCAGCGACATGCCTTCCAGCGGGCCCAGCACGGCCACCTTGCGCATCAGGCCGTAGAAGCCAAAGGTCAACGCAATCAGCAGCGCCAGCCAGGGCACATGGCCCGACTGCACCGCCATCCACAGCACGCCGCTGGCGGCCACGACAAAGGCCAGCCACTGGGCCCTGCGGGGGCGTTCGTGCAAAAAGACAAAGCCCAGCGCCACGTTGACCAGCGGCAGGATGAAGTAGCCCAGGCTGGCATCGAGCACATGGCCGTTGTTCACGGCCCAGATGTAGCTGAGCCAGTTGGCAGACAGCAGCAGCGCCGACACCGCGAACTTGCCCAGCAGCGCGGGGCTGCGGCGCACATCGCCCAGCCAGGCAAACCGGCGCAGCACCGCCAGCACGATGAGCACAAACACCAGCGACCACACCATGCGGTGCAGCACCACCTCCAGCGCCGTGGCGGCTTGCAGTTGCTTGAAGAACAGGGGGAACAGGCCCCACAGGACATAGGCCGACAGGCCGTACAGGATGCCGCTGGACATGGCGATAAGGCAGTTGCTATCGAAGAAGGGTGAGAACCTGTTCACGGACTTTTCGCGATCTCCGAAAAGATCGTGAACAGGGTCCAAGGACAGGGGGAGTGGATTCGCCGCCCACCACGGCGTGGCGGCGCGCCCCGTTTTTTCTTCTTTGGCACTGGTGGCTGCGGGCAGCAGCCGGGGCGGGCTGCACGGTAACACGAACGGACAGAGCGTACGAACGGCGGGCAGGGCCGCTTCACGCGGTTTGCAGCGCTGCGCCGGGCGGGCAGCGGGCCGCTTGCACGGCCTGCTTCCTACTTTGTTTGCTCATGTTTTGATAGCTGCAAGCGCTTTGAGGATAAGCGCTGGGGGCATTTGGGCTTACTTGCCGCTTTGCCACGCCACCAGGGTGGCCTGGGCGCATTCGTGCATCACGGTCAGTGCGCGTTGGGTGGCGTCTGCGCCAATGACGAAGGGGTTGGCGGAGCGGTTGCGCGCAGGGTGCCGGCTCTGCCCGGTCTGCTGCATCAGCGCCAGCTTCTCCACCGCCTGGTCAAAGCCGTTGTGGTTCGAGATGAACACGTCCACGTTCTGCGCACGGGCCACATCGCGCACGCGGGCCGTGGCGTCGATGTAGGCCTGCAGGCGTTCCACGCGGTTGGGCTGGCGGCCAAAGTTGAACGAGGTGCCGCCCCACAGCAGCGTGCGGTGCACCTGACTGCCCTGGCGGGCACTGAATAGCAGGGACACCGTGCCCATGGTGTGCCCGGGCGTCATCAGGATGTCGATGGCGGTGTCGCCCAGGCGCAGGCGGTCGCCGTCTTTCAGGGCCAGGTCGGTGGCGGGGTTGCGTACGGGCGGGCGGCCCCAGTCGGGGCGGTCGAATTCGAGCTGGGTGGCGGTCATCTCCCAGTCGGGTGCGCCCATGTGCACGGCGGGGGCGTAGCGGCGGCGCAGGTAGCCCACGCCGCCGTAGTGGTCGCCATGGCCGTGGGTGACGATCACCATCTTGATCTGCGCCGGGTTCAGGCCCAGCCTGCGCATGCCAGCGTCGATGATGTGCTCGGCCTCGTCGTCGTTGTCCATGGCATCGACCAGGATCAGGCCCTGGCTGGTGGCAATGACCCAGGCGCTGACCCACTTGTTGCCCACAAAGTACAGGTTGTCAAACGCCTGGCCGGGCGGCGGTGCGGGCAGGCGCATGAGTTGGTCGCGGGGCATGGCTTTGGGGTCGGCCATGGCGGGGTCGGCCACTTCGCCCAGGCGCAGGTAGGGCAGCAGGTCGGTGCCCGCAGCCTTCTTGGCGGCGGCCAGGTGGCTTTGCACGCCGGGCAGTTGCGCGGCGGCGGGGCTGATGCCGCCAGCCACCATGGCGCAGCAGGCGCAGCCCATGGCCAGCATGCGGCGTCGGCCGGGGTTCAGGCCCTCGGGCGTATGGGCGGGGGTGGGCGCGGGCGTTCCCTCCAGAAATCGGAACAGCTTCATGGGCAAGTTTCTCCAGTGATCAGGTTGGCATGAACCAGGCTTGCTCGCCCGCAGGGGCGGTAGATGGTTATTTTTAATACCGGATACTGGAGTGGGGCACCGCTGCAAAGTTCCGCCTGTGCCGTGCGGGTGGGCGGCGCAAGCAGCAGGTGTTTGCTATTGTTTTGGTAGCTTGTTGCGCTTATTGTGCGGGCGGCGCAGGTGCTTTTGGTTCAAACCTTGACCGACGCACCCGTAGCATAGAACTGCCCGCCCGCCACGTAGTGCAGCGTGCGCAGGCTGTCGGGGGCGGAGTCAAACTCCCAGTGCCCGTTGCGGAACACGCGGTCGTCGGCCCAGGCGACCACCACTTCGCCAATGAACAGGTCATAGGCCTGCTGGTTGTGCGGCTCGGAGATCACGCGGCACACCAGCCAGGCGGCGCAGCCTTGCACCAGGGGCGGGTTGTGCTCTGCCGCGATGTCTGGCAGCGCAGGTGCGTCAAACAGTGGCACGGCGTGGCGCTGCAGCTTGTCGGGGTGGGTGTGGGCGCTTTCGGTGCCGATGGCTTCGGTCAGCGCGGCCATGGGCACGGTGGGCAGTTGCAGGGCAAAGTGGCCGCTGGCCTCGACCAGTTCGCGGGTGCGGGTGGCTTTGTCGAGCACCACGGTGACCTTGGGCGGGGCAAAGTCCAGCGCGCAGGCCCAGGCGGCAGCCATCACATTGCGCTGGCCCGCGTGCGCAGCCGACACCAGCACGGTGGGCCCGTGGTTGAGCAGCCGGTAGGCTTTGTCGAGCGGCACTGGGGTGAAGTGCGCTGGGTTTGTGAAGGTTGCAGAGGAAGGTGTCGTCATGGTGTGCGCTGTCGCGGTGGTTTCAGGGCGGGGCTGAGAGCCTGTTTACGATCCCCTGCGAGATCGTAAACAGGCGCTTGGGCCAGGATGGCGGCTACGGGTACGATCCGCGCAACCTTTGCCCGCTATTGGGCGCCCCCTTTGGAGATCAAAACAATGTTCAGTCACGTGATGCTGGGTGTGAATGACCTGGAAGTGTCTAAGAAGTTTTACGACGCCGTCCTCGGCACCCTGGGCGTGCCACCCGGTGTGGCCAACAAGAACCGCTACTTTTACCGCAGCCCCACGGGCACGTTCTGTATCTCTACCCCCATCAATGGTGAGACCGCCACGCATGGCAATGGTGGCACCACCGGCTTTTTGGCCACATCGCCCGAGCAGGCCGATGCCTGGCATGCCGCAGGCGTGGCCAGCGGTGGTGTGACTTGCGAAGACCCACCCGGCTATCGCGAAGGCCCCAGCGGCAAGCTGTACCTGGCCTACCTGCGTGACCCCACCGGCAACAAGCTGTGCGTTCTGCACCGGCCCGCTGCTTGATTGGTTTGCTCTATTTTTAAGAGCTTCTGGCGCTTGATTGGTAAGCGTAGGGATCCTCTGCACGAATCGAGCTGGCCAAGTGTGCGCTGCGGATCGGGATGGGCTGCAAGGCGCAAAACGCAGCAATAGCCATCGCTATTGCGAGTATTTGCAACGACGCAGACCGCCCGAGACCGCAGATGCACACGGCGCGGTGATTTGTGCAGAGGGTCCCTAGAGGCTCTTTTTGTTTTGAATGATGGGACGGCTGCGGATGCAATCTGCCAGTGCAACGATGTTTGACGAGGCGTACTACCAGCGCTTTTACTTTGACAAGAAAACCAGCGTGGTAGACCCGGCCCACACCGAGCGGCTGGGTGCGTTTGTGTGCAGCTACCTGCAGTACCTGCGCGTGCCGGTGCTGCGCGTGCTGGATGTGGGCTGCGGCATTGGCCTGTGGCGCGATGTGGTGGCGCGGCATTTCCCAACCGCGCAGTTCCATGGTGTGGAGTTCAGCAGCTACCTGTGCGAGCGTTTTGGGTGGGAGCGTGGATCGGTGGTGGACTACCGCGCCCACGACCCGGCCGAGCCGTTTGACCTGGTGATTTGCCAGGGTGTGCTGCCCTACCTGAACGAGGCCGATGCGAAAAAGGCCCTGCGCAACCTGGCCCGCCTGAGCCGAGGCGCGCTCTACATCGAAGCCGTGGCCCGCGAGGACTGGGAAGACGACGTGGTGGACGAGCAGGTGACCGACCCGCGCATGCACAAGCACCCCGCCAGCCTGTACCGCCGCACGCTGGCCGAAGGCTTTACCGAACTGGGCGGCGGGGTGTGGCTGAGCGAGCACGCCGAGGTGCCCCTGTTTGCTTTGGAGAAGGCGGGGCGGCGCTGATGCCGTTGCCACCCCTCGCCCCGCAGGCGCTTGGCGGCCCCCAAGCGCCCGCAGCTTCCCCTGCGCGCCCTGAATCCCCGTCGCCCCATGCCGTGGCCCGCCTGCGCACGGCGCGGCTGGCGCGCAGCGCCAAGCCCTTTTTGGCGCGCGGCGGCCCGCGTGGCGAGCGCTGCCCTGGCTGCCGCCTGGTGCCCAGCCACTGCCTGTGCGGCGTGTGCCCTGTGGTGCCCACGCGCGCCGGGGTGTGCCTGCTCATGGCAGACATCGAGCCCCTCAAGCCCAGCAACACCGGCTGGCTGATTGCCGATGTGGTGCCCGACACCTTTGCCTTTGGCTGGGCGCGCACCGAGGTGGACCCGGCCCTGCTGGCCTTGCTCGCCGACCCGCAGTGGCAGCCTTACGTGGTCTTCCCTGGCGAGTTCGTGGCGCCTGAGCGGGTGGTGACCGAGGTGGCCTTGCCCCCTGAAGGTGCCACCGACAGCAAACGCCCGCTGTTCATCCTGCTCGATGCCACCTGGCCCGAAGCGCGCAAGATGTTCCGCAAAAGCCCGTACATCGACCGCTTTCCGGTGCTGAGCCTGCAGCCCGAGCAGATCTCGCGCTACCAGCTGCGCCGCTCGCGCCGGGAGGACCACTTTTGCACCTCGGAAGTGGCAGGCCTGTGCCTGGACCTGGCGGGCGAGCCGCTGGCCGCGCAGGCGCTGCAGGCCTACCTGGACGTGTTCACCCACCACTACCTGCAGGCCAAGCACCAACTGCCGCCCGACTGGCAGGGGCCTGAGCACCAGCGGTTGCGCGATGTGACCGCTGGCGGCTGAGGGGCTTGCGCGCCGGGCGCAAAATGCACCGATGAAAGCACCCCCCCGCCTGCAGTCCCTCATCGAGGAAGGCCTGATCGACACCGTGGTTCGGCAACTCATGAGCGGCAAGGAGGCCATGGTCTTTGTGGTGCGCTGCGGTGATGAAACACGCTGCGCCAAGATCTACAAAGAGGCCACCCACCGCAGCTTTCGCCAAGCCGTCGATTACACCGAGAACCGCAAGGTCAAGAACTCGCGCTCGGCCCGCGCCATGGCCAAGGGCAGCAAGTTTGGCCGGCAAGAGCAAGAGGCCGCCTGGCAAAGCGCCGAGGTCGATGCGCTGTACCGCCTGGCCGCTGCGGGCGTGCGCGTGCCGCAGCCCTACAACTTTCACGATGGCGTGCTGCTGATGGAGCTGGTGACCGACGCCCACGGCGACGCGGCCCCGCGCCTGAACGATGTGCGCTTTACGCCCGAAGACGCGCGCACCCACCACGCCACGCTGGTGGCCGAGGTGGTGCGCATGCTGTGTGCGGGTGTGGTGCATGGCGATTTGTCGGAGTTCAACATCCTGCTGGCCCACCTGCCGGGCACAGAAGGTGAAGAGGCGGGCCACGATGGCCCCGTCATCATCGACCTGCCCCAGGCCGTGGACGCTGCGGGCAACAACCACGCCCAGCGCATGCTGCTGCGCGACGTGGCCAACCTGCGCGACTTCTTCGGCCAGTTCGCCCCCGAGCTGCGCACCACCCAATACGGCCCCGAAATCTGGAGCCTGTACCAAAGCGGCCTGCTGACCAACGAGACCCCACTGAGCGGCGTGTATGCCCCCGACCACGTCGATGTGGACATGCAAGCCGTGCTGCGCGAGATCGACGACGCACGCGACGAGGACGCGGCGCGCAGACTGCGCATGGCGGCGGGCTGACGGTTTCCCGACCGCGTGGTGCTGCGCAACGCCCGCATGGCGAAGGTGCTGGGGCCGCGAGATAGCTCCTGATTTGATAGCTGCTGGCGCTTTTTTATTAAGCGCTAGAGGCCAATTTGGCTTGTCAACGGTGCGCCCCGCTGTGTTCATGTGCGCACGGGTGCCTTACAGTAGCCGCCCTGCAGCACGCAATCCCACCCCACACCCCGGCCCCCGAGGGCTGCCCCCACATGACCAAAGAACTAGCCCGCCAACGCGAACTCAACCCCATGACCCTGTGCGAGCCCTGCCAGGGCATCCAGCGCAACTGGCGCAAGGCCCCAGGCCACGCCGAGCTGGTGCAGCGCGGCAACCGCAAGGAAGACCGCGAGCAAGGCTCGGTCACCATCACCCGCTATGTGTGCGACCGCTGCGGCACCGCCTGGGAATATGAAAACGACAAGTCCAACCAGAAGGCTGGCTGGTCGGTGGTGGGGCGCTGAGCGCTGCCCTGCCGCCGCAGCAGGCCGTGCTGCAGCAAAAGTGAAATAGTGCACAACATGTGCCATTAAGCGTTGCAAAGGGCGATGTTTGGCGGTTGAGGCGCATTGGCGCGGCGCACAATGCGCCCGCTCCAGGGGCCTTTGAACAGGTTCGGGCAGGCACATGAAGGGCAGGCGCTGAGCGCACCCTTCGCCTGGGAGCATGTTTCAACCGACTAAGGATTCCTGATGAAATTCAACTCGCTCGTGCTCGCATCGTTGGCCTTGGCCGCCGCTTCTTTGGCCCACGCTGGCAAGGCAGAACGCGACTTCTACACCGCCGAAGTGGAGCCCGCTGTGCGCAGCGCGGCCGGTGCGCTCAAGCAGTCTTGCGGTTGCGATGTGAAGATGGACGTGCAGATGAGCACCTTCCAGACCGTGGACCACCTGCGCCAAGTGCGCTATGTGGCCGAATCCATTACTGAAAAAGCCCGCGGCTACTGCACCGATGCGCCTTCCAAGGCCGCTATCTGCAAGCTCAAAACCCTGGAGATTGCCCGCACCGGCACCGCAGCCTTCAAGTTTGCAGGCGGCAAGGGCACGGCCAGCACCGACGAAAGCTCTTACCCCCACTGGGACATGATCACGACCGTGCTGGACAAGTAATGGCCTGACGCTGCGCGGGGCCCCAAGCGGCCTGCGAATTCCCAGCGTTTTTGTCCTGCACACAGCCCAACGCCCCGGACCGTATTGCACGGTGCCGGGGCGTTGGCTTATGGGGCATAGCGCGGTGCGGCGCTCAGCGCTGGGTCAGAACGACTCCCAGTCACCGTCGTTGGAGGGCGCGCTGGCGGGTGTCTGTTTCGCCGGGGCCGCCAGTGGCGCAGACCGTGCGGGAGGGCGTGCTGCGGTGGCGGGCGAGTGGGCTGCCCGGTGGGGCAGTGCCCTGGGTGCCGGAGCCTTGGCCGTGCGCATGGGCGCGCGCACGGCGGGGGCGGCAGCGGCAGACACCGCCCTGCGTGGCGCCGGAGCGGGTGCCGCAGCAGGCTGCCATGCTGCGTGCTGCCCCACGGCCTGGCGGGTGTCGTTGTCTGCCAGGCTGAAGACCGCCACCGATGTCACCAGCGCGTGGGCTTGCTGGTTCAGGCTGCTGGCGGCTGCGGCCATTTGTTCGACCAGTGCGGCGTTTTGCTGGGTGGCCTGGTCCAGCTGGGCCACGGCCCCGCCGATGTGGCTGATGCCGGTGGTCTGCTCGCGCGTGGCGGCGCTGATCTCGCCGATCAGGTCGGCCACGCGGCTGACTTCGCCCACGATCTCGGTCATGGCCGAGCCTGCGGTGTTGACCAGGGTGGAGCCCGCTTCCACCTTCTGCACGCTGGCCTCGATAAGGGTTTTGATCTCTTTGGCGGCCTGTGCGCTGCGCTGGGCCAGCGTGCGCACCTCGCCTGCCACCACGGCAAAGCCCCGGCCTTGCTCACCCGCACGGGCGGCTTCTACGGCCGCGTTCAGCGCCAGGATGTTGGTCTGGAAGGCAATGCCGTCGATCACGCTGATGATGTCGGCGATCTTGCGCGAGCTGGTGGTGATGTCGTCCATGGTGGTGACGACCTGGCCCACCACGGTGCCGCCATGCTCTGCGGCCGAGCGGGCGGCCGATGCCAGTTGGCTGGCCTGGTGCGCGGTGTCAGAGTTCTGTTTGACGGTGGCCGTCATCTCTTCCATCGACGAGGCGCTTTGCTGCAGATTGCTGGCCTGTTGTTCGGTGCGATGCGACAGGTCGGTGTTGCCCGTGGCAATCTCTTGCGAGCCCGCTTCGATGGAAGTGGCCGATGCGCGCACGCTGCTCACGATGCTGGCCAGGGCCGCCTGCATCTCGCCCAGCGAAGCCAGCACACTGCTGGCGGGCGCGGTGGCGCTGCCCGGCACGGGGCCCAGATTGCCCGATGCCACGCGCTTGGCGGCGGCGCTCAGCTCCAGCGGGTCTGCCCCCAGCGACCGCATCAGGCTGCGGTTGATCAGTGTGGCCAGCGCCAGGGCGGCTAGCACGGCGGCGATGGCGGCCAGGATGAGCGTGAGGCGCTTGGTGCTGAACTTGTCCGCCGCCTTCTGGATTTCCTTGTCGCCCGATGTGGCGATGAACTTGGTGTATTCCGACGTGGTGCCGATGAGCTGCTTGAGCAGCGGCTGGCACTCGGCGTTCATCTTGGCCGTGGCCTCGTCCTTCTTGCCTGCCAGGGCCATGCCCACAATGTCCAGCGCCACGGGGCCGTATTTGGCTTCGATGGTTTCGAGCTTCTGGAACAGTTCGCGCTCTTGCGCCTGGGCTTCCTTGGAATCGGCCAGGGCCTTCTTCAGCAAGGCCAGGCGCTCTTGCACGCGCTCGTGGGCGGCCTTCACGGCCACGGTTTCTGCGCTGATGTCTTCGGGGCTGTTCAGCAAGATCAGGTTGCGCGCCGCAATGGCGCGGGCGCTGGCGGCCGCCCGCACGTCGCGGGCCAGCCCGCCACGGCTGAATTCGTCGCTGACAAAGTCCTGGAATTCGCGCTGGGATTCGCTGAGGCTGTGCACTGACAGGATGGACACCCCGATCAAGATGGCGATGAGCACCGAAAATGCGATCGTCAATTTTTGGGTAATGGTTTGGTTGTGGAAGTTCATGGCCTGCGGGTCATCCGCGTGTAGCGGTGGGAAGGGGTGTCATTGCTTTTGACAATTAATTGACGTTTGCCTGTTTTGCATGCAAATGATGCAATTTGTGGTTGTTTTTACCGGCGTATGCAGTATGCGGTGGCTGTTGCCCATAGGGTGTAGGACGCCGCAGACATCAGAGCGCCACGCAGGGGTATCGGGCGGCGCCGCCTGCGCAGGCCGTTTTGAGGGCCCGAATTTTTGGGTGTTGCGGGTGATGGCGCCCATGCAACCTTGCGGCCGGTGGGTGCTCAGACCCTGGGTGCGTTGGCCTGCCCCGGGGCCCGCGCCCTCTCTTTTTTTCTGAACAGGTGGCCCAGCCCATGCATCGCCGATCTTTTTTGAACCACTTGACCGCCGCCTGCGCACTGGCCAGCCTGCCAGGCCTGGCCCAGGCCCAGCCACGCTGGACGGTGCCGCTGGACCAACTGCAAGAGCGCGTGGCCCAGCGCTTTCCCTTGCGCTACCCGGTGCAGGGCATGCTCGATTTGACCGTGCACACGCCCCAGCTGGCCCCGCTGCCTGCTGCCAACCGCCTGAGCGCCGCCATGGCCGTGGACGCCGCAGGCCAAGCCCTGCGCCGCGCCCACAGCGGGCAGCTGGTGGTGGAGTTTGCGCTGCGCTACGAGCCCAGCGACCGCACCGTGCGCGCCCACCAGCTGCGGCTGGCGCGGCTGCAGTTCCCCACCCTGCAGCCTGCGGTGGTCGATCTCCTCAATGTCTACGGCCCCGCGCTGGCCCAGCAGTCTTTGATGGAAGTGGTGCTGCACCAGGTCAAACCACAAGAGCTGGCGCTGCTGGACGGCCTGGGCCTGCAGCCGGGCGCAATCACCGTGACGGACAGCGGGCTGGAAGTGGCATTTGTTCACAGGCCCCCAGGGTGACCGAGGTGCCGTGCAGGGGGCATGTTTGGACTATCCAGCCCATGCTGCCGTCTCACCTGGAGGACCCACCAGTGGGGCCTTGCGCGGGGATCACCTTGTCTGGCGTGCGCGGGGCCTCTTCCCCGGTTCTGCCTGAGCGAGACCCAGTTCCTGGGGCGTGAGGGCATACGCGGGATTGTTGGCCAGCATCTCCACCGCCAAGTCGATGAAGGCACGAACCCTTTCGGGCAGTGCTTTGCGGTTGCCGTAGTACACGTACAAGCCCAGGTGCTGCGCTACATGCTGGGGCAACAGTGGCACCAAATGTCCGCTGCGCACCAGTGGGGCGGCCGTGGTTCCCACCAGTTGGCCCACTGCGTGGCCGCCCAGTACCGCGCGGGCCTCGACTTCGATGTCGTTGGTGCAGAACGCGGGCAGGATGTCACGAGCGACGATGTCATCGCCTACCTGGAATTCCCAGGGCATGGGCTTGCCGGTGGCAGCGTGGCGAAAGCCACTGCAACGGTGCTGGGCCAGATCAGCGATGCATGTGGGCGCTCCGTGGCGAGCGATGTACGCGGGTGAGGCGCAAACGATGAGTTGCAGGCTTAGCAGCCGCCGTGCCACGACGCCCCCTTCGGGCGGGTACCCCGAGCGAAAGCCCACGTCCACGCGGTCTTCCACCCAGTTGCCAATGCGGTCGTCCAACTGCACATCGGGCTCCACTTGCGGGTGACGGCGACAGAATTCGGTGATGACTGGCCAGACCACTTCCAGCAAGATGGAGCGCGGCGCCACGATGCGCAGTGGCCCGGCCATCGCTTCGCCCCCTCTGCGCGCGCCCTGTATGGCCTGTTGCAGCGTTGCCAGTCCCGGTTGTGCGGACGCCAGGAACTGCCGGCCCTCCTCGGTCAGGCTCAGGCTGCGCGTGGTGCGGTGAAACAGCCGCACCCCCAAATGGGACTCCAGTTGCCCCAGCAATTGGCTGGATGCCTGGGGCGTGATGCCTTGTGCGGCTGCTGCCTGGCGCAGGCTGCCCATTTCGGCGGCCTTGGCAAAGTTGAAGATGGCACGCAGTTCGTTGATGGCCATGGGGTGTGATTGCCCAAGAGGGAGCGCAGTCGATGTGGATTGGCAACCATGCGTTGCCAATGAATCCGTGAATTATGGGCTATTCAAATGGCAATGCCGTCCCTAAAGTTCATCGCTGCGGGCGCGGTAAGACGCCCGCCCACCCCTGATGGGGCCCTTTCCACACCACCACCCACTCCTTCATTCGCCATGGCCGTTGCTGTTCCTTCCTCCACACCCCATAACAACTCTTCCTACCCCCGCGTCTGGATGATCACCGGCGCCTCGCGCGGTATCGGCGCGCGCATTGCCGAGGCCGCGCTGGCCCAGGGCGACGCCGTTATCGCCACGTCGCGCGACGCCGCATCGATCGAAAAGCGCTTTGGCGGGCACGATGCCCTGTTGCCCCTGGCGCTGGACGTGACCGACGAGGCCCAGGCCCGCCATGTCGCAGGTGCGGCGCTCGACCGTTTCGGCCGCATCGACGTGCTGGTCAACAACGCGGGCTACGGCCTGCTGGGCGCGGTGGAAGAGGCCACCGCCGACGAGGTGCTGCGCCTGTACGACACCAATGTGTTTGGCCTGCTGCATGTGACCCGCGCTGTGCTGCCTGCCATGCGCGCGCGCCGCGCCGGGCATGTGGTCAACATCTCGTCGCTGGGCGGCGTGCAGTCGGCCGCCGGGTTTGGCCTGTACTGCTCCACCAAGTTCGCGGTCGAGGGCATCACCGAGGCGTTGCACGCCGAGCTGGCGCCGCTGGGTATCCAC
The DNA here is from genome assembly GCF_003669015.1 of Acidovorax sp. 1608163. Taxonomy (NCBI): domain Bacteria; kingdom Pseudomonadati; phylum Pseudomonadota; class Betaproteobacteria; order Burkholderiales; family Comamonadaceae; genus Acidovorax; species Acidovorax sp. 1608163. Next base: position 242,954 of record NZ_CP033069.1, read on the forward strand.
GCCACCGTGGTGGAGCCCGGGTACTTCCGCACCGAGTTCCTGGACAGCGCCTCGCTGGCCGTGTCGCCCCAGATGCTGGACGACTACGCGCAGAGCGCCGGTGCCGTGCGCGAGGCCGCACGCCGCATCAACCTGAACCAGCCCGGCGACCCTGTGCGCCTGGCCCAGGCCGTGATGCAGCTGGTGGCCAGCCCCCACCCGCCGCTGCGCCTGCCGCTGGGTACGGACACGCTGCAAACCATTGCCGACAAACATGCCTTTGTGGCAAAAGAGACGGCGCAGTGGCGTGCGGTGGCGGCGTCCACAGACTTCCCGGTGCAGGGCGCGGCGCCTCAGACGGTGTGAGTCAATGCTCCTGTTTTAGTAGCTGGTAACGACCAGCCACCGAGCGGCAGGGGCTGTTTTGGCCCCTATTTTTGGGCCTGGGTGCTGCGGGGGCTGCCGACGCTCACACTGGCCGCGCAAACTCCATCACCCAGTTCACCTCCCAGGTCGCGCCGCCGTCGTCCGAAAACGCCTGCTGCCAGCGCGGCGCGCCGGTGTGCATCTGCGACCACTGAAAGCGCACGCGCACCGGGCGGCCCTCGAACAGCTCCTCGCCTTCAAGCAGGCCCACGCCGTTCTGAAAACCACCCACCACGGGCGGCAGCAGCTGGCCGGTGGCAGGGTCCAGGCCGCCGGTGAGGTTGTCGAGCCAGTAGATGCTCCAGCGCTGCGATGCCGGGCAGTACACCCGCAGCGACATACCCACATAGCCAGGCTTCCACACGAGTGGCGTGAAGTCGTCGCAGTTGCCGATGCCCGCGGGCAGCGGGCGCGCGGTGCCGGTGGCGTCGAACACCTCCCAGTCGTGGCAGCCCGCCAGGCGACGCACCAAGCGCGTGTTGCGGATGCGCCAGGGGCCCATGAGGAAGTCGAAGTCGCGCGCGGCGCTGGGGGCCACTGTGGGCGAGGGGATGGTGATGAGATGGGGCGTGGTCATGGCGGTGCTCTGGTGGGGCTTCATGCGTGCAAGGCGCTGCGCGCCGTGGGCTGCAGGCGCAAGGTGTGGGGCGGGCCCGCCATCCAGGGGGCCAGGCCCGGGGCCTCGCCGTGCTCCCAGGCGCCGCTGCTGGTCACGGCCTGGGCGGCCGCTGCGCTGCCAAACAGGGCCAGTGCCAGCAGCACGGGCTCGCCCTCTCGCACGGGCAGGCGGGGGAAGGTGTTGGCGCGGGCCTCGGTGCAGTACCACGCCACCTGGCGCGCGCCACTGCGCTGCAGCAGCGGGGCCATGCGGTGGTGGCAGAAGTCCAGCAGTGCGGGTGTGGGGCTCTCGTGCAAAGGGAAGACGGTGGCGGTGAGCACGCCCGGTGCCGCACCGCTGCAGCCCGGCGCGGGGCGCGTGTGCTGGGGCAGTGCGATGGCGGCGCCGGGCCAGGCAGGGCGCAGCAGCAGCACATTGTCCGAATCGACCATGGTGGCGTTGGCTGCATTGCGGTGCGCGGCCCACACCGGGCCGCCATAGAAGCCTTCGAGCGCGCAGCGGCGGGATTCCATGTTGGCAAAGCCGCGCAGCCACACAAACATGTCGGGCCGGTCCAGGTCGCGGAACTGACCCAGCACACGCATGCCCTGGGCCTCCTGCGTTTCCACGAACTCGCGGTCGAACAGGTCGATGAGCACCTCGCGCTGCTGCGGGTGCAGTGTGTACTGGCGCAGCTCGACGACGGCACATTCGTCGTCGGCGGGCGCTGCTGCGCAGGGAGGGGGTGGCGTTGCCATGAGGGCTTTGGGCATGGGGGCTCCTGGTGAAAAGGGGGCAGAGAAACACAACGAGCCCGCAGTCTGCGCCGCCATACCTGCCACCTTGTGGCAGGTATTTGGGATATCTTTGCGCATCGCTTTTCTCGGCACACCCGGCCGTTCCCCACCATGCGCGCCAGCCGCCTGCTTTCCCTTCAGATGCTGCTCGAAACCCGGGGCCGCATGAGCGCAACCGCGCTGGCCGATGCGCTGGAGGTGTCGGTGCGTACGCTCTACCGCGACGTGGACCAGTTGAGCGCCGCCGGTGTGCCCATCTATGCCGAGCGGGGGCGACACGGCGGTTTTGCGCTGTTGCCGGGGTGGAAGACCACGCTCACCGGCCTCACGCCGTCCGAGGCGCAGGCCGTGTTCTTGAGCGGCTTGCCCGGCCCCGCGCAGGACCTGGGCCTGGGCGGCGATGTGGCGGGCGCACGGCTGAAGCTGCTGGCAGCGCTACCCGCCGCCTGGCGCGAGGACGCCCAGCGCGTGAGTGCCCGCCTGCACCTGGACCCGGTGGACTGGTACCGCGAGAGCGACCCCACGCCACACCTGCCCACGGTGGCCGCAGCGGTGTGGAGTGGCCACCAGATCGCGATGCGTTACACCAGTTGGACGGACACCGTGGAGCGCACTGTGAGCCCGTTGGGCTTGGTGCTGAAGGCGGGCGTGTGGTACTTGGTTGCCATGCCCACGGGCGCGGACGAGCGCGCGCCTCGCACGTACCGGGTCTCGAACATCCTGGCGGCCACCGTGCTGGACAAGTCGGCCAGACGCCCCGCGCGCTTTGACTTGCCCGCCTATTGGGCCGCGTCGATCCAGCGTTTTGAGTCGGGCCTGTACACGGGTGAGGCCGTGCTGCTGGCCACGCCCGCTGGCCTGCGGGGCCTGCGCGTCCTCAGCAGCGCCGTGGCGCGCGCAGTGGCCGCCGCGCCACCGTCCCGCCGCAAGGATGGCCGCACGGCCGTGACGATCCCCATCGAGTCGGTGGAGCATGTCTGCGGCCAACTGATGCGACTGTCACCCCAGGTGGAGGTGCTGCGGCCCGCGGCATTGCGCCGCGCGCTGGTGGTGCGGGTGCTGGCCACGGCGCGGCTGTATGGGCTGGTTGCCAGATGAGGGGTTGTGGGTTTTGCTATTAAATCAATAGCTTTATCGGATTGATGGATGGGCGCTATCAGCCGATAGCGTCATAGGAGCCCGTTCAGAGTCTTTTGGGAGCCGCACAAGTACCTTGCGCATCTTTGTCCACAAAGACCGTTGTGTGACTCCTGGAATATCGTCAACAGGCTCCTGGACTTGGCCCAGCGCATGCGCGGGGGCTCAGAACCTGTTCAAAGTCTTTTTAGAGTTGCACAAGCGCCTTGCCGGGCGCCCGGCAAGGCGCTTGCCCGAAGGGTTGGAGTGAAATCGGGCGATTGGACGCCCCGGCTGCTTGTATGGGCACAAGCCCATGCGGCGCACCCGAAGCATTCACTCATCCCGATTGCACTCCAATGCAATCTCCAAAAAAGACTTTGAACAGGTTCTCAGAGCCCTCGTTCCACCATGTCCAGCAGTCGCTGGCCCAGCTGGTCCAGCATCTGCTGGGGCGTGCTACGCAGCGGCCCGTCGATGGCCAGCAGCGCCATGCCATGCACCGTGGACCAGGCCAGGTATTCGGCGCCGGGGCGGCGCGCGGGCGGTAGGGCGCCAGCGGCCACCAGGTCGTCCAGCGCGGCGCTCAGGTGCTGGAAGGGGTTGAGTCCTGTGGCGCCGCCCATGGCGGGGTCTGGGTTTTGCTGCACCGTGAAGCGGCCACCGAAGGCGGTGCGAAAGAGCCCTGTCTCGGCGTGCGCAAACCGCAGGTAGCCTGCGCCCACGGCGCGCACCTTGGCATGGGCCTGCTCTGTGGGCGTGCCGGTGGTGGGCACCTGGGTCAGTTCGGTCTCCATGGACCGCGCGGCGGCGGCCACGGCAGCAGCGCGCACGGCACCCAGCAAGTCGTCCCGGTTGGCGAAATGGCGGTACGCCGCATTGGGCGCCACACCCGCGCGGCGTGTGGCCTCGCGCAGCACCACCGCATCCGGGCCGCCCTGGCGCGCCAGTTCGATGCCTGCGTCCAGCAGCGCACGGTGCAGGTCGCCGTGGCGGTAGGTGGTGCGTGCGGTGGGCTCACTGGATGTGGCGGCTTTGTTGCGGGGGGTTACGGTCATGGACAGCTTGGATGTGGACACTGTCCATTATCTTTGCTATTGTTTGTGGACGGTGTTCACAATGACGTTTGCACCGTTGCCACTCCGTCCGTTCCATCCCGCAGGAGATCCCATGAGAGTTGAGCCCTATCTGATGTTTGAAGGCCGCTGTGAAGAGGCCCTGGACTTCTACCGCAGCGCGCTGGGCGCGCAGGTGACCATGCTGATGCGCTACAAGGACAACCCCGAGCCCGCCGCCGGGCAGGGCTGCAGCGAAGGCCCTGGCCCCGGCCCCACGCCCGAGATGGTGATGCACGCCGCCTTCACGGTGGGCGAGACGGTGCTGATGGCGTCCGACGGCATGGGCTCGGGCAAGCCCACGTTCCAGGGCATCTCGCTGGCGCTGAGCCCGGCCAGCGAGGCCGAGGCGCAGCGCCTGTTCAACGCACTGGCCGAGGGTGGGCAGGTGCAGATGCCGCTGTCCAAGACGTTCTTCTCACCCGCCTTTGGCATGGTGGCCGACAAGTTCGGCGTCAGCTGGATGGTGGTGGTGCCCGCATGAGCGCGCTGGCGTCCACCCCCGCAGGCGCTGCCATCCTCGCCCTCTACGGCCACCCGTTTTCTTCCTACACCCAGAAGGTGCTGACCGCGCTCTACGAGAACGGGACACCCTTTGAGCTGCGCAACCTCGACCCCGCAGCGCCGGACAACCATGCCCCCGACTGGCTGCGCCGCTGGCCGCTTGCCAAGTTTCCGGTGCTGGTGGATGGTGACCGCACGGTGGTGGAAAGCAGCATCGTGATCGAGCACCTGCAGCTTGCGCACCCGGGGCCGGTGCCGTTGATTCCGCTCGACCCCAAGGCGGCGCTGGAGGTGCGGTTCATGGACCGCTTCTTTGACCTGCATGTGATGGCCCCCGTGCAGCACGCGGTGAATGCCGCGTTGACCGGCGACCCCGAGCGCCGCTCAGAAGGCGTGGCCTGGGCGGCCGACAAGTTGGACAAGGCCTATGCCTGGCTGGAGGGCGCATGGGCTGGGCGGACCTGGGCTGCAGGGGACCACTTTTCGCTGGCCGACTGCGCAGCAGCCCCCTCGCTGTTCTATGCCGACTGGACGCACCCCATCGCCGCTACCTACCCGCAGCTGCGCGCGTACCGTGCCCGGCTGCTGGCACGCCCTTCGTTTGCACGCGCGGTGGAGGGTGGGCGACCTTACCGCCACTACTTTCCGCTCGGTGCGCCAGACCGCGACTGAGCCACAGAGTGACTGAATGACGGAGCGAGCGACGGGCGGTGTGCAAACGCGCCGCCATCCACCCCACCAGGAGACCCATTGATGATGAATCCAGAACCCCATGCCCTGCACCGCTGGCTGCACCAGTTGTTGGGCGATTGGACCTGTACCTCCGAGGCCGACATGGGCCCCGGCCAACCCCCTGAGCGCGGCACTGGCACCGAGCAGGTGCGGGCGCTGGGCGACTACTGGGTGCTGTGCGAAGGCACCGGCACCATGCCCGGCGGCGGTGAGGCCCGCATGCTGATGACCTTGGGCTACGACCCTGCGCAGCAGGTGTTTCGCGGCAGCTGGGTGGGCTCGATGATGGCGCACATGTTTGTGTACAGCGGCACGCTCGACGCCGACCAGCGCGTGCTGACGCTGGAGACCGAAGGCCCCAGCTTCACGGGCGACGGCAGCACCACACGCTACCGCGACACCATCACCGTGCTGAGCCCGCAAGAGCGCACCCTCACCTCCGCAGGCCTGCAGCCGGACGGCCGCTGGAACACCTTCATGCGCGCCAGCTACCGGCGCGTGGGGTGAGTGTTGCGCTGGCAAGTGGTGATTTGCTATTGAATGTGTAGCTGCTAGCGCTTGTGGAGACTGCGCTAGAGGCTGAAATGGATTGCATGTTGGGTGGGTGCCGGCTACCGTGGGTTAGGGCCGCACCTGCGCAAACCGCAGGCAAGTTGGTACCCACAGCGCCTTAGGGCACACGGCGGCTGGAGGGGCGGGTTCAGGCCTGGGCGGCTGAAATACCTTGTAACGCAACCCTTGGGGTTTGGCCGGAGGCAGCGCCAGATAATCCTTCGGCCTTGTCCTCCTCTGCTCCCATCCATGCCGACTGAAAACGCCCTAGCGCCTGTGCTGCCCACCGATCTCTTTGAAGAGCGAAACCGCCAGAGCGAAGAGATGCTGGTGTATCGCCACGCTACATCACATGAAGTGCCCGTCGTCAGCCTGCGCGTGCAATGGCTGGTGTTGGGCGGGATGGCTGCGGTGGCGACGGCTTTTGTGGCGTGGACTCTGCTGCGCACGCTTCCCAACTTGGCCCACATGGGCTGGGAAGGCTGGCGGGCCATGGGGGCAGCCCTCATGCAGAAAATGTCGGAAAGAGAAACACCATGGCTGTTTTTGATCTACGTGATTGGGGCCATGGTTTTCTTGGGGGCGCGTTGGCTGTGGAATCGCCACCTCCGGCTCTACATCACCCCGCAAGGCTTGCGGCAAGAGCACCGACTGCCGCTGGGCTTGCACCACCTGTTTGGGCAGAACTGGCAGATTGACTGGAGTGAGGTGCGCGGTATCACTGCGCGTCGCATGGATGTTTGGAATGGGAACGTCAGCCCGATGGCGCGGACCGTGATCGTGCTGCAACTGGGCAGAGGTCGCGAACGTGTGCTGCAGCCCGCGTTCTGGTTTCGGCCTAGCGATCCACCACGCCCGCAGCTCAAGTCCATACGCAGCTCTTGGTTGTTGTCGCAGCCCTGGGCGGGGGCCGACAACCAAACCCGATTGGCGCGAGCGTTTGCAGAGTTGCGTTTGGTGCGCGCGCTGCAGCAATACGCACCCCTGCCGGACGTCGCCTTGCCGTGGCCCGGCATACCAAACTCCATCGGCACCGATCTGAATCGCCAGCCTGAGGTGTTGATGCTCTTTGGGGCAGCCGCCGTGGTGTTTGTCACGGGCCTGGCTTTGATGGTGGCGGCCCCGAATGTCCACCTGCACGCTACGCCCAGCTGGGGTGCGCGCGCCGCTTGGGCCCTGGGGACCTTGGCCCTGTGGGCGGCGGCGTGGCCAGCGTGGCGGCGCTATCGGGCCTCGCACCCAGTTCCAGCGCCCACGCAGCAGCCTGCCGTGCCCTTGTCCAAGCCCGCCCTGGCCTTTGCTGCGGTGCTGTGGATGGCAGCGCTGGCCTTTGTCATCGAGCCCTTGCTGGTCCACTCCGCCTTGCTGGGCCGCGCCGATGCGTGGCACACCCACCGCTTTGCTTTGGGGGGTGGCTGGGCCAAACCCATCGGCCTCGAGGCGGCCCACATCCCGCCCATCGAGTTGCCCGGCGCGCAAAGCCGGCTGGCCTGGATCAAACCCGGCAGCGAGGCCGACCTGGCCACGGTGGAGGGCCACTGGGGGCTGTGGATTTTCAACGACGCGCCTTTGCGCGCTTTGGCCACGCAGCAGGGCGTGCGCTGATCGCGCAGAGGGCTGATGGCAGTGGGCACTGTCCTGTTCGCAGGGCGCATTGTTCCAGCGGCCGCACTAGTGCTGGGGCGCGCGGGCCCCATATTCACCCTGCGTGCCGCCCGACAGGGGCGGCGCATTTCATAAGGAGCCAGCATGTCGTCCGCCCCCACTGCCCCATCCACTGCCGCCAGCAGCCCCGTGCTGCAAACCCAGCCCCTGGGCCCGCTGTGGCCCACGATGGACCCGTTTCTCTTCTGCGCCTACCACGACGACGCCTACCCCGCTGGCGACGGCGCGTTTGCGCCCGCCGTGTCGCTGGAAGGGCGCCAGATGGGCAGCGACTTCAGCCGCAAGGACGGCTGGAGCATGTACCACGGCGACACCGTGCCCGGCTTCCCGGGCCACCCGCACCGGGGCTTTGAGACGGTGACGCTGGTGCGCAAGGGGCTCATCGACCATGCCGACTCGCTGGGCGCGGCCGCGCGTTTTGGCGGGGGCGATGTGCAGTGGGTTACGGCGGGCAAGGGCATCCAGCACTCTGAGATGTTCCCGCTGCTCAACGCCACCGAGCCCAATCCGCTCGAACTCTTCCAGATCTGGCTGAACCTGCCCGCGAAGAACAAGATGGTGGAGCCGCACTTCACCATGCTCTGGAACGAGCGCATCCCGCGCCTGCAACACCGTGACGCTGAAGGCCGCCTGACCACCGTCACCGTGGTGGCTGGTGCATTGCCAGGCGCCGATGCCCCGTTGAGCCCGCCGCCCGAATCCTGGGCCTCGCAGCCCGATGCGGACGTGGCCATCTGGACGCTGCACCTGGAGCCCGGCGCACGCTGGACGTTGCCCGCCGCCACCGGCCAGGGCACGCGCCGGATGCTGTACTACTTTGTGGGCAACGGCCTCACCGTGGGCGCGCAGGCCCTGGCTGGCCACGCCGCACTGGAGATCGTGGCCGGGCAAGCCTGGGAGCTGGTCAACACCGGCTCCACGGCGGTGGAATGCCTGCTGCTGCAAGGCCGCCCCATTGGCGAGCCCGTGGCGCAGTACGGCCCGTTTGTGATGAACACGCAGCAGGAAATCATGCAGGCCATGCAGGACTACCGCCGCACCCAGTTTGGCGGCTGGCCCTGGCCCGAGAGCGACCCGGTGCACGGGCCTGAGGCGCGCCGGTTTGCGCGCTACCCGGGTCAGTCTGAGGACGAGGTGCCCGGCGCCGCCGCAGGCTAAGCCACGCTTACCCGCTGAGCCTCGCTCTGGTGGGTGGGGCGGGGCGCTGGTGGGGGCGCTGCGTCGTGGACAATGCGCGCTTTGATTTCACTGGTGTGTGGCCCCCGGCTGCACACCCCCGCAACCGAGCCCAAGGCGCACACCGCATGACGACCATCACCAAAGACTCCGCAGTCACCATCACCTACAAGGTGACCACGCCCCAAGGCAAGCCGCTCGACTCTGGCAGCCTGGCCTATCTGCACGGTGGCTATGAAAACATCTTCCCCAAGGTCGAAGCCGCGCTGGAAGGTCAGGCCGTGGGTTTCACCGCCAACATCGACCTGGCCGTGGAAGACGCCTTTGGCGCCCGCGATGAAAGCCTGGTGCGCACCATCCCCAAGAGCGAGTTCCCGCCCGGCGTGAAGGTGGGCGGCCAACTGCAGGGCGTGGGCGCTGACGGCCAGCCCGCCGTGTTCAACGTGGTCAAGATCAAAGGCCCTGAAGTGCACCTGGACGGCAACCACCCCTTGGCGGGCGAAGCGCTCAAGTTCAGCTGCAAGGTCACGGCCGTGCGCGCTGCCAGCGCCGAAGAAATCGCCCACCGCCACGTGCACGGCGCCCACGGGCACCAGCACTGATCGGGCCGCCCCGCCGTGCAAGGGTTATTGGACCGCCTGGGCTATGCGCTGATCGGCCTGTTCTTTGGCGCCCTCATCGGCGTGGCGGGTTGGTGGCTGTATGGCGTGGCGCATTCCGTGCGCTACCGAGGCCCGGGTATGGACCCGCTGCTGCGCCACTGGGTGCAGTACGGCGGCGCCATTTTTGGCGTGCTGGGCTTCCTCCTGCGCGAGCGTGCGGCCGATGTGGTGGCCGACACGCTGTCTGCGATGCTCCACTTCGAATTCAACCCCGCGCCCGGCCGTGTGGCGTCTGCCGTGCTGGGCGGCGTGGTGTTGGTGATTGCGGTGGCGGCGATCTGGTTTACCAGCCCGATCAAGGGCTAGCCCATGGCTGGCGCTGCCGACCCAGCACTGATCCTCTACCTCCAAAGTGTGGAGGCCGAGGCCAAGCTCGACATCTGCGCAAGCCCATCGGTCGGCATGGGCTCAGATTTTGGGCGTGCGTTCCAGGCTTGGCGAGCCGCCCATGCAGCCGCACTGGCCGAGGGCGCTGCGATAGTTGCAGAGCGGGGCATGACCGGTGGGACCCGCCCCAGCATTCAGTCCTTTGCGCGCATGAATGCGCTGACATTGGCGTCCTTGCCCCTCGATGATCGGCAGCGCCGTTGTAACGAGCTTCTGGCATTTTTCAGTGGCAAAGAGGTCCGATAGATTGCTCATCTATTGATAGCTGCTGGCGCTTGATTGGTAAGCGTTTTCGGCCAAATGGCATAAAACTCAGCGCCCCTTTCGGGTCAAGCCTTTGCCCTGTAGCACCGGCTCGGCCGCCAGCCGCTCGCGCGCAAATTCCACAAACGCCCGCACCTTGGCGGGGGCGCGCCGCCCGGCGGGGTAGACGATGTGCACGGGCACCGGCGGGGGCTCAAACCCGGCCAGCACAATGCGCAGCCGCCCCGCGCGCAGGCTGGCTGCCGCCTGGTAGGCCAGGCAGCGCGTGAGGCCCAGGCCCGCCTCGGCGGCGGCAATGTCCACCTCGTTCGCATTGCTGATCCACGCGATCTGCGGCTGACCCACCAGCCCGTCGCCAAACTTCCAGGGCGCAGCGGCGCGGGCATCGAACGAGAACGCAATCGCCCGGTGCTGCGCCAGGTCCTGCGGGTGCTGCGGCTCGCCGTGGCGTGCCAGGTAGTCGGGCGAGGCCACCACCAGCCGCCGCAGCACGCCCACGGGCAGGGCGGTGAGGCCCGAATCCGGCAGGTGGGCAATGCGCAAGGCCACATCCATGTCTTCTTCCAGCAGGTGCACCAGCCGGTTCACAAACAGTGTGCGCGCCTGCACGCGCGGCTGGGCCTGCAAAAAGCCCAACACGATGGGCGCCACATGCTGGATGCCGAACATCTGCGGCGCGGTGATGGACAGCAGCCCCTGCGGCTGCACCTGCGCGCCGCTGGCGGTCTGCTCGGCCTCGGCCAAGTCGCTCAGGATGGGGCGGCAGTCGGCCAGAAAGCGCTCGCCGGCCTCCGTCAGCCGCACCCAACGCGTGCTGCGCTGAAACAGCAGCACACCGAGCCGCGCCTCCAGCGCCGCAATGGCGCGCGTGACGGCCGCTGCCGAGCAGCCCAGCCGCCGCCCCGCCACGGCAAAGCCGCCCGCATCGGCCACGGTCACAAAGCAGCGCAGGGTGTCGAGGTGGTCCATTGTTGCGTCTCTCGAAATTCTGAAAGCCGCACTATCGCTATTCACGCCGCCAAGTGCAATAGATAAGGTCGAGTCCTTCACACAATCTGTTTTGACAAGGACGCACCCCATGGCCGCTACCCACCTTCCTGCCGCCCCGCTCACGCTGCACCGCACGGCCATTTCTGGCCACTGCCATCGTGTGGAGCTGCTGCTGTCCCTGCTCGGCCTGCCGCATCGGCTGGTGGAGGTGAACCTGCTGGAGGGCGAGCACCAATTGCCCGCGCACCGTGCACTCAACCCGCTGGGCCAGGTGCCCGTGCTGGTGGATGGCGACGTGGTGCTGAGCGACAGCAACGCCATCCTGGTCTACCTAGTGCAGCGCTACGCGCCCGGCAGTGCATGGATGCCGCAAGACCCCGTGGGCCAGGCGCAGCTGCAGCGCTGGCTCAGCCTGGCGGCAGGCTTTCTAGCGGCGGGCATTGGTGGGCCGCGCTTTGCGACGTTGACGGGCAAGCCCATCAACGAGGTCGCCCAGGCCCAAGGCCGACGGCTGCTGGACTTCATGGAAGCCGAGCTGCGGGGGCGCGACTGGCTGCTGGGCGGCGCCACGCCCAGCCTGGCCGATGTGGCCATGGTCAGCTACACCTCGCAGGCCCATCTGGCAGGCCTGCCGCTGCCCACCGCTTACCCGCGCATCGCCGCCTGGGTGGCGCGCGTGCAGGCGCTGCCCGGCTATGTGCCGTTGCTGGACCACCTCAGCGGTGTGACTCCCCAGCCTGCGGAGGCCGCATGACCGCCCTGCCCACGGGCGGCAGCGAAGGCCCCGCACCCAGCGCCTGGCACGCCGGCGAGCAGGCGCTGCAGGCCCGCGCAGGCGTGCGCGAGCGCATGGCCGCCGTGGGCGAGGTGGTGGTGCGCGACCACATGCCCGACCAGCACCGCGACCTGTTCGAAAAGCTACCCACGCTGCTGCTGGGCGCACTCGACGCGCAGGGCCAGCCCTGGGCCACCATGCTGGCGGGCCCGCCCGGCTTTGTGCACACGCCCCACGCGCAGCGCATGGACATTGCCGCGGCCATCGACCCGGCCGACCCGGCCGACCCCGCTGACCCCGTTGACCCAGTGATGGCGGCGTTGGCCGCGCACGGCACCGGCGCACCCGTGGGCGTGCTGGGGCTGGAGCCGCACACGCGCCGCCGCAACCGCATGAACGGCCATGTGGTGCGCTGGGGCGCGCAGCAGGGCCTGTCGATCACGGTGGCGCAGAGCTTTGGCAACTGCCCCAAGTACATCCAGGCCCGCGCACCGGGCCTGCGCGCCGCCGTCACGCCACCGCAACCTGCCCAGCCGCTGGGCCCGTCGCTGGATGCCGCCGCGCTGGCCCTCATTGCGCGCAGCGACACGCTGTTCATCGCCAGTGCCTCGGCCGCCCGACCCGGTGTGAAGCGGGGCGAGGGCGTGGACATGTCCCACCGGGGTGGCGAGCCCGGCTTTGTGCAGGTGAAGCACACGCCCCAGGGCCTGGAGCTGTGGCTGCCCGACTACCCCGGCAACCTGTTCTTCAATACCCTGGGCAACCTCGCGCAGCACCCGCTGGCCGGACTCTTGTGGGTGGACTACGACGATGGCGGCCTGCTGCACGTGGCCGCCCGCGCCGAGCTGCTGTGGGGCGAGGCCGAGCGCGCCCCATGGCCCGGCGCGCAGCGCGTGCTGCGGTTGTTGGTGCTGGGTGGCGTGTGGCGCGCGCAGGCACTGCCCTGGCGGTGGACGGTGGCGCAGCCCGCGCCGCAGTTCAGTGCGATGCGTCAGGCCTCGGGCGTTCAGGGGCGGCGCCCACCCACTTGAACCGTTCACGCTGAGCCTGTCGAAGCGCCGCGCAAGGCTTCGACAGGCTCAGCCCGAATGGGGTTTCATGTGCGGAGAGGCCGACTCATTCCGGCTCCACGGGTATTGGGCGCTTGAGCGGCGCAATCATCTTGCGCGGCGTGGTGGGCTCTGCTGCCACCATCTGCGCGCTGCGCTCGTGCGCCGTCTGCGCCAGCTCGGTGATGAGCGCGGCCTCGGGCAGGTTGTGCCAGTAGCGCGTGGGCATCTCTTTTTTCATCATGCCCAGCTTGAGCCGCGCGGGGTTGAAGATGTGGCGGTAGTAGGTGAGCCACAGCGCCTCGCCTGCGTCGGGCGGTGGCGCGTCACTGCGCTGCGCGCCGGGGCCGGTGTGCAGCTGCTGGCCGTCCCAGCGCACGCTGGCGTCGGGCGTGAGGATGGCCCAGCGCATCTGCGTGAAGCGGCGGATGAAGAAGCCCGCGTTGGCCTCGGTGATGTAGTGGTCGGGCTCGAACCAGGCCATGTGCAGGGTCTCGCCATCGGGCTGGGTCACGGGGCGAAAGCGCACAAACGCGTGCATCTTGTGTTTGTCGCGTGCTACGGCGCGGACCATGTGGTGGGCCAGCATGCGGTCCGCGTCCAGCGGGTCGTGCCGCGCGGCTTCGGCTTCATTGCCGCCCTGCGCCATGCGCCACAGCAGGCGGTACATCAGCGGGAAGCGGGCGGGGTCGCGGTGCAGGATGAGCTGCTCGCACAGGTGCACAAAGTCGGGCGGTACGCGCAGCGCGGGCGCATCGGGGCTTGGTGGTGGCAGGACGTTGTGGCTGTGAGGCTCGGGCGCAAACAGGTCGCTTGCCGCATCGGCTTGGCAGCGCCAGTCCACAGCCTGCGGAGGCACGTTGGCTTGCACCAGGGCGCGTGCCGCTTGGCGAAAGCCGGGCCAGTCGGTGGGGTGGTCCAGCGTGACGGTGTGGCGCTGCATGCGGGGCTCTCGCGCTCAAAACAGGCTGCGCTGCACCGGCGGCGGCGTCAACTGCGCGGCGAGGTCGGCAGCGTCCAGCGCACGCCCGGGGCGGTAGTCGGCCGCCTCCACAAAGGGCAGCACTTTCTTGAGCGGTACATGCAGCCGCGCCAAGTCCGCATGCCGCAGGCGGCGCACGCGGCGCGCGGCCAGCAGGCGGTCCACCGTCTGCACACCAAACCCGGGCACGCGCAGAAGCAGTTCGCGCGGGGCGGTGTTGAGGTTGACCGGAAAGCGCTCGCGGTGCGCCAGTGCCCAGGCCAGCTTGGGGTCCACATCGAGTGCCAGCATGCCGGCCTGGCTGCCGGACTTGCCTTGGCTGGGCGGCACGATCTCGTCGTGGGTAAATCCGTAAAAGCGCATCAGCCAGTCGGCCTGGTAGAGCCGGTGCTCGCGCACCGTGGGCGGTGCGGCCAGCGGTAGGGCGCGGGCTGCGTCGGGAATGGGGCTGAAGGCTGAGTAGTACACGCGCCGCAGCCGGTGCACGCCGTACAGGCGCGCGCTGGTGGCGAGGATGGTGCGGTCGTTGGTCGCATCCGCCCCCACGATCATCTGCGTGCTTTGCCCGCCGGGCGCAAAGTGCGGCACGCTGGCCCGGCGCGTGGTGCGCGATTGCGGCATCGACACGATGGCCTGTGCAGCCTGCTCTTTGCGCGCGGCGCGCGATTCGCCAATGTGCACGGCCATGCGGGCCATGGAGCGGTCGATGGCGGCGCTGTCCTTTTCGGGCGCCAGGGCCGTGAGGCCTTCGGCCGTGGGCAGCTCGATGTTGATGGACAGGCGGTCCGCATAGCGGCCTGCGCGCTCCATCAGCTCCGGCGCTGCATCGGGAATGGTCTTGAGGTGGATGTAGCCGCGAAAGTCGTGCTCTTCGCGCAGCACGCGGGCCACCTCCACCACCTGCTCCATCGTGTAGTCGGGGCTCTGGATGATGCCGCTGGACAGGAACAGCCCCTCGATGCAGTTGCGGCGGTAAAAGTCCAGCGTGAGCTGCACCACTTCATCGACCGTGAAGCGCGCCCGGGGCACGTTGCTGGTCACGCGGTTCACGCAGTACAGGCAGTCGTACTGGCAGAAGTTGGTGAGAAGAATCTTGAGCAGCGAGATGCAGCGCCCGTCCGGCGCGTAGCTGTGGCAGATGCCCATGCCTTCGGTGGACCCCATGCCGCGCCCGCCCACCGAGTTGCGCGGCGCAGCGCCGCTGGATGCACAAGAGGCGTCGTACTTGGCGGCGTCGGCCAGGATGGCGAGTTTGGACTGTAAATTCACTGGATAAATTTACAGTATTTGGAGGCTCGGCACCAGCCCTGGGGTAAAAGTCCCGGGGGCGTGATGGTTCAAAATTGATAGCTGCCAGCGCTTTATGGAAAGGCGCTAGAGGCCAAAAAAGTGCTAAATCGTAGGTCGGGTTAGCGCAGCGTAACCCGACACCATCGCTCCCGCCGGTCCCTGTCGGGTTACGCCCATTGTGCTAACCCGACCTACACCGCTGCGTTACACCGCCTCCAGCGCCATCACAGCGGTGGCCGTGTTGGAGATAGGGATGTGATAGTTGCTGTGCACCCGCCGCACGCCCGCGCTGGCGGTGGCGAGGGCCCCGCGCATGGCCAGCCACATCAGCAGTTCCACGCCCTGGGTGCCGGTCTTTTCCACAAGCTCGTGCACGCTGAACTGCGTGGCCCATTCGGGGTTGGTGGTCAGGCTTTCGATGAACTGCAGGTCAAACGCCTTATTGATGAAGCCTGCGCGCTCGCCGTCAAGCTGGTGGCTGAGGCCGCCGGAGGCAATCACTGCCACCTTCTTGTGGCTGTCCCAGCTTTGGATGGCCTGCCCAACCGCCTTGCCCAGCGCGTAGCAGCGCTTGGCTGAGGGCAGCGGGAACTGCACGGTGTTGATGCACACCGGCACCACCGTCACGGGGCAATCGCCCTCGGGCCAGAAGAGCTTGAGCGGCAGCGTGCAGGCGTGGTCCACCAGCATTTCCTGGCAGGTGGTCACGTCAAATTCCTGGTCGATCAGCGTGTTGATGAGGTGCCACGACAGGTCCACCTCGCCCGGGAAGGGCGGCAGCGTGGGGATGCCCCAGCCCTCGTCGGCGTTGTTGTATTGCGCCGCTGCGCCCACGGCAAAGGTGGGCATCTTGTCGAGGAAGAAGTTCAGGCCGTGGTCGTTGTAGAACATCACCACCACGTCGGGCTGCTTCTCGCCCAGCCATTGGCGGATGGGCGGAAAGCCGTCGAAGAAGGGCTTCCAGTAAGGCTCGTTTTGCAGGCCCTTGTGGATGGCGTTGCCAATGGCCGGGATGTGCGAGGTGCCGAGGCCGCCGATGAGTTGTGCCATGTTATTTTCCTGATGAAGGTTGTTGTGGCATGTGTTGCTTCAGGCGGCGCCGGGCCGCCCCAAGCCGCCTGAGGCCCCCCTGGGGGGCAGCGAACCACACGCAGTGGGGAGCGTGGGGGCTTAGTCTTTTCCTGCGGCCACGAGCATCGCCTTGAATTCGTCTTTGGTCATGCCCGTCTGCTGCGCGCCGATGTCCTGCATGTCCAGCTTGAAGATGCCCGCGAACTTGGCCAGGTAGTAGGCGTTGCCGCCTGCGGCGATGAGCTGCAGCACGTTCTTGGCGCGGATGGCGGCGGCCTGCTGCTCGTTCAGGCCGTACTTGCGCATGTACGCCTCTTCATCGGCCACAAAGGCCTTGCGGTTGGCCTCGTCGTTGAATGAAAAGCACATCTTGTTCAGCGCATAGCCCTTGCGGGCCTGGTCGCCGTCGAACGGCGTGGTGCCGGGAATCGGGGGCTGTTTGGAAGGCATGGTGTCTCCAGGTCTTGATGTAAGTCAGCGCAGTGTCAAGGCGCCATTGCCAAAGATGAAGGGGGAAAAGATCATCGAATGCATGAGCAAATTCGATGGATCACAGCTGGACGGGCACCTGCTGAAACTGCTGCTGGCGGTGCTAGAGACGGGCAGCATCACGGCGGCGGCCGAGCGCCTGGGCGTCACCCAGTCGGCGGTGAGCCATTTGCTCGACAAGCTGCGCGCCATCACCGGCGACCCGCTGTTTGTGAAGCGCGGGCGCGGCATCGTGCCTACCGCACGCGCCGAGGCCCTGGCCCAGCCCGCGCGCGACATGCTGCACCAGATGCAGCTGTTTGCCCAAGGGGCCGACTTTGACCCGCGCGCCTGGCAGACCGAGCTGACCATCGCCGCCAACGACTTCCAGCGCGATTTGCTGCTGCCCGCGCTGGCCGCGCGACTGCGCAGCGCTGCACCGGGCGTCATGCTGCGCATCCTGCCCAGCGGCGCGCCCAGCGCCGAACTGCTGCGCTCGGACGCGTGCCAGCTCGTCATCAGCCCCCGCCCGCCGGACGGCACGGACATCGTGCAAAAGCGTTTGTTTGAAGACCAGTACCGCGTGTTCTACGACGCCAGCGTGCGCAGCGCCCCCGCCACCGAGGCCGCCTACCTGGCCGCCGACCACGCCACCGTGGCGTATGAAGCGCACCGTGGGCTGGACCTGGACCGCCAACTGCAGGCCCGTGGCGTGCGCCGCCGCTTCGCCGTGCGCGTGCCGGGCTTTGCGGCGCTACCCGCGTTTGTGCGCGGCACCGCGCTGCTCACCACGGCCCCGTCGCTGCTGGCCCGTACCGCCCTGGCAGGCCTGGCCAGCGCGTCCGTGCCTGTGGTGTGCCCGGCCATGCCGATGTATTTGATCTGGCATGCGCGGTATCAGCAGGATGCGGCGCATCGGTGGCTGAGGGCCGAGGTGGAGGGGGGGGTGGGGCCGGTGTTGCAGGTATCCAGTTGACGCATGGGGGTGTTGCGGCGGCTGTGGGCGCGGGCCTTCACAATCGTTGGCCAACGAATTAGTGACCTTTAGGCAGGGGAGTAGGGAGGGAATGATGAACGTCAAAAACCGAATGGCCGCAATGTTGGCCATCGCGCTGTGGGGCGCGCTACCAGTTGCGCATGCGCAAGCACCTTACAGTCTGAAAACAGTGGAATCGAACCCGGTTCCGCGCACCGAGATGCTCAACCTCTGGCGGGAGGTCGCTTTGCAGCAATGTGCCGATGCGCGAAAACGTTTCAACCTGTCGCACGACGACTGCTTGCGTGAGGTGGGCAAGCGGGCCGATGCTTGTACTGCGGCCCAGATGTCTTCGACACCGGCCATCGTGTCCAGCATGGCCGTATCCAAAGATGTGGGACGCAAATACCTGCATTGCGCAGTGCCGTTCTATTTCTGCAAAGGCGTCGAGGTCAAAACCGAAAAAGAGGTGCTTGAGCAGTGCCGTTGATAGGCCGCTGAGCGCCGCTTCAGTGACCTTCTTCGACGCGCTGGCGGTCCTTGCGCAGCGCCGTTTTCAGCAACCGCGTCGCCCGGTCCTTGAGTCCCACCGGCTTGCCCGGCCGCACCGGGTGCTTGCGTGCCTCCACACAGGCCGCCAAAAAGTCCTGCAGGATGGCCGTGTCGTCCAGCGTGTCCGAGCCTTTTTTATGAAACTCCGGGTGCCACTGGGTGGCCGCGATGTAGCCGCGCCCGGGGGCGGGCTTGAGGCGGATGGCTTCGGGCACGCCGTCGGGTTCGCTCAGGGCTTCGACCTCAAACTCGGGGGCCACACGCTTGATGCCCTGGTGGTGGATGCTGTTCACCCGCGCACGGGGCGCCTCGGGGTAGAGCTGGGCCAGGCGCGAGCCGGGAACGATCTGGATGTCGTGGAAGTGCTGGTCGTAGGTGGTGGCGTTGCGGTGCTGCCGTGCGCCGGGGTGCTGGGTTTCGATGTCCTGGTACAGAGCGCCGCCAAAGGCCACGTTGATGAGCTGCAGGCCCCGGCACACGCCAAAGATGGGTTTGCCCACTTCGGCAAAGGCTTTGACCAGGGCTAGGTCGTAGATGTCGCGCACGCGGTCGCCCACCCATTCTTCACGCAGAGGTTCTTCGCCATAGTTGCCGGGCCACACGTCGGCGCCGCCGTGCATCACCACGCCATCCAGCCACTCCGCATAGTGCTGCAGGGTCACGTCGCCTCGTGCGGTCTCGCCCGTGGGGCAGGGCACCATCACGACGATGGCGCCGGACGACATGATCCAGTGCGCGATGGATTGCTCGACGTACTGCAGCGTCTTATTGGTGAACAGGGGGCGGGTGGGGTCGGCGTGCTGGAAGCAGGCGGACAGGCCGATTTTGAGGCGGGGGGCGTCGGGCATAGCGGGGTGGTACTGAAGGTGCGCTGGCGAGGGGGCGCACAGGCCAGCCACGGTTGTAGCACCGCGCTGCCCGTGGCGGTGTAGGAGAGCGTCGGCTTCCGTTGCCGCATCTGAGAACCTGTTCAAAGTCTTTTGGGAGATTGCATTGGAGTGCAATCGGGATGAGTGGATGGCTCGGATGCGCCGCATGGGCTCGTGCCCATGCAAGCAGCCGGGGCGTCCAATCGCCCGATTTCACTCCAACCCTGCGGGTAAGTGGCTTGCCGGGCGGTCTGCGTTGTTGCAACGCTTGCCAATAGCACGGGCTATTGGCTGCGCGCTGCGCCTAGCAGCCCATCCCGGCGAGCCACTTGTGCAACTCCAAAAAAACTTTGAACAGGTTCTTAGAACCTGTTCAAAATCTTTTCCCGATGAGGTACTGATAGCAGGCTGACTGTGACTGAAGCTAAGCTGCGTGCTCCATGAGAGCCAAGTACCCCAGCGACATTAGCCCCGAGCAATTTGAACCCATCCGTGCCTTGCTGGAGAGTGCCCGCAAGAGTACGCGCCCACGCAGTGTTGATCTGTATGAGGTGTTCTGCGCAGTGCTCTATTTGCTGCGCACCGGTTGCCAGTGGCGGGCGTTGCCCAGTGACTTTCCCAAGTGGCGCACGGTGCATGCGTACTTTGCCATCTGGAGCGAGCCGCGTGAGGGAGGCAGCCTGCTGGAGCAGGCTTTAAAAAAATCAGGTTGGCGCGGCCCGAGAGAAACTGGGGCGCAACGCCTCAAGCACGTTCTTGATCGTGGACGCGCAGAGCGTGAAGAACACGGAAACGGCGGGCAGCAAGGGCTATGACGCGGGCAAGAAAGTCTCGGGAATCAAGCGCCATATTGCAGTGGACACGCTAGGGCTGCCGCACGCCGTTGCGGTGACGACGGCAGAGGTGACGGACCGCAAAGGGGCTTTGCAGGCACTGCAGCGCTGCAAACCTGCTTTGAGCCGGGTGCAAGCCCTGTTGTGTGACAGCGGCTATGTGGGCCGGCCGTTTGCCCAGGGCGTCCAAGACATTCTGGGCGGACACGTCGTGGCACAGATCGCCAAGCGCAGTGAACTGCATACGTTCAAGGTGATGCCCCAGCGTTGGGTGGTGGAGCGCAGCTTTGCCTGGTTGGAGAAGAACAGGCGGTTGTGGAAGAACTGCGAGAGGTTGCTGAACACCAGCTTGCAGTTCGTCCATCTGGCATTCTTGGCTCTGCTGCTCAAAAGATCTTGAACAGGTTCTTAGGCCCGGCCTACCAGCCCGTGGGGCGATGGACGTGGCGCAGCACCCGCAGGCCCAGCAGGGCCTGGTTAGGCATGAAAATGGCCTCTAGCGCTTGTTGAATAAGCGCTAGCAGCTATATAAAAAATAGCGTTTGACCCGATCAGGCAGTGACCAGCTCCGGCGCCTGGCGGGCGGCCTCTGCTGCGGCAGGCTGGGCTTGCAAGGCGATGCCGGGGTGCGCCAGCAGCGCGTGCAGCTGCACCACCTGGCCCACCATGATGAGGGCCGGGGGCTGCACCTTCTCGGCCACGGCCAGTGCGGGCAGGGTGGCCAGGGTGGCGGCCAGGCAGCGCTCGGTGGGCAGCGTGGCGTTTTCCACCACGGCAGCGGGTGTGTCGGCGGGCAGGCCGTGGGCGATGAGCTGGCTGCAGATGGCGGGCAGGGCACCCACACCCATGTAAATCACCACGGTTTGGCGGGGGCGGGCCAGCAGTTCCCAGTCCAGCCCCACGGTGCGGTCTTCGCGCAGGTGGCCGGTGGCAAACACCAGGGTGCAGGCGTGGTCGCGGTGCGTCAGTGGGATGCCTACCGAGGCCCCTGCGCCCTGCGCCGCCGTGATGCCCGGCACCACGTCAAAGCCAATGCCCGCTTGCGCCAGGGCCTGCACTTCTTCGCCGCCGCGCCCAAAGATGTAGCCGTCGCCGCCCTTCAGGCGCACCAGGCTGCGGCCGCTTTGGGCCAGGCGCACCATCAGTTCAATGATCTGCTCTTGCGGCAGAGTGTGGCGCGAGGACTCCTTGCCCACGTAGATGCGCTCGGCACCGGGGGCGATGCAGTCCAGCACGGCGGGGCCGACCAGGTGGTCGTACAGCACCAGGGTGGCGCTTTGCAGCGCGCGGTAGGCCTTGCGGGTGAGCAGATCCGGGTCGCCGGGGCCCGCGCCTACCAGCGTGACATGACCCGCCTGCGGGCATGGGCTTTGGGCCGCGCAGGCCCTGTCTGCGGCGGTGCCGGTCGCGTCGTTCATCGGGCTCATCGTGGATCTCGTTGTGTGATGGGAACAGGCCCGATGTTTAAACGCAATGCACCGCCCGACCTTGACTTAGTTCAAGGTCGGCGCTTGCAAGCCGCGAGACGATGCGTTCATTGGCGGTGACGACCGGCGCAGGGCAAGCACTTGTCTTGCGCATGCCACGCCGCCCACGCTCACCCACGGTGAAGACATGACACACAACCCCCTCTCCCCGCAGGCCAGCCCGGTGCGTGCGCGCCTGGGCGCCGCCTGTCTGGCCTGGTGTGCCGGCCTGGGGCTGGCAGGCATGGCTGTCGCGCAACCTGCCCCCGCCGCCCCCAGCCCCGAGCGCCAGGGCGCGCTGGTGCGCATGGTGCGGCAAGACTGCGGCTCGTGCCACGGCATGCGCCTGACGGGCGGGCTGGGCCCGGCCCTCACGCCCCAGGCGCTGGAGGGCAAGCCCCTGCTGTCCATGGCTTCCACCATCTACGGCGGCCGCCCTGGCACTCCCATGCCGGGCTGGAGCGCCATGCTCACCCAGGACGAAGCCCAGTGGGTGGCGCAGCAACTGGCCGATGGCTTTCCTGAAGAACCCCGGAGACCCGCTCGATGAACCCGATTCCCCTTCCTGCCATGCACCGGCGCGGCTGGCTGTCCTTGGCGACCAGCGCTGCGGTGGCGGCCTCTCCCCTGTGGGCCAGCGGCTGCGCGGCCCTGGCCGATGGTGCGGCGCCCACCGCCGACACCCTGCGCGGCACGGGCGATCTGGGCGTGGTCATCCAGCGCGCACGGGGCGCCATCACGGTGGTCAACACCAGCCAGCGCACCTTGCTGGGCGAGGTGACCGGGCTGGGCGATCTGTCGCACGCCTCGGTGGTGTTCTCGCGCGATGGGCGCTATGCCTATGTGTTCGGGCGCGATGGCGGCCTCACGCAGGTGGACCTGCTGCGCGAGCGCACGGTGCACCGGGTGATGCAGGCGGGCAACTCCATTGGCGGCGCCATCAGCGCCGATGGCACGCTGGTGGCGGCACAAAACTACGTGCCCGGCGGCGTGAAGGTGTTTGACGCGAAAACCTTGGCCCTGCTGGCCGATCTGCCCGCCACCTACGGCACTGGGCAGCGTTCGCGCGTGGTGGGCCTGGTGGACTTGCCCCAGCGCCGCTTTGCCTACAGCCTGTTCGATGCCGACGCCATTTGCATTGCCGACTGCGCCGACCCGGCCCACCCGCGCGTGCACACGCTCGAAGGCATTGGCCGCCAGCCGTACGACGCGCTGGTCACCCCCGACGGGCGCTACTACATCGCAGGCCTGTTTGGCGAAGACGGGCTGGCCATGGTGGACCTGTGGGAGCCCAAGCCCGTGGTGCGGCGCATTCTGGCGGGCTATGGCCGGGGCCAGCAACCCTTGCCGGTGTACAAGATGCCGCACCTGCGCGGCTGGGCCGTGGCCGGGCGCCATGCCTACCTGCCCGCCATTGGCCGCCACGAGGTGCTGGTGGTGGACACCACCACCTGGCAAGAGGTGGGCCGCATCCCGGTGGCCGGGCAACCGGTGTTCGTGATGGCCCGGCCCGATGGCCGCCAGATGTGGGTGAACTTTGCCGTGCCCGATTACGACCAGGTGCAGGTCATCGACACCCCCAGCCAGCGCGTGGTGGACACGCTGCGCCCCGGCAAAGCGGTGCTGCACATGGAGTTCACGCCGCGCGGCGACGCGGTGTGGATCAGCTGCCGCGACGACCACCTGGTGCGCGTCATCGACACCGCCACGCGCCAGACCCTGGCCACGCTGGCGGTGGATGCGCCCAGTGGCATCTTCTTCACGGCGCGTGCACAGCGCATGGGGTTCTGACATGCAAGCCGTGCCCGACCCTGCTGCGCCGTCCCTGGCCAGCCCAAGCCCTAGTCCCTATCCCAGCCCAGCGCAGCGGCTGTCGCTTCTCAACGCCTGGCAGCGCGGCTTTCCGCTGTGTGATGAACCGTTTGCCGTGGTGGGCGCGGCCCTGGACATGCCCAGCGCCCAGGTGCTGCAGGCATACCGGCAGCTCGCGCAAGAGGGCGCCCTCAGCCGCATTGGCGCCGTGTTTGCGCCGGGCAGCGGCGGTGCCTCGGTGCTGGCCGCCATGGCCGTGCCGCCCGACCGGCTGGAAGCCGTGGCCGCTGTGGTCTCGGCGCACTCTGGCGTCAACCACAACTACGAGCGCGAAAACGCCTACAACCTGTGGTTTGTGCTGACCGGCGCCAGCGATGCCCAGGTAGAGCAGGCGATGGTGGCGCTGGAAGCTGCCACGGGCCTGAGCGCACTGCGCCTGCCCATGCTGCAGCCCTACCGCATTGACCTGGCCTTTGACTTGGCGACTGGCCTGACAGCGGGGCCGTGCATTGGCCCTGTGGCTGTGGGCTGCGCTGCGCTGCCCGCCTCACAAGCCCCCCATGGCCCGCGCGCTGCGGCCACGGCAGTGTTGGCCGATGCCGATTGGCCCCTGGCCGCGCTGGCCGAGGCGGGTTTGCCCCTGGTGGAGCAGCCCTACGCCGCATGGGCGCAGGCCCTGGGCACCACCGCCGCACAGGTGCAGGCGCGCCTGCAGCAGTGGGTGCACACCGGCGTGCTCAGCCGCTTTGGCGTGGTGGTGCGGCACCACGAACTGGGCTTTGCCGCCAACGCCATGACGGTGCTGGACGTGCCCGATGCCCAGGTGGATGCCGCAGGCCGCGCCCTGGCCGCCCAGCCGGGGGTGACCCTGGCCTACCGCCGTGCCCGTGCCACGGGCTGGCCGTACAACCTGTATTTCATGGTGCATGGCGCCCACCGCCAGGCGGTGGAGCAGGTGCTGGCCAGCGCGCTGGAGCGCAGTGGGCTGGCCGCCGTGCCGCGCGCGGTGCTGTTCTCGCGCCGCCGCTTCAAGCAAACGGGGGGGCGCCGCTTTGGGTCTGCCACCCCGGTGGCGCCGCAGGGTGTTGTGCAGGGGGTGGCCGATGCCGTCCATTGACGACCTGCGTTTGATGGCCTACTTGCACGGCGGCTTTCCGCTGGTGGACGAGCCCTATGCCGCCGTGGCGCAGGCTCTGGGCACCTCCGAGCAGGATGTGCTGCAGCGTCTGCAGCGTTTGCTGGGTGATGGCTACCTCAGCCGCTTTGGCCCGCTGTTCCAGATCGAGCGCGCGGGCGGGCAGTTTGTGCTGGCCGCTTTGTCGGCCCCCGAGGCGCAGTTTGACGTGGTGGCCGTGCAGGTCAACGCCCTGCCCGAGGTGGCCCACAACTACCGGCGCGAACACGCCCTGAACATGTGGTTTGTGGTGGCAGCCGAGTCGCCCGCGCAGGCGACTCAGGTGCTGCAGCGCATTGAAGACACCACGGGCTTGAAGGTCCATGCCTTTCCCAAGGAGCGTGAATACCGCGTGGAGCTGCGCCTGCCGCTGCTGCCGCCCGGTGAAGCGCTGCCAACACCGCAGGAGGTGCCCCATGGCGCTGGATGCGTTTGACCGGGCGCTGATCGCCGCCACCCAGGCCGGTCTGCCCCTGGTGCCCCGCCCCTACGACGCTGTGGGCGCTGCCCTGGGCGTGAGCGGTGAGCGCGTGCGCCAGCGGCTGGGTGAGCTATTGCACACCGGTCTGGTGCGCCGCATCGGTGCTGTGCCCCACCACTACCGGCTGGGCTTTACCGCCAACGGCATGAGCGTGTGGGACGTGGCCGATGAGCAGGTGGACGCGCTGGCCCAGCAGGTGGCGCTGCTGCCGGGTGTGAGCCACTGCTACTTGCGCCCCCGCAGCCTGCCCGTGTGGCCCTACAACCTGTTCGCCATGCTGCATGGGCGCAGCCGCGATGAAGTGGCCGAGCAGGCCGCCGACCTCGCCCAACTGCTGGGGCCGCACTGCCGCCAGCACGACATTCTGTATTCCAGTGCAGTGCTCAAGAAGACAGGCCTGCGCCTGAAGGAAGACTAACCATGTTTCGCATTAGCCAATACATGCGCGAGCTGGCCCAGGCCGAAGCCACGGGCCAATACCCTGTGCCCTCTTTGCGCCGGGGCACGCAAGGCCGCAAGGCCCCCGGCCCGGTGGTCATCTGGAACCTGATTCGCCGCTGCAACCTCACCTGCAAGCACTGCTACGCCCTGTCGGCCGACCACGACTACGCAGGCGAGCTGAGCACCGAGGAGGTGTTCACCGTGATGGACGATTTGCGTGCCTACAGCGTGCCGGTGCTGATCCTCTCGGGCGGCGAGCCGCTGATGCGCCCGGACCTGTTCGACATTGCGGCGCGTGCGCGCGCCATGGGTTTTTATGTGGGCCTGTCGACCAATGGCACGCTCATCGACGAGCCCATGGCCGACCGCGTGGCCGCCGCAGGCTTTGACTATGTGGGCATCAGCCTCGATGGCCTCAAGCCCACGCACGACAAGTTCCGCCGCCTCGACGGTGCGTTTGACCGCAGCCTGGCCGCCGTGCGCCACCTGGACGCACGCGGCGTGAAGGTGGGCCTGCGCTTCACGATGACCTCGATGAACGCGCACGACTTGCCCGCCTTGCTGGCGCTGATGCGCGAGGAGGGCGCGCAGAAGTTCTACTTCTCGCACCTCAACTACGCGGGGCGCGGCAACATCCACCGGGGCAAGGACGCGCACTTCACCGCCACGCGCGAGGCGCTGGACTTGCTGTTTGAGCGCGCCTGGCAAGCCGCGCTGGACGGGCGTGACGAAGACTACGTGACGGGCAACAACGACGCCGACGGTGCCTACCTGCTGCAGTGGGTGCAGCAGCGCTTGCCGCGCTGGCAGGCCCCCTTGCGCGAGCGCCTGCAGGCCTGGGGCGGTAACGCCAGCGGGGTCAACGTGGCCAACATCGACAACCTGGGCCACGTGCACCCCGACACCATGTGGTGGCACCACGACCTGGGCAGCGTGCGCGAGCGGCCGTTTTCTGCCATATGGGCGGACACCAGCGATCCGCTGATGGCGGGCCTCAAGGCCCACCCACGGCCGGTGGAAGGGCGTTGCGCGGCGTGCCAATACTTCAGCCTGTGTGGCGGCAACACCCGGGTGCGTGCGCAGCAGCTCACCGGCAATGCCTGGGCGCCTGACCCCGGCTGCTACCTGAGCGATGAAGAGACCGGCACCGAGCACCTGGCCGTGGCTGTGCCAGTGGCCCAGCACCCCGTGCATTTCATGGAGGTGAGCCATGCGCAGTGACCGCTTTGCCCGCACCGCGCGCTGGATCGCGCTGTGCCTTGCCGCCGCCACGGGCGTGTGGGCAGCCGCTGGTGCTGCATGGGCGCAAGCCCCCGCGCCCAGCGCTAACGCGGTTGCTACGGCCGCTACGGCCAATCTGCCCAATGCACCGGCCCTGTACCAGCAGCACTGCGCTGTGTGCCACGCCCCGCAGCGCACGGGTGCCATGGGCCCGGCCCTGCTGCCCGAGAGCCTGGAGCGCGTACGCCCGGCCGAGGTGCTGCGCGTCATCGGCCAGGGCCGCCCCGCCACGCAGATGCCCGCGTTTGCCGCCACGCTGAGCGCCGCCGAAATCCAGGCACTGGCGCAGTGGGTGCGCAGCCCAGCGCCCGTTGCGCCCACCTGGGGCAACGAGGACATCCGTGCGTCCCGCGTGGTCACCCCCGCGCCAGCCGATGAGCCCGCCAAGCCGGTGTGGTCTGCCGACCCCATGAACCTGTT
The DNA here is from genome assembly GCF_003669015.1 of Acidovorax sp. 1608163. NCBI lineage: Bacteria > Pseudomonadati > Pseudomonadota > Betaproteobacteria > Burkholderiales > Comamonadaceae > Acidovorax > Acidovorax sp. 1608163. The sequence goes on from NZ_CP033069.1 coordinate 269,857, forward strand.
CGTGGTGGTGGAAGGGGGCGACCACCATGTGTCGGTGCTCGATGGCGACAAGCTCGAAGTCATCACCCGCTTTGCCAGTCGCTACGCGTTGCATGGCGGCCCCAAGTTCACGCCCGATGGGCGTTATGTGTTCTTTGGCTCGCGCGATGGCTGGATCACCAAGTACGACCTGTGGCGCCTGCGTGTGGTGGCCGAGGTGCGTGCGGGCCTGAACATGCGCAACGTGGCCGTGAGCGGCGACGGGCGCTGGGTGATGGCCGCCAACTACCTGCCGCGCAATGTGGTGCTGTTCGATGCCGACCTGAACCTGGTGCGCAACTACCCCGCCACCACGCTGGACGGCAAGCAGGCATCACGCGTATCAGCGGTGTACGACGCCACGCCGCGCCGCAGCTTTGTGGTGGCCCTCAAGGACGTGCCCGAGCTGTGGGAGATTTCGTACGACCCGGCGGCCGCGCCCATCCACGACGGCTATGTGCACGACTACCGCATGGGCGAGTCGATTGCCAAGCCGGGCTTCCAAGGCGTGCGGCGCACAGCGCTGGAGGAGCCGCTGGACGACTTCTTCTTTGACCAGACCTACACCTACGTGCTGGGCGCCACGCGCCCACGGCAGGCAGAAGGCGCTGGCGCTTCTAGCAAGCCTGATGCAGCAGCCCCAGCGGCGGCGGCCCCTGGCGCCACCGCCCAGGTGGTGAACCTGGACATCCGTCGCAAGGTGGCCGACCTGCCCATTGCCGGCATGCCGCACCTGGGCTCGGGCATCACCTTTGCCTGGAACGGCACCACCGTGCTGGCCAGTCCCAATCTGCAAGGGGGCGCCATCGACGTGGTGGACATGAAGACCTGGAAGCCTGTGCGCACCATTGCCACGCCCGGCCCCGGCTTCTTCATGCGCAGCCATGAGAAGACGCCCTATGCCTGGACCGATTCCATGATGAGCCCCAGCGCAAAAGACACGCTCACCATCATCGACAAGCGCACGCTGGCAGTGGTGGCCCAGGTGCGGGAGCCGGGCAAGACGCTGGCGCACATCGAGTTCACCAAGGACGGTCGCTACGCCCTGGCCAGCGTGTGGGAGATGGACGGCGCCGTGGTGGTGTACGACGCGCAGACCTTCAAAGAGGTCAAGCGCCTGCCCATGAGCAAGCCCGTGGGCAAGTACAACGTGTGGAACAAGATCTCGCGCAGCGAAGGCACCTCGCACTAGAGTGCCTGTTCACCGATCGCTGCGCAGGGCTTACAAATCCAGCACCAGCAGCTTGCTGCGCGCGCGTGAGCAGCAGGGCAGGAACTGCTCGTTGCTGGCGCGCTCTTCTTCGGTCAGATACATGTCGCGGTGCTCCACCTCGCCCTCCAGCACGCGGGTGATGCAGGTGCCGCACACCCCTTGTTCGCACGCGGTCATGATGTCCACGCCGTGCACGCGCAGGGCGTGCACCACCGAGGTGTCTTTCGCAACGGTGTAGGTCTTGCCGGTGCTGGCCAGGCGCACTTCAAAGGTTTGGTCTGCCGACGTGTCTTGCTCGGGGGCGGCAAAGTATTCGAGGTGGATGTGGTCTTGCGGCCACGCCAGGTTCTTGGCGGTGTTGACCACATGTTCGATGAATCCTGCCGGGCCGCACACATACAGGCGCGTGCCCGCCGGTGCATCGGCCAGCAGCGCCAGGGCGTCCAGCTTGTGCCCGCCACTGTCGGCGTAAAAGTGCACGTGCGGCGCCATGGGCGATGCCGCCAGTTCGTTGGCAAAGGCCGTGCGCTCGGGCGAGCGGGTGCAGTAGTGCAGCGCATAGCTGGCCCCGGTGCGCTGCAGCCGGTCTGCCATGCACATCAGGGGGGTGACGCCAATGCCCCCAGCCACCAGCAGCGTGTGCGGCGCGGGGTGCAGCGCAAACAGGTTGCGGGGTGTGCTGATGGTGATGAGATCGCCCTCGTGCACGGCATCGTGCATGCCCACCGAGCCGCCGCGCGAGGCGGCGTCGCGCAGCACGGCTATGCGGTAGCGGTGCTGCTCGTGCGATGCGTTGCACAGCGAATACTGCCGCACCAGGCCGCCCGCGCTGGCGGGCAGGTGCACATCGATGTGCGAGCCTGCGCTGAACGGCGGCAGCGGTGCGCCGTCGGCGCGGGCCAGCTCAAAGCTGGTGATGCCTTCGGCCTCGGCCTGCTTTTGGGTGACGCGAACGAGCAAGGTTTCCTGGGCGGTCATGCGGTTTCCTTGAGGGTCTGCTCGGCGGCGAGCAAGCGGTCCAGAATGCGCCGCGACTGCACACCGCCCGAGTCGATGTTGAGCATGAGCAGCTTGCGGTCAGGGTAGCGCAACAGGTTCTCTTGCTGCAGCTCCAGCATCTCCTGGTCCTCGGCAAAGATTTTGCCTTGGCCGTCGCGAATCTGGGTCGTCAGCGATGGGTCTTGCGGCTTGAAGTTGCGCGCCATGCCCCAGAAGTAGTGGATCGAGGTTTCGGTCTCGGGCGTGATGAAGTCCACCACGATGCTGGACGCCTTCTTGTCAGCGGGCGCATCGTAGCCGCCATGGCCTGCCAGTGCGACGCCGACCTCGATCAGCACATGGCTGGGCGGTGTGAAGTGGCAGATCTGCCAGCGGTCCACGGGCTGGTCGTCGGGCAGGCCATTCATGCGCAGGGCCATCTTCCAGAACGGCGGGGCTTCAATGCCCTCCATGAAGCGGCTGGTGATCACCTCGTCGCCCTCCACGCGGGTCTTGCAGGGCACCTCGTCAATTTCCTTTTGGCCGATGCTGGTGGAGTGCACATAGGTCTCGTGCGTCAGGTCCATCAGGTTGTCGATCATGAGGCGGTAGTCGCAGGCAATGTGGTACAGCCCGCCGCCGTAGGCCCATGCGGGGTTGTTGGCCCAGGGCAGGTGGTGGATGGTGGCCGGGTCGGCCAGGGCGGCATCGCCCGGCCACACCCAGATGAAGCCATAGCGCTCGACCACCGCAAAGCTGCGCGCCTTGGGAAAGGCCTGCACCCGCTGGCCGGGCATGGAGACCGACTTGCCCGTGCAGTCGACCCTGAGGCCGTGGTAGCCGCACTGCAGGTGGCCATCGCACACCTTGCCCAGCGATAGGGGGGCACCCCGGTGGGGGCAAAAATCGTCCAGCGCCGCGACCTGGTCGGGGGCAGGGCGGTAGAGCACCATCTTTTCGCCGCAAATGGTGCGGCCCAGGGGTTTGTCGGCGATCTCGTCGGGCGTGCAGACCACGTACCAGGCGTTTTTGGGGAACATCGTGTTTGTCTCCTTGTTCGGGGGGCGGGGCCTGCGGTCTGAATGCCGCTTTCGCCCAAGGCGGAAGGCCCTGTGTCAGCGATGGCATTGTGCAAAGTGTTGGATTTTATGTATACAGAAAAATACGATCTGGCTGTTATTGCAATTTGGCATACATCGTAAGTTGTTGTTTTGTATGAACTTCAAAGTGCGGGTAGATGGTTTTGGAGGTTTTTGTGTATACATTGATGGCGTTCAGTGCGACTTTGTATGCAAACCCCAATGAATCCATCAGACCTTTCCTCTGCACACCCTTCGACAGGCGCTGGGGCCTCGCAGGCGGTGCGTGCGCAGTTGCGGTTGCGCGAAATGATCTTGGCGGGGGACCTGCCTGGAGGCGCCCGCATTGCAGAGCTGGCGCTGGTGGAGAGGCTGGGGGTGTCGCGCACCCCCATCCGTGAGGCCCTGCTGCGCTTGGAGCAAGAAGGCCTGTTGCATGGCCTGCCCAGTGGAGGCTATGCGGTGCGCACGTTTTCAGAGGCCGATGTGGCCGATGCCATTGAGCTGCGCGGCACCATGGAGGGTTTGGCTGCGCGCTTGGCGGCTGAGCGCGGGGCCGATGCGTTGCTGCTGGTCCAGGCCACACAGTGCCTGGACGCCATTGACCAAGTGCTGCAACCGCAGGCATTGGACGACGATGGGTTTGCCCGCTATGTAGCGCTGAACGCGCAGTTTCACCACCTGCTGACCCGCATGGTGGGCAGTGACCTGGTGGTGCGCGAGCTAGAGCGCATCAAAAGCCTGCCGTTTGCCTCGCCCTCGGCCTTTGTGGTGGTGCAGACCCATTCCAACGCGGCCCGCGACATGCTGGTGATTGCCCAAGACCACCACCGCCAGGTGCTGGACGCCATTGAGCGGCGCGAAGGCGCACGCGCAGAGGCCATCATGCGAGAGCACTCGCGCATCACCCGGCGCAACCTGCTGGCGGCCGTGCAAAGCCCCCACCTCAATGGCCTGCCCGGTGTGAACCTGATCCGCGAGCGCGCCGCAGCCGTGGCGATGCCTTGACCATGTAGCGTGGCAAGCTATAGCCGAGATGGCAGCTATTGCATTTGGCGATAACTAAAAGTTGGAAACCTCGCTTGTGCAATAGCCGGACTGGTTTCACACTGCGGCCTGCATTTTTCTGTATACAACGATTATTTCCACAGGAGACAACGATGCAAAAACGCACTCTTTTGCGTGCCTCGGCTGCGGCCGCCCTGATCATGGGCGCTGGCATGCCGGGCGCCTGGGCCCAAGATGGCACGTTCAAGATCGGCCTGATCCTGCCCATGACCGGCCAACAAGCCACCACTGGCCGCCAGATCGAGGCCGCCGCGCGCCTCTACATGGCGCAAAACGGTGACACCGTGGCGGGCAAGAAGGTGCAGCTCATCATCAAGGACGACACCAGCCTGCCCGACGTGACCCGCCGCCTGGCCCAGGAGCTGGTCGTCAACGAAAAGGTCAACGTGCTCGCCGGCATGGGCATCACGCCCTCGGCCATGGCCACCGCGCCCTTGGCCACGCAGTCCAAGACCCCACTGGTGGTGATGGCCGCCGCCACGTCCAGCATCACCGAGGCATCGCCCTATGTAGTGCGCACCAGCTTCACGCTGCCCCAGGTCTCCGTCGCGCTGGCCGATTGGGCACCCAAGAACGGCATCAAGAAGGTTGTGACCCTGGTCAGCGATTACGGCCCGGGCATCGATGCCGAGAAGTATTTCAACCAGCGCCTGACCTTCAACGGTGGCCAGGTGACCGAAGCCCTGCGCGTGCCGCTGCGCAACCCCGACTTCGCCCCCTTCCTGCAGAAGGTGCGCGACGCCAAGCCCGATGCGCTGTTCGTCTTCGTGCCATCGGGCGCAGGGGCGGCCGTGATGAAGCAGTTCCTGGAGCGCGGCATGGACAAGGCCGGCATCAAGCTGATTGCCACCGGCGATGTGACCGATGACGATCAACTGAACGACATGGGTGATGGCGCCTTGGGCGTGGTCACGTCGCACCACTACTCGGCCGCGCACCCTTCGCCGCTGAACAAGAAGTTTGTCGAGGCGTTCGAGAAGGCCAACAAGGGCCTGCGTCCCAACTTCATGGCCGTGGGCGGATATGACGGCATGCGTGTGATCTATGAAGCGCTCAAGGCCACCAAGGGCGCGGGCGGCGGTGATGCACTGCTGGCCGCCATGAAGGGCCAGATCTTCGAGAGCCCGCGCGGCCCCGTGTTCATCGACGCGCAGACCCGCGACATCGTGCAGAACGTTTACCTGCGCAAGGTGGAGCGGGTGAATGGCCAGCTGTACAACGTGGAGTTCGACGTGATCAAGGACGTCAAGGACCCCGGCAAGACTAAATAAGCCCCCCTGAGCCGCCAGCGCGGCGGGGCGGCCCTTGCGCGGCGGCCGCTGGTCTGGGCCGCGCCAGTATTTACGGGCAGGCTCCCTCTCGATCCGTTCGGGCTGGGCCTGTCGAAACCGGGGGCCGCAGGTTGAACGTCCGGCTTTGGTGATTCGTCGCACTTCCACAGCCCTGAGCAGGGTGGTGCACTTTTGTCTTCAATGAAGTGATTTCATGCTGACCATTCTTTTCGACGGCGTTGCCTACGGCATGCTGCTGTTCATCCTGGCAGTAGGCCTGGCCGTGACCATGGGGCTGATGAACTTCATCAACCTCGCGCACGGGGCCTTTGCCATGGCGGGGGGCTACATCACCGTGCTGCTCATGCAGCGGCTGGATGTGCCTTTCCTCGTCTGCCTGCCCATCGCCTTTGTCGGTACGGCCGTGCTGGGCGGAGTGCTGGAGCGCACGCTTTACCGCCCGCTGTACCACAAGGCCCACCTAGACCAAGTGCTGTTCTCCATTGGCCTGGTGTTCATGGCCGTGGCCAGCGTGGACTACTTTGTGGGCTCCACGCAGCAGATCATGCAGCTGCCTGAATGGCTCAAGGGCCGTACCGAGATCGGCAGCGGTGCCCTCATGCTGGGCATGGGGCACTACCGCCTGTTCATCATCGCGGTGTGCGCTGCGCTCACCGTGGGCCTGCAGTATGTGCTCACCAAAACCCGCTTCGGCAGCCGCCTGCGCGCCAGTGTGGACGACCAGCGCGTGGCCGCTGGCATGGGCATCAACGTGAACATCGTGTTCCTGTCCACCTTTGCGTTCGGCTCGGGCCTCGCTGGCCTGGGGGGGCTCTGGGCGCCGAGGTGCTGGGGCTCGACCCGAGCTTTCCGCTCAAGTTCATGATCTATTTTCTGATCGTGGTGGCGGTGGGCGGCACCTCGTCCATCACCGGCCCGCTGCTGGCTGCGCTGCTGCTGGGCATTGCCGACGTGGCGGGCAAGTACTACATCCCCAAGCTGGGCGCTTTCATTGTGTACAGCCTCATGATCCTGATCCTCATCTGGCGCCCCCAAGGCCTCTTTGTGCGCAAGGGGGGCAAATAGATGAAGCACCCCCTGAGCCGCTTCGCGTCTTCCCCCTCTCCTGTGGGAGGAGGACGCACCCGGTGGCCTGGCAAAGCCAGTTCCACGGGTGCACTGGCGTATTCGCCCTCTTCGTCGGACTCCGAGCAATGAACCCCGCAACATCCCCCTCCACCGCAGAGTCGTTGCTGCGCGCCCGCCGCTTTCGTTGGTGGGAGCCTGTGCTGTGGCTGCTGGCCTTTGTGGCGCCGCTGGCCCTGCCCAGCCACGCGCTCATCATCAACGAGATCGCCATCGTCGCGCTGTTTGCCCTGTCGCTGGACCTGATCCTGGGCTACACCGGCATCGTCTCGTTGGGCCACGCCGCCTTCTTTGGTTTGGGTGGCTACGCGGCGGCGCTGTTTGCCAAGCATGTGATGCCTGACCCGTTGGTGGGCCTGGCCGTGGGCATTGCTGCGGCTACGGTGCTGGGCGCCGTGGCGTCGCTCACTATCATGCGCGGCACCGATCTCACGCGCCTCATGGTCACGCTGGGCGTGGGCTTGGTGATGCTGGAGCTGGCCAACAAGCTCGACTGGCTGACTGGTGGTGCCGACGGCCTGCAGGGTGTGGTGCTGGGGCCTGTGCTGGGCCAGTTCGAGTTCGACCTGTACGGCCGCACGGCCGCGTGGTATTCGCTCACCGTGCTGCTGGTGTTCTTCCTCATCGCGCGGCGCATCGTGCAATCGCCGTTCGGGGCCACGCTCAAGGCCATCCGCGACAACCGGCTGCGTGCCATGGCCATCGGTATCCCGGTGACTGCAAAGCTCGCGCAGGTGTACACGCTGGCCGCTGCGCTGGCCGGGGCTGCGGGCGCCTTGCTTACGCAGACCACAGGTTTTGCATCGCTTGATCTGTTTGAGTTCCACCGCTCGGCCGATGTGATGTTGATCCTCGTGATCGGCGGCGTGGGATGGCTCTACGGCGGCATCCTGGGCGCTATTGGCTTCAAGCTGCTGCAGGACGTGATCTCGTCGGTCACGCCCCAGTACTGGACGTTCTGGATTGGCCTGTTCCTCGTGGTGCTGGTGCTGGTGGGGCGCGAACGGCTATTTCGTCCCTGGACGTGGTTCGGGAGAAACGCATGAACACCGATAACACCACCGTGCTCTCCGCGCAGGGGCTCGTCATGCGATTTGGCGGCATCACCGCCACCAACAATGTCACGCTGAATCTGAAAAAGGGCGCACGCCATGCGCTCATCGGCCCCAACGGTGCGGGCAAGACCACGCTCATCAACCTGCTAACCGGCGTGCTGGAGCCCACCGAAGGCTCGATCACGTTGGAAGGCCAGGACATCACCCGCCTTGCGCCGCACCAGCGTGTGCAGCGCGGCATGGTGCGCACCTTCCAGATCAACCAGCTGTTCGACACGCTCACGCCGCTGGAGACACTGGCGCTCACCGTGTCGCAGCACCAGGGCCTGGGCGGCAAGTGGTGGCAACCGCTGGGTGCGCGCAAGGCGGTCACCGAACGTTGCGAGCAATTGCTGGAGCAGTTCCACCTGACTTCCGTGATGGCCGAGGAAACGCGCGTGCTGGCCTACGGCAAGCGCCGCCTGCTGGAGATTGCGATTGCGCTGGCCTGTGAGCCACGCGTGCTGCTACTCGACGAACCCGTGGCCGGTGTGCCCGCCGGCGAGCGTGAGGAGCTGCTGCAGACCGTGGCGGCCCTGCCCGCCGATGTCTCAGTGCTTTTGATCGAACACGATATGGACCTGGTTTTCAGCTTCGCCAATCGCATGACGGTGCTGGTCAACGGCACGGTGCTCACCGAGGGCAACCCGGACACCATTGCCAACGACGCGCAGGTGAAGGCCGTGTACCTTGGCCATGGGGAGGACGCGCATGTCTGAGCTGTTGCACATTGACGGTTTGAGCGCGGGCTACGGCGAGGCCGTGGTGCTGCAAGGCATTTCGCTGGCCCTGCCCGAGGGTGACACGCTGGCCCTGCTGGGCCGCAACGGCACGGGCAAGACCACGCTCATCAACACGCTGGCCGGGGCCACACGCCAGCACGCGGGTAGCGTGACCCTGGGCGGCATTGCGCTGCACAAGTTGGCGTCCCACGAACGTGCGGCCGCCGGCATCGGCTGGGTGCCGCAAGAGCGCAACATCTTCAAGTCGCTCACCGTGCACGAGAACCTCACGGCCGTGGCGCGCCCGGGCCGCAAAGGCTCGACTGCACGGCAGTGGACGCCCGAGCGCGTGTACGAAATGTTCCCGCGCCTGGCCGAGCGCAAGACCAACCTGGGCACGCAGCTATCGGGCGGCGAGCAGCAGATGCTGGCCGTGGGCCGCGCGCTGGTGCTCAACCCGCGCCTGCTGCTGCTCGACGAGCCGCTCGAAGGCCTTGCGCCCATCATCGTGGAAGAGCTGCTGCGCGCCATCCGCCGCATCACCCGCGAGGAAGGCCTCTCTGCCATCATCGTGGAGCAGCATCCGCAGGCCATCCTGGCCATCTCCGACCGCGCTGCGGTGCTGGACCGGGGCACGGTAGTGCACACCGGGGCGGCCGACGACTTGAGTGCGCAGCCCGAGTTGCTGGCGCGCTTGCTGGGTGTGGCAAGGTAACGGCACGCCATGACGATCCCACGCAGAACCTGCCTGGCCACACTGGCCGTTTCGCTGGCTTCGGGTGCGCGCGCCCAGGCTCCGTTTCCCTCACGTCCGATCCGCATCGTGGTGCCCAATGCAGCAGGCGGTGCGGCAGACATCACGGCGCGCACCGTGGCGCAAAAGATGGCGGGCCCGCTGGGGCAAAGCATCGTGATCGAGAACAAGCCCAGCGCGGGCGGAGTGGTGGCCGGAGACCTGGTGGCCCGTGCCGAGCCCGACGGGCACACCCTGCTGCTGGTGAGCAGCGGCACGGCCGTGAGTGCGGCGCTGTTCCATACCCTGCCCTTCGATACCTTCAAGGACTTTGCGCCCGTGTCGTTGCTGGCCACCTTTGATCTGGCGCTGGTGGTCCGCGAAGGCAGCCCCTTCAAGACCCTGGCCGATCTGCTGGCCTATGGCCGTGCCCACCCGGGCAAGCTCAACCTGGGCACCCCGCAGATTGGCACCACGCAGCACCTGGCGGCGGAGCTGTTCAAAGCCACCGCCGGGCTGGATGCGCAGATCGTGCCGTTCAACGGAACCCCTGGCGTCATCACCGCTGTGCGGGGTGGCGAGGTGGACGTGATGGTGGACATTCTGGGGGCTTGATGCCGCAAATTGATGCCAAGGCACTGCGGCCTTTGGCTGTGCTGGGGGCGCAGCGTGCGGCGCAACTGCCCGAGGTGCCCACGGTGCGCGAAAGCGGTGGCGCTTTTGCCTCCTTCAATGTGACCTCCTGGAATGGGCTGGCCGTGCCCTCCAGAACCCCTGCTCCCGTGGTGGAGCGGCTGTCGCGCGAAGTCAACGCCGCGCTGGCGCAACCTGACGTGAAGAAGCGCCTGCTGGAGCTGAACCTGAATGCGCAGGGCAGCACACCCGCCCAGGCGGGGGAGCACTTGGCTGCCGATATTCGCCGCTGGAGCGACGTCATCGCCCGTGCGCGCATTGCTCGACAGTGAGCGGGTTGAGCGCTTGAAAAGCCACCAAATCGAACCCTTGTCATGGCCAATGCATGTCGTGGGGCCCAGGCCGTGATGGCCTGGTCTGTTTTTCGCGCGCCGCATACCGCAGGTGCCTTCAGGCCAACGAGGGATCTTTGGCGTGCTTGATATTTTGTCCATCACGGGCCCCATCTACCTGATCATTGCCCTGGGCTATGGCGTGACGCGCTGGGGCTTATTTGCCAAGGCCGACATGCGTGTCTTTGGCAAATTTGTCATGCACCTGGCCTTGCCTGCCATGCTGTTCAGTTCGCTGTCACAGCGCCCTGTCAGAGAGGTGCTCAACCTGCAGTACCTGGGGGCCTACGCGCTGGCGTGTGGCCTGGTGCTGCTGTTGGGCTTTGCGTGGATGCGCTGGGGTCGGCGCCAGACCATGAGCTTCAGCAGCATGGTGGCCATGGGCATGGGGTGCCCCAACAGTGGTTTTGTGGGGTACCCGGTGGCCCTGCTGGTACTGGGGGGCTCGGTGGCCAGTGTCAGCCTGGCGCTGAACATGGTGGTGGAGAACCTGCTGTTGATCCCGGTGCTGCTGGTCTTGTCTGACCTGGGCGACCGCCGCAAGGGTGCCTGGCATGCGGTGCTGTGGCAAAGCCTCAAAGGGCTGGCGCGCAACCCGACGGTGCTGAGCATTGCGGCAGGCATTCTGGCGTCATGGGCCGGTGTGGCGCTGCCTGCAGCGCTGTCGCGCACGGTGCAGCTGTTTGCGCAGGCCAGCGGGGCGCTGTCGTTGTTTGTGATTGGTGGCAGCCTCGTGGGGCTGCACATCAAGGGCACGCTGGGCACGGTGGCGCAAATCAGCGTGGGCAAGCTGGTGTTGCACCCACTGGCCATGCTGCTGGTGCTGGGCTGGCTGGTGCCGGTGGACGACCCGCAGCTGCGCACAGCAGCCTTGCTCAGCTGCGCCATGCCCATGCTGGGCATTTACGCCATTCTTTCGCAGCGCCATGGGCACGAAGGCATCAGCTCGGCGGCCCTGCTGGTGACCACTGTGGCCTCGTTTTTTACCCTGAGTGCGTTTTTGTGGTGGCTGGGGCTGGCGCCGGTGTGAGGGCCCACCAGCAGGCGCTTAGCCTTTGAACACGGTCGCCACAGTTTGGCGCACCAGGTCCAGCGCCGCCTTTTGCACCTGTGTGGACGGCCTTTGCAAGCTCGTGGCCAGCGACAGCGCAATGCGCAGGGGGGGCGTGCCAATGGCCTGCGCGGTGTAAGCGGACGGGCGCGGCGAGTTGAGCAACGCATTGCGCGAGAGCACGGCACTGCCCGCACCATCGGCCACCAGGTCCAGGATGGCCGACACCCCATCGATCTCCAGCGCGATCTCGGGGCGGCAGCCAATCTGCGCCATTTCGGATTCGACATGCATGCGGATGGCGTTGGGGCGCGATGGGATGACCAGCGGCAGCGCGGCCACCTCGCTCAAGGCCACGGGGCCGGGGGGCGGGTCTTCCGACAAACCCGGAGGGCGGGCGCGCACCAGCACCAGGTCCTCGTCCAGCAGGTGCTCCACGTCGATGTCGCGCGAGGGCTGCCCGTTGTAGAGCACCACGATGTCCAGGTGCCCGCTGTTGAGTCCTTCAAGGATGGCGCCCGACAAGCCTTCGCTGATGGACAGCCGCGCCTCGGGCAGCACCTGGCGAAACGCACGGGTCAGGGGCACCGTCATCACCCGGGCCACGCTGTTGGGCAGACCAATGGCCACGCGCCCGGCCAGCGCGCCGCGCACCCGGCCCAGCTCTTCGCGGGCCCGCTCGACCTGGTGCAGGATGCCCCGCCCGTGCTCCAGCAGCACCTTGCCCGCCTCGGTGGGCGTGGCGCCCCGGCCATTGCGTACCAGCAGGTTTTGCCGCAGCTCCACTTCCAGCAGGCGCACCTGCCGGCTTAGCGCAGGCTGGGCGATGTTGAGCACCACCGATGCCCGGGTGAAGCTGCCCAGCTCGGCCACCCGCACGAAGTACTCGATTTGCTTGAGGTCCATCGCCTTTGCCTTGTCAAAAGGGGTCTGCAAACTAGCAGAATTTTGCATATCTCTGCATCACCAATTGCAGAATGATATATCTGGTAGTGCCGCAGACTGCTGTCGCAGCGGGGCAGCCCTGTTCACAATGCGGGTGTTTTCACCTCCGGTAGAGGGGTGATGTGGCGCACCGCTGGGTGTGCGCCACGGTGGCCACGGGATGCCTTTCCCGGGCCTTCAAGGAGACAATATGACTATCGACATCAAAGGCATTTCGTCCATGGCCACCCGCCAGGTGCTGGCAGAGCTGGTGGCCTTGTACGCGCAGCAGTCATCCGACCGCGTGGGCATCGAATCCGTGGGGGGCGTGGACGCTGCCAAGCGCGTGCAGGCGGGGGAGCCCTTTGACGTGGTGATCCTGGCGTCGGATGCCATCGACAAGCTCGTGGCGGCAGGCCATGTGAGCGCGGCCAGCAAGGTCGATCTGGTGCATTCCGGTGTGGCCGTGGCCGTGCAGGCCGGTGCGCCGGTGCCAGACATCGGCTCTGAAGACGCCGTGCGCGCAGCGGTGCTGGCCGCCCCCAGCATCAGCTATTCCACCGGCCCCAGCGGGGTGGCCCTGGCCCAGCTGTTTGAGCGCTGGGGCATTGCCCAAGAGATTGCGCCGCGCATTATGCAGGCCCCCCAGGCGTGCCTGTGGGCACCCTGGTGGCGCGCGGCGAGGTGGCACTGGGCTTTCAGCAACTGAGCGAGCTGCTGCATGTGCCCGGCATTACCCTGGTGGGCCCGCTGCCCGCCGCCATCCAGATCACCACCACCTTCTGCGCAGGCGTGGGCGCTGCCTCTGCCCAACCTGCGGCGGCGCAGGCCCTGCTGGCTTTCATGGCGTCCCCCAGGCCGCCGATGCCAAGCGCCGCCAGGGCATGGACCCAGCCTGAGCAAGCGGCCCGCACCATTTCAAAACAATCACAACCAACTCAGAGACATTTGCAATGCAGGCACACGGCAAGGACACCGACGTCCAGACTTTTCTTGATGCGCACCCGTTTTCAGCCTACCAATGGCTGATTTTTGGGCTGTGTTTTGTGGTCGTGCTGCTGGACGGCTTTGACACCGCTGCCATCGGCTACATCGCGCCCTCTCTGGTGGCCGAGTGGGGGGTGAGCAAGCCCGCCCTGGCGCCCGTGCTGAGCGCTGCGCTGTTTGGCCTGGCCGCTGGCGCTTTGGTGGCTGGCCCTTTGGCCGACAAGCTGGGCCGCAAGCGACTGCTGACCGGTTCCGTCTTCCTGTTTGGCGCAGCCTGCCTGGCTTCGGCGTTTGCACCGGGGTTGACCGAGTTGACCGTGCTGCGCTTTGTCACCGGCATTGGCCTGGGCGCGGCCATGCCCAACGCCGTGACGCTGATGAGCGAATACTGCCCATCGCCCCGCCGTGCCTTGCTGACCAACGCCATGTTTTGCGGCTTTCCGCTCGGTGCGGCCTTTGGTGGCTTCTTGGCCGCGTGGATGATTCCTCTATGGGGCTGGCGCAGCGTGCTGGAGCTGGGCGGTGTGGCACCCTTGGTGCTGGGCGTGCTGATGTTGCTGCTGTTGCCTGAATCGGCCCGTTACCTGGTGGCGCACGGTGCGTCCACCGAGCGCGTGCGGGCCATTCTGGTGCGCATTTCTGCCTCTGCTGCGCAGGTGGGGCGCTTTGTGGCCGGTGAGGCGCAGGCCGCCCAAGGCGCCAGCGGCCTGGGCGTGGTGCTGTCCGCCCGTTACCGCTGGGGCTCGCTGCTGCTGTGGGTGACCTACTTCATGGGCTTGGTGATCTTCTATGCGCTCATCAACTGGATGCCCATCTTGTTCAAGGAAGGCGGCATTGAGCCGCACACCGCCACCCTGGTGTCTGCGCTGTTCCCCCTGGGGGGCGTGGGCGCGGTGTTCTTTGGCTGGCTGATGGACCGCTTCAACGCCGACCGCATCATTGCCCTGGGTTACCTGCTCACCGCACTGGTCATCTATGCCATTGGCCATGCCCTGGGCAATGTGGGGCTGCTGGTGGTGGTGGTGTTTGTGGCGGGCACGTTGATGAACACGGCCCAGTCTTCCATGCCTGCACTGGCTGCGGCCTTCTACCCCACCAGTGGCCGCGCCACCGGTGTGGCCTGGATGCTGGGCATTGGCCGCTTTGGTGGCATTGCGGGCTCGTTCCTCGTGGCCCAGCTGTCGGCGGCCCACATGGGCTTTGGGCAGATTTTTGCGGTGGTGGCCATCCCCGGCCTGATCGCGGCTGCTGCGGTATGGGCCAAGCAAATGATCTACCCCACGCAAGCGGCCCCCTTGTCTGCCGTGGCGGGCTCGGCAGCCCACTGACGGCGCTGCGATCCCTGTTGTCACTGATTTTCGATTTCCTAGGAGCAAACCCATGAGCCTCATCATCGACTGCCACGGCCACTACACCACGGCCCCCAAGGCGCTGGAGAACTGGCGCAATGCGCAGATCGCCGGTATCAAGGACCCCGCCGCCATGCCCAAAGTGGCAGACCTGAAGATCAGCGACGATGAGCTGCGCGAGTCCATCGAGACCAACCAGCTCAAGCTGATGAAAGAACGCGGCAGCGACATCACGCTGTTCAGCCCGCGCGCCAGTTTCATGGCCCACCACATTGGCGACTTCAACGTCTCCAGCACCTGGGCTGCCATCTGCAACGAGCTGTGCCATCGCGTCTCCATCCTGTTCCCCGACCACTTCGTGCCCGTGGCCATGCTGCCGCAGTCGCCCGGGGTGGACCCTGCCACCTGCATCCCCGAGCTGGAAAAGTGCGTGAAGGAATACGGTGCCGTCGGCATCAACCTCAACCCCGACCCCTCTGGCGGCCACTGGACCAGCCCGCCACTGACCGACAAGCACTGGTACCCCATCTACGAAAAGATGGTGGAGTACGACCTGCCCGCCATGATCCACGTGAGCACCAGCTGCAACGCGTGCTTCCACACCACAGGCGCGCACTACCTGAACGCCGACACCACGGCCTTCATGCAGCTCATCCAGGGCGATCTGTTCAAGGACTTCCCCACGCTCAAGTTCCTGATCCCGCACGGCGGCGGAGCGGTGCCCTACCACTGGGGCCGTTTCCGTGGCCTGGCGCAAGAGATGAAAAAGCCGCTGCTGGATGAGCACCTGATGAACAACGTGTTCTTTGACACCTGCGTGTACCACCAGCCCGGCATCGACCTGCTCAACACCGTGATCCCGGTGAAGAACGTGCTGTTCGCCAGCGAAATGATCGGCGCGGTGCGCGGCATCGACCCCACCACCGGCCACTACTACGACGACACCAAGCGCTACATCGAAGCCTCCAAGATCCTGAGCGCTGCTGACAAGCACCAGATCTACGAAGGCAACGTGCGCCGCGTGTTCTCCCGCCTCAACTCCCGCCTGCAAGCCAAAGGACTGTGACCATGTACGAACTCGGCGTTGTTTACCGCAACATCACCCGCGCGGACCGCACAGCGGCCGATGGCCTGGCCGCCCTGGGCTCAGCCACCGTGCACGAAGCCATGGGCCGCGTGGGCCTGCTCAAGCCCTACATGCGCCCCATCCAGACGGGTGTGCAGGTCAGCGGCACGGCCGTCACGGCGCTGCTGCACCCCGGCGACAACTGGATGATGCATGTGGCCGCAGAGCAGATCCAGCCCGGCGACATCGTGGTGGCTGCCATCACCGCCGAATGCACTGATGGCTACTTTGGCGACCTGCTGGCCACATCGTTCCAGGCGCGTGGCGCACGCGCACTCATCATCGACGCGGGGGTGCGCGATGTGCGCACGCTCAACGAGATGAACTTCCCGGTGTGGAGCAAGTGCATCTCGTCCAAAGGTTGCATCAAGGAAACCATCGGCTCCGTGAACATTCCTGTGGTGTGCGCTGGCATGCTCGTCACGCCCGGCGATGTGATCGTGGCCGATGACGATGGCGTGGTCTGCGTGCCCGCCGCCCGCGCGGTGCAAACGCTGGAAGCCGCGCAAAAGCGCGAGAGCTTTGAAGGTGAAAAGCGCGCCAAACTGGCCAGCGGCGTGCTGGGCCTGGACATGTACAAGATGCGCGAGCCGCTCGAAAAGAAGGGCCTGCGCTACATCGACTGACCCGGTTCAAGACAGCAAAAACAATACCGACGATTCCACGACCAGGAGACAAGCTGTGAACATGTACCCCCAAGCCGACCACCCCTTAGCCACCCGCCGCAGCGCCCTTGTGGGCGGCTTGGCGCTGGCCGCGGCTCTGGCCTGCGCCACCACGGCGCATGCCCAAGGCGCTGCGGCAGATGCTGCCTGGCCTACCAAGCCCGTGCGGCTTATTTCGCCTTATCCGGTCGGGGGTGGGCCCGACGGCGTGGCGCGCCTGCTGGCCGACAAGCTCTCGCGCAAGTGGGGCAAGCCGGTGGTGGTGGAAAACCGGCCGGGCGGCAATGGCTTCATCGCCATCGATGCGTTCAAGCGCGGGGCCAAGGACGGGCATGACCTGATCCAGCTCGACAGCGTGCACCTGGCCGCCTACCCGTACATGTTCAAGAAGCTGCCCTACGACGCGGGCAAAGACTTTGACGTGTTGGCCACCATGTTCAAGAGCTACATGTTCTTTGTGGTGCCCACCAACAGCAAGTACAAGACCGTGGCTGACATCGTGGCCGATGCCAAGGCCAACCCCGGCAAGCTCGACTATGGCTCGTGGTCCATTGGCAACCCCGTGCACCTGGGCATTGAGGAGCTGCAGCAGCGCACCGGAACCAAGATGGAGCATGTGCTCTTCAAGGAAACCACCCAGCTGTATGTGGCAGTGGCCAATGGCGAGCTGCCTTTCACCCTGGGCACGGCGGGCACAGCTGGCCCGCTGTACCGCGCGGGCAAGGTGCGCTTTGTGGCGGTGGCAGCGCCCTACCGTTTGTCGGCTTACCCCAATGTGCCCACCGTGGCCGAGGCCGGTGGCCCCGCAGCACCCTATGAGGTCAGTGGCTGGAACGCGATAGCCGGCCCCAAGGGGGTGCCCCCAGCCGTGGCCGAGAAGGTGCGTGCAGACATTGCCGAGGCGCTTTCCACCCCCGATGTCAAAGAGAAGTTCGACTCGTTTGGCTACGAACCCTTGACCCTGGACCGGGCCAAGCTGCAGGCCTACATCCAGAGCGAATCCGCGCGCCATGAAACCATCATCCAGCGCGCCAAGATCGAGATGGACTGATGTGGTGCCTGCACAAAAATTTGAAGCCATGGGAGACAACCCGATGACCGTGTGGAACACCGAAGGCACCCGCCGTGGCGTGGTGCAGGCTGCAGCCCTGTGTGCTGCGCTGCTGCTGCCCAACTGGGGCTTTGCGCAGGCTGCTTACCCCACCAAGCCCGTGAAAGTGGTCGTGGGCTATGCCGCCGGGGGGGCGGTGGATGCGGTGGCCCGCACCATCGGGCAGGCGCTTTCTGCCAGCCTGGGCCAGCCTTTCATTGTGGAAAACAAGCCCGGTGCGGGCACAAACATCGCCGTCAAATCCGTGATTGCGGCAGAGGCCGATGGGCACACCTTGTTGATGGCCGCCAATGCGTTGGCTGCGAACATGGCCCTGTACCAGCCTGCACCGTTTGATGCCGAGCGCGACCTGGTCCCCGTGTCCCTGGTCGGGCGTGTGCCGGTGGTGCTGGCCGCCAATGCCCAGGCGCCCTATGCCAACGTGGCGGCCTTGCTCCGTGCCGCAAAAGACAAGCCCGGCAGCATCTCCTTCGCCTCCCCGGGCAATGGCTCCACGCCCCACATGGCGTTGGAGCTGTTTGAGCGCACCGCAGGCATCCAGTTGCAGCACGTGCCTTACCGTGGCGGCTCGCCGGCCATCACCGACGTGATTGGCGGGCAGGTCCCGCTGATTGCGGTGAACGCCCTGGAGGTGCAGCCGCATGTCAAAAGCGGCAAGCTGCGGGTGCTGGCGGTGCTCAGCCCCAACCGGTCTGCGATCTTCCCGGACGCGCCCACCATGGCGGAGTCGGGCTTTCCCGGCTTTGAGGCCTCGGTGTGGTACGGCCTGGTGGCCCCGGCCGCCACGCCCAAGGCCGTGGTGACCAAGCTGCACGCCGAGGTGCAAAAAGCCCTGCAGACCAAGGAAGTGCGCGAGCGCATGACCCAGGTGGGGGGCGAAGTGATCCCAGGCAGCAGCGAGATGTTTGCGGCGCTGATCAAGGCGGAGCGCCAGCGCTATGAAAAGCTGGTGCGTGAAGCCAACATCCAACCCGATTGACCAAGGCCCGTGCCACCTGAACCTGAATGGAATGGCAGAGCCCAGCGGCAGCACGTTCGTGCGGTGCGCAGCCGTGGTGCCCGGTCCGATTTTTAACAAACCTAGCAAGTGAGCAAATCCATGCAATTTGAAAAAACCCCAGGCTGGCTCGACTGGTACGCCGGTCCGGCCAAGCCGCAGTTCAAGGTGCCTGCCGGTGCGGTGGACGCCCACTGCCATGTGTTCGGCCCCGGCGCGGAGTTTCCCTACGCCCCCGAGCGCAAGTACACCCCCTGCGACGCCAGCAAGCACCAGCTGTACGCCCTGCGCGACCACCTGGGCTTTGCGCGCAACGTGGTGGTGCAGGCCACCTGCCACGGTGCGGACAACCGCGCCATGGTCGATGCGCTGGTCCACTCGGGCGGCAAGGCACGTGGCGTGGCCACGGTCAAGCGCTCGGTCACCGACGATGAATTGCAAGCCATGCACGACGCCGGTGTGCGCGGTGTGCGCTTCAACTTCGTCAAGCGCCTGGTGGACTTCACGCCCAAGGACGAGTTGATGGAAATTGCCGCGCGCATCCACAAGCTCGGCTGGCACGTGGTGATCTACTTTGAGGCGGTCGACCTGCCCGAGCTGTGGGACTTTTTCACCGCACTGCCCACCACCGTGGTGGTGGACCACATGGGCCGCCCTGATGTGAACAAGCCCGTGGACGGACCAGAGTTTGAGCTGTTCCTCAAGTTCATGCGCCAGCACCCCAATGTGTGGAGCAAGGTGAGCTGCCCCGAGCGCCTCTCCGTGACCGGCCCCAAGGCGCTGAACGGCGAGCAGAACGCCTACACCGATGTGATCCCGTTCGCCCGCCGCGTGGTGGAGGAGTTCCCCGATCGCGTGCTGTGGGGCACCGACTGGCCGCACCCCAACCTCAAGGACCACATGCCCGACGATGGTCTGCTGGTGGACTTCATCCCGCACATCGCGCCCACGGCCGAGCAGCAGCAAAAGCTGCTGGTGGACAACCCCATGCGCCTGTACTGGCCTGAAGAAGTCACTGTGAAAGACTGACACCATGTCCCTTGATAAACCCTACTTGGACGTGCCCGGCACGACCATTTTTGATGCCGAGCAAAGCCGCAAAGGCTACTGGCTCAACCAGTTCTGCATGAGCCTGATGAAGGCCGAGAACCGCGAGCGCTTCAAGGCCAACGAGCGCGCCTATCTGGACGAGTGGGCGATGACCGAAGAGCAAAAGCAGGCCGTGCTGGCGCGCGACCTCAACTGGTGCATCCGCCTGGGCGGCAACATCTATTTTCTGGCCAAGATCGGCGCGACCGATGGCAAGAGCTTTCAGCAAATGGCGGGCAGCATGACCGGCATGACCGAAGACGAATACCGCGCCATGATGATCGGCGGTGGCCGCTCGGCCGAGGGCAACCGCGTGATCGGCGAAGACGGCGACGCGCAGGCCCACCGCCAGCCACAGGGCGCTGCGGGCAAAAAAGGAACTTGACCATGGCCAAAATTACCGCCTCCGTGTTCACATCGCACGTGCCCGCCATTGGCGCCGCACTCGACTTGGGCAAGACACAAGAAGACTACTGGAAGCCCGTGTTTGCGGGCTACGACTTCTCCAAACAGTGGATGAAGGACAACAAGCCCGACGTGATTTTTCTGGTCTACAACGACCACGCCACGGCCTTCAGCCTGGAGATGATTCCCACGTTTGCCATCGGCACGGCCGCGCAGTTCCAGCCCGCCGACGAAGGCTGGGGGCCACGCCCCGTGCCTGTGGTGCAGGGCCACCCCGACTTGGCCGCGCACATTGCGCAGTCGGTCATCCAGCAGGACTTTGACCTCACCATCGTCAACAAGATGGACGTGGACCACGGCCTCACCGTGCCGTTGTCGCTGATGTGCGGCCCACAAGACCCTAAGACGGGTGCCTGGCCCTGCCCGGTGATTCCGTTTGCCGTCAACGTGGTGCAGTACCCCGTGCCCAGCGGCCGCCGCTGCTACAACCTGGGCCAGGCGATTCGCAAGGCCGTGGAGAGCTACGACGAAGACCTCAATGTGCACATCTGGGGCACGGGTGGCATGAGCCACCAACTGCAGGGCCCGCGTGCGGGGCTCATCAACAAGGATTTCGACAACGACTTCCTCGACAAGCTCATCAACGACCCTGAGGCCGCCGCCAGCATTCCGCACATCGACTACGTGCGCGAAGCGGGAAGCGAAGGCATTGAGCTGGTGATGTGGCTCATCGCGCGGGGTGCGATGTCCGATGTTGCCCGCGGCGCAACGGCCGATGTAGCCGGTGGCAAGCCCCCGAAGCTGGTGCACCGCTTCTACCATGTGCCCGCATCCAACACGGCCGTCGGCCACCTGATTCTGGAGAACAACTGACATGACCACCAAAACCATCAAAGTCGCCCTGGCGGGCGCTGGCGCCTTCGGTATCAAGCATCTGGACGGCATCCAAAACATCGACGGCGTGGAAGTCGTCTCGCTGATCAGTCGCGATCTGGAAAAGACCCGTGAGGTGGCCGCCAAGTACGGCATTGGCCACGTCACCACCGACCTGGCTGACAGCCTGGCGCTGCCCGAGGTGGACGCCGTCATCCTGTGCACCCCCACGCAAATGCACGCCGAGCAGACCATCGCCTGCCTGAAGGCGGGCAAGCATGTGCAGGTCGAGATTCCGCTGGCCGATAGCTTGAAGGGCGCCGAAGAAGTCGTGGCCCTGCAAAAGCAGACGGGCCTGGTGGCGATGTGCGGCCACACCCGTCGCTTCAACCCCAGCCACCAGTTTGTGCACCACAAGATTCAGAAGGGCGAGTTCAACATCCAGCAGATGGATGTGCAGACCTACTTCTTCCGCCGTACCAACACCAACGCGCTGGGCCAGGCCCGCAGCTGGACGGACCACCTGCTGTGGCACCACGCTGCCCACACCGTGGACCTGTTCGCCTACCAGGCCAACAGCCCCATCGTGCAGGCCAACGCCATGCAGGGCCCCATCCACCCCACGCTGGGCATTGCCATGGACATGAGCATCCAGCTCAAGGCCGCCAATGGCGCCATCTGCACGCTCTCCTTGAGCTTCAACAACGATGGCCCGCTGGGCACGTACTTCCGCTACATCGGTGACACGGCCACATACCTGGCGCGCTACGACGACCTGTACAACGGCAAGGACGAGAAGATCGACGTGAGCCAGGTGGATGTGTCGATGAACGGCATCGAGCTGCAAGACCGCGAGTTCTTCGCCGCCATCAAGGAAGGCCGCGAGCCCAACGCCAGCGTGGGCCGGGTGTTTGCCTGCTACCAGGTCTTGCACCAGCTGGAGCAGCAGCTCAACGCCGCTTGATTTCAAGTTAGATAGGCTGCTAGCGCTTATTGAATAAGCGCTAGAAGCTATATATTTGATAGCAAATGCAGGTGGGCTGCATGCCGCCAGCTCCGCTGCCAGGGTTTCTTTCAGCCCCCGGCCACACGCTGCCCCGGCGCAATGGTGGGCGGTGCCGCATTCAGCGTCTCGATCGCAAAGCCCGCCGCCGCCTTGTAGCGGGCCATGAAGCCCTCGCGCTCCTCGCGCGGCAGCACGTCGTCGATGTGGTCGAACACCCCGCCGCAGCGCTCGTCCACCAGCCCCAGCAGGCCAAAGGGGCCAGAGCCCCGGTTGCGCAGCACCAGCGCCGAGATGTCCTTGCACAGCTTGTCGTCGTAGGCGCGCAGCGCCTGCGGGCCCACGCCATGCGCGACCAATTGAGCGCCCAGCACGCGCGCATCCACAATGGCCTGGCTCGCACCGTTGGAGCCCACGGGGTACATCACATGCGCCGCATCGCCCAGCAGCGCCACGCGGCCGTCCACCCAGGTAGGCACCGGGTCGCGGTCGATCATGGGGTACTCAAACACGTCCTTCGCGCCGCGCAGCATGGCGGGCACGTCGAGCCAGCTGTAGTTCCAGCCGTCAAAGTGGTGAATGAACTCTTCCAGCGCCACGCGCCGGTTCCAGTCGCCTTGCTGCCAGCCGCCCTGGTTGTCCACCGTGATCTCGGCAATCCAGTTGATGGTGGCCAGGCCCGTGGCCGGGTCGGGCGGTGTGATGGGGTAGCACACCACGCGGTGCCGCAGTGAGCCCACGCCCACAAACGACGCGCCCGTGCGCACCGGCACCCCCGGCGTGGTGCCCCTCCACATGATGGCGCCACCCCACTGGATGGGCGGCTGCGTGGGATGCATCTGCGCCCGCACGGCCGAGTGCAGGCCATCGGCCGCAATCAGCAGCGAGCCCGCCACTTCGCGCCGCTCGCCATCGCGCGTCTCGATGATGGCCGTCACGCCCTCCGCATCCTGCCGGTAGCCCACCACCCGCTGCCCCAGTTGCACAGCATCGTTTCCCAGGCGCTCTCGCACGGCGTTGAACAGCATCATCTGCAGCTGCCCCCGGTGCACCGAATACTGCGGCCAGTGGTAGCCCGCATCCAGGCCCCGTGGCTCGGCATACACCTCGTTCCCATTGCGCCCCACTAGCGCCCACTCACGCGCCTGCAGGCCAATCGTGTCCAGCACATCGTTGCCAAACCCCAGGTCGTGCAGCTCCCGCACGGCGTTGGGCTGCAGGTTGATGCCCACGCCCAGCGGCTGCAGCTCTGGCACCGTTTCAAAGGCGATGCAAGGCACACCGATCTGGTGCAGGGTGAGGGCCGTGGCCATGCCACCGATACCGCCACCGGCAATCAGCACGGGGCGGGGGGAGGAGGTGTGGGAGGGAGTGGTGCCAGACATGGCGAGATTGTCCATGCAATGGCGGGCGAGGCTTGTCGCGAACGCCGCAGGCGAATGGGGAGAATGGGGAGAATGGGTGGGGGTTTAGCGAGGCGGTCTAGAGCTGGCCGATAGCAAGCTTGACCAGCTCAGCAGTTCGGTCCACTTCACTCGCTGTTCTGAAGCGCACTTCGATCCAGGGTGAGGAAGGCGAGCGGGTTGGGTGGTGAACGGAACCAGTGGGGTGAGCCAATCCCTCGGCTTGGATGACCTTCTTGGTCAGTCGCACATCAAGCTCGTTGTCATTGTGAAAGTGCGCAAACTCGCGCCCCTGATAGAAAAGGGCTGTTCCGCCCGACACGGGGGAGGGTTCGGCCGTCAGCCCGTCGATGGTGGCAAGTGCCTGCAGAAGTTGTTGCTTGAGCATGGGCGTGGGCTGCGTGGGGTTTGGAGTTTTGAAGGTCTGGTGTGGCGACGTGCTTGCGGCTTAACATGAAAGTGATCGGCCGCCGAAGGCTGTCCGGTTGACTGACATGTTGAGTGGAAGCCAGCGGTTAGGAGCATGTGCATTTCTCTCGATACACGCCCCGGGCAGACATTGGGTATTCTTTGTCCGAGACTACCTTCCCCACTCGAGGCGCACACCGTGTACGGCACTCAGTATGAGCGTCTCGGAGCGGCGGTAGAAAGGGCACAAGTGCCAGGGCTCCTCCGATGAGCAGCGCGAAGGCGAGAAACGTGGCTACTCCCGACGGGATCCGGCTAAGAACGCCGCGAACGCGCGCCAGATGTCTCATGCCATTTAACGCAATTTAGACAGTAAAACCTGCGGGATCAACTGGGGCGCGCGGGGTATTCTGGACACGGCTTCCTCCTGAAAGCGGCTTGCAGCTTGGCATTGCGGTCGATGCACTGCTCAAAGAGCAGGTATAAAAATCCGTGAAGCCCTGCAGGCTTCACCGCTGCCCACTATAGCTTGATGGCCTGCGCTCTGCGTCTGGCGGTCATCACCCCTTCACACCCAAGCCCTAGCCACCCGCTGGGTTGCCGCGCTTGCCGTAAGCTCACGCCATGCAACAAAGAAACCTTGGACCCTTCTCCGTCTCGGCCATTGGCCTGGGCTGCATGAACCTCTCGCACGCCTATGGCACGCCGGTGTCTGCCGAGCAGGGCGAACGCGTGCTGCTGTCCGCGCTGGATGCGGGCGTGACGCTGTTCGACACGGCCATGCTCTACGGCTTTGGCGCCAACGAAACCCTGGTGGGCCGTGTGATGAAGCCGCACCGCAGCCGCTTCACCCTGGCCAGCAAATGCGGCATGCAGGGTGTGGATGTGAATGGCGATGGCAAGCTGGTGCGTGTGATTGACGGGCGCCCCGCCACGTTGCGCCAGACCTGTGAAGACAGCCTGCGCCGCCTGCAGACGGATGTGATTGACCTGTATTACCTGCACCGTTGGGACAAGAGCGTGCCCATTGAAGACAGCGTGGGCGCGCTTGCCGACCTGGTACGTGCGGGCAAGATCCGCAGCATCGGTCTGTCAGAAGTGTCTGCCGCCACGCTGCGCCGGGCCCATGCCGTGCACCCGATAGCGGCCCTGCAAACCGAATACTCGCTGTGGACGCGCAACCCTGAGATTGCTGTGCTCGATGCGTGCCGCGATCTGGGCGTGGCCTTTGTGGCCTTCAGCCCGGTGGCGCGTGGCTACCTGTGCGGTGATTTGACGGACGTATCGACCCTGGACGCCAAGGACATCCGCCGCAGCATGCCGCGCTTTGCGCCTGACAACTATGCGGCCAACCTGAAGCTGCTGGACAGCTACCGCGCTATTGCCCAAGAGGTGGGTTGCTCGCTGGCGCAGCTGGCCATTGCGTGGCTGCTGCACAAGGGCGAGCACATCATCCCCATTCCCGGCACCACCAGCGTAGAGCACTTGCACGATGACCTGGGCGCGGCGCAGGTGCATTTGTCTTCCGGGGTGATCGAGCGGCTGCAGGCGCTGTACACACCGCAGGCCGTGGTGGGCGGGCGCTACAACGCGCAAAGTGCCAGCGAGGTGGATACCGAGAACTTTGCGGCCTGAGGGCCGTGAGCAAGGCCTAGGGGCCTGGCCTCGGCACAACGTTGTGCGGGGCAAGGCGCGATGCCCAGGGCCTTTTGCACCCGCTGTGGTGCAGGCAAAAAAAAGCCGGAGCCCCTGACGGAGCCCCGGCTTTAAAGGTGGTAGTTTTCTCTATCGCTTCTTCAACTCAAATCTTCGGCAGGGCATGAATTACTTGGAAATCACGCGCACCATTTCCAGGCACTTGTTCGAATAGCCCCATTCGTTGTCGTACCAGCTCACGATCTTCACGAACGTGCCGTCGAGGGCAATGCCTGCGTCGGCGTCGAAAATGGAGGTGCGGGTGTCGCCACGGAAGTCAGTAGCCACTACCTTGTCTTCAGTGTAGCCCAAGACGCCCTTGAGTGCGCCTTCGGACTGCGCCTTCATTTCGGCCTTGATTTCTTCGTAGGTGGCGGCCTTGTCCAGCTCCACCGTCAAGTCCACCACCGACACGTCGGAGGTGGGCACGCGGAAGGACATGCCGGTCAGCTTCTTGTTCAGCGCTGGGATCACCACGCCCACGGCCTTGGCAGCGCCAGTGCTCGAAGGGATGATGTTTTCCAGAATGCCGCGGCCGCCGCGCCAGTCTTTGTTCGATGGGCCGTCCACGGTCTTTTGCGTGGCAGTGGCTGCGTGCACGGTGGTCATCAGGCCGCGCTTGATGCCCCACTTGTTGTTCAGCACCATGGCCACGGGGGCCAGGCAGTTGGTGGTGCACGAGGCGTTGGACACGATGGCCTGGCCAGCGTAGCTGGTGTGGTTCACGCCAAACACGAACATAGGGGTGTCGTCCTTGGAGGGGGCCGACAGCAGCACCTTCTTGGCGCCCGCATCGATGTGCTTCTGGGCCGAGGCCTTGTCCAGGAACAGGCCGGTGGATTCGATCACGATGTCGGCGCCGACTTCGTTCCACTTCAGGTTGGCGGGGTCGCGCTCTTGCGTCAGGCGGATCTTCTTGCCGTTGACGATCAGGGTGTTGCCCTCGACAGCTACGGTGCCGTCAAAGCGGCCGTGTACCGAGTCGTACTGCAGCATGTAAGCCAGGTAGTCGGGCTCCAGCAGGTCGTTGATGCCCACCACTTCAATGTCGCTGAAGTTCTGGATGGCCGAGCGCAGCACGTTGCGGCCGATACGGCCGAAACCGTTGATACCAATCTTGATCGTCATAGCTAGTAGTCTCTCCAAGGTTGCAAAGTCGAAATCAGAAACCTGCCGCCCCGCGCCCGCTGGCAGCGGGGCGCAGCGGGCAGGAAGAGTGTCAGCGGGCCTTTTTGGCGGGCTTCAGGCGTGCAGCACCGATGGCGACCAGCACCGTGTCGGCCACGTTTTCTTCGGTGAAGCCGAAGTGCTTGAACAGCACCGGCGCAGGGGCCGATTCGCCGTAGGTGTCGATGCCGACCACGGCGGCGCAGCCGTATTTCCACCAGCCGTCGCTCACGCCCATTTCCACGGCCACGCGGGGCACGCCAGCGGGCAGCACGCTGCTCTTGTACTTGGCGTCTTCGCGGTCGAACGTGGTGGTGCTGGGCATGGAGACCACGCGCACGGCGATCTTCTTGTCGGCCAGCAGGCGCTGGGCCTTGATGGCCAGCTGCACTTCAGAGCCGGTGGCGATGATGACTGCCTGGGCCTTCTTCTTGAGGCCCACGTCGGCAGGCTCGGACAGCACGTAGGCGCCACGGCTGATGTCGCCCAGCACGCGCTTGGGGGCCACGGCCGAGAGGTGTTGCAGGTTTTGGCGCGACAGGGCCAGCACGGTGGGCTTGGTGCGGTTGGACAGCGCCACGCTCCAGGCCACGGCGGTTTCGGCCGTGTCGGCAGGGCGCCAGACGTCCAGGTTGGGGATCAGGCGCAGGCTGGCCACGTGCTCGATGGACTGGTGCGTAGGGCCGTCTTCACCCAGCCCGATGGAGTCGTGCGTGAACACGTGGATCACGCGCTGCTTCATCAGCGCGGCCATGCGGATGGCGTTGCGGCTGTAGTCGCTGAAGGTCAGGAAGGTGCCGCCGTAGGGGATGAAGCCGCCGTGCAGCGCCACGCCGTTCATGATGGCGGCCATGCCGAATTCGCGCACGCCGTAGTTGATGTGGCGGCCACCGATCTTCTTGCCTTCGGCCACTTCGGTCTGCACCACAGCGCCTTGCTGGTCAAAGCGCAGGTTGGGCGTGCTCTTGGTGTTGGTGAGGTTGGAGCCGGTCAGGTCGGCCGAGCCGCCCAGCAGCTCGGGCAGGGCGGCGGTGAAGGCTTCCAGTGCGATCTGGCTGGCCTTGCGGCTGGCCACGGTTTCGCCCTTGGTGTGGGCGGCCACCACGGTGTCCACGGCCACTTGGGCAAAGTGGGCGGGCAGGTCGCCCTTCATGCGGCGGGTGAACTCAGCAGCCAGCTCGGGGAAGGCCTTGCTGTAGGCGGCAAAGCGGTCGTTCCAGGCGGCTTCGGCCTTTTGGCCGCTGGCCTTGGCGTCCCAGCCGGCGTACACGTCTTCGGGGATGGCGAAGGGCTCCGCCGTCCAGCCCAGGGTTTCGCGGGTGAGCTTGATTTCTTCAGCGCCCAGGGGCTCGCCGTGGGCCTTGGAGGTGTTGGCCCGGTTGGGGCTGCCCTTGCCGATGTGGGTCTTGCAGATGATGAGCGAAGGACGCTCGGTTTGCTTCTTGGCTTCGGCAACGGCATCGGCCACCTTGTCGGCGTCGTGGCCGTCGATGGGGCCAATCACGTTCCAGCCGGCCGAGACAAAGCGCAGGGCGGTGTTGTCGGCAAACCAGGGGGCCACTTGGCCGTCGATGGAGATGCCGTTGTCGTCGTACAGGGCGATCAGCTTGTTCAGCTTCCAGGCGCCTGCCAGAGAAATCGCTTCCTGGCTGATGCCTTCCATCAGGCAGCCGTCGCCCAGGAAGGTGTAGGTGTTGTGGTTGACGATGGCGTGGCCGTCACGGTTGAATTCAGCGGCCAGCAGCTTTTCGGCCAGCGCGAAGCCCACAGCGTTGGTAATGCCCTGGCCCAGCGGGCCGGTGGTGGTTTCCACACCGGGGGTCACGCCCACTTCGGGGTGGCCTGCGGTCTTGCTGTGCAGCTGGCGGAAGTTCTTGAGCTCGCTCATGGGCAGGTCGTAGCCCGTGAGGTGCAGCAGCGCATAAATCAGCATCGAGCCGTGGCCGTTGGACAGCACGAAACGGTCGCGGTCAAACCAGTGGGGGTTGGTGGGGTTGTGCTGGAGGTGGCGAGCCCACAGGCCCACGGCCATGTCGGCCATGCCCATGGGGGCGCCGGGGTGGCCGGAATTGGCTTGTTGAACGGCGTCCATGGCCAATGCGCGGATCGCATTTGCCATCTGTTGAGATTGCTGGGTGTTGGCCATGGGGTCTGGGGTTCAGGTGGGTGGAATCAGGGAAACCGCCTATTTTACCGGGGCCGCAGCGCTCACTTCGCTCGGCTTGCCCTGCGCACCGTGTCGGTACCCCGCGTTGGGGGCAGTCGATGCACTACAGTGCAGCCCCATGCACGGATTGCACCTCACCGCCGACCTTCACGGATGCCGCTGCGCGCCGCTGTGGCTGACCGATGCCGCCGCCCTGGGGCGCGCCTGTCTGGAGGCGGTGCAGGCATCGGGGTTGCAGGCGGTGGGGCAGGTGTTTCATGCCTTTCCGGCCACGGTGCATGGCCCCGGCGGCGTCACGGCCACCGTGCTGCTGGCCGAGTCGCACCTGTGCGTGCACACCTGGCCCGAGCAGGCCGCCGTGACGCTGGACGTGTACGTGTGCAACTTTGGCGCCGACCACAGCGCCAAGGCCCATGCGTTGATGAACGCGCTGCTGGCTTTGCTGGACGCAACCACCGTGCAGCGCCATGCCTTGCAGCGGGGCGAGTTGGCCCCTGAGCCCAGTGCCCCTCAATCGCCAACTGCGCCCGGCGCTGCCGTGGTCTGATCCCCATCGCTTTGGAGTCCCTTTTGTCGCCCCAGTTTTCCTCTCTCTCCGGCGCTCACCAGGTGCCCGCCATGCTGCTGGCCGCTGGCCGTGGCGAGCGCATGCGCCCGCTGACCGATACCTGCCCCAAGCCCTTGCTGGTGGTGCAGGGCCAGCCGCTGCTGCAGTGGCACTTGCAGGCTCTGGCGCATGCCGGGGTGCGCCAGGCAGTGATCAACACGGCGTGGCTGGGCGAGCAGATCAGCGACCGATTTTTAAGTCATTTTGGCCTCCAGGGCGCACTGGATAAGCGCGAGCAGCTATCAATTTCATACTCGCACGAGGGCGTGGACTTTGGCGGGGCGCTGGAGACGGCGGGCGGCATTGCCCGTGCGCTGCCGCAATTGGGGCCGGTGTTCTGGCTGGCGGCGGGCGATGTGTTTGCGCCCGACTTCACGTTTGAAGCCACTGCCGTGCAGGCCTTTGAGGCCAGCAACCACCTGGCCCACCTGTGGCTGGTGCCCAACCCTGGGCACCATCTGCGTGGTGACTTTGGCCTCTCGCCCGAAGGCCTGGCGTTGAACCTGCCTGCAGACGACCCCACCCCCCGGTTCACCTACAGCACCATCGCCTTGCTGCGCGCCGAGTTGTTTGGGCTGCCGTGGTGTGACATCCCGCCGGGCAACCCAGGTGGCGTGGCCCAGCCCTTGGCGCCCTTGTTGCGCCGCGCCATGGACCTCGGCCGCGTCAGCGCATCGCTCTACACCGGCCGGTGGACCGATGTGGGCACGCCCGAGCGTTTGGCCCAGCTTCAGCGTTGACATCGCCTGGGCCATCGGTGGCCCAGACCGTCATTTGGATGCGGCGGGGGATTGTGGCACGGCGGTCGCTGCCGATGCGGCTGGTTGGGTCGGCAACGCCGGTGCACTGGCGGCTGCGCTGGCGCCCTCTGCGGTTTCGGGGGCGGTAGGAGCTACGGGGGCGGGCAGCACCCACACCGTGTCGCCTTCAACTGGCGCAGCGGGCTGCACGGTGACGGGCGGCGCGGCTTCGCAGGTTTTGAACAGCCACTGGCTGGGCGCAAAGCGCGCATTGGGGCCGTCCGGTGGTGCCTTGCCCACTTCGGCGCGCACGTCGTAGTCGATGTGCGGCACCTGGAAGGTGGCGATCTGCCCTTGTTTGCAGTTGATGTAGGGGACGACCTTGTTAGGCACCCAGCTTTGGCTGGCGGTGTCATAGCGGTACACCGGGCCGATGCGCTGGTTCTCTGCCAACTCCATGCGCATGGGCAGGGCTTGCAGCGCGTTGACCTGCACGCCCGCCACCTCCACCGGCTGCGGGAATCGCACCGCATCCAAGCCATGCAGGGCCAGCGGGCGGGTGGGTTCGCCCCGGTCAAACGGGTCGGTGCGGTTGACGAGGCTGCCCGCCGGGATCAGCAACTCGCCGTACTGGAAGTCTTGCGGCAGCACAAAGCGCTCGCGGCTGGCGCGCACGGCGGCGCTGTCGTGCCAGGCTTGCTGGGCGCTTTGCGACAGGTACATCTTCACGCCCAGCCAGCCATTGCACAGCACCGCCACTACCACCAACCCCGCCACAGCCGCTGGGGTGAGCAGCCACTTCTGCGGCACATCAACCCAGCGGTAGTAAACGCCGTAGATCAGCAAGAGGGCTGTGATCACCACCCCCAGGGCGGGCACGAAAGTCGTCAGGAAAAAGTTCGACATGGATAGGTGCAAATGGGAAGAAGGCCGTGGTGCCCCGGGCGTCCGCATCAGGGACTTTGCCAGCAGGGGTCGGCAGGTTTTGGGCCGTGAGTATCTGGACCAACGGGAGTGGATTCTCTGCGACAACCCGGGGGCGGTGTCGGTTGGGCTCAAAATGTGCGCATGAATGCAACGCAATCCATCTACGCCCAGCGCCGTGCCCGCCTCGCCTCGATGCTGGGCGCTGGCGGCATCGCCATCGTTCCCACCGCGCCCGAACGCCCGCGCAACCGGGACACCGACTTCATCTACCGCCACGACAGCTACTTTTATTACCTGACCGGCTTTACCGAGCCCGGCGCGGTGCTGGTGCTCACGGCCGAGGGGCACAGCACGCTGTTTTGCCAGCCCAAAGACCTGGAGCGCGAGATCTGGGACGGCTACCGCCTGGGCCCCGCCGCCGCGCCCGAGGCCTTGGGAGTGGACGCTGCACAGTCGGCCGCCGTGCTGGACGCCCAGCTGCCCCGCCTGCTGGAAAACCGCAGCTGCGTCTGGTACCCGTTTGCCACGCATGCAGGCCTGGCCGCGCGCGTGGAGGGCTGGCTCAACGCCGTGCGGGCCCGTGTGCGCTACGGGGCCCTGTGCCCCACCGAGCAAAGCGATGCCTGCACCTTGCTCGATGAAATGCGCCTTATCAAAGACGCGCACGAGCTGGACACCATGCGCCGCGCCAGCCAGATCAGCGCCCAGGCCCACATCCGTGCCATGCAGCGCTCGGCCCGCATGCTGCGCGCGGGGCAGGATGTGCGCGAATACCACCTCGATGCCGAGCTGCTACACGCCTTCCGCGAGGGTGGCTCACAGTACCCCGCGTATGGCTCCATCGTGGCGGCCGGGGCCAATGCCTGCGTGCTGCACTACCGTGCCGACGCGGCCCCGGTGCGCGATGGCGAGCTGGTGCTGATCGACGCGGGGTGCGAGCTCGACGGCTACGCCAGCGACATCACCCGCACCTTTCCGGCCAACGGCAAGTTCACCGGCCCGCAGCGCGCGCTGTACGACCTGGTGCTGCAAAGCCAGGTGGCCGCCATTGCCGCCACCAAGGCCGGCGCCCGCTTCAACGACCCGCACGACGCCACGGTGGCCGTGCTGGCGCAGGGCCTGCTCGACCTGGGCTTGCTCGACAAGAACAAGTTCGGCACCGCGCAGGACGTGATCGAAAAGCGTGCCTACTTCCAGTTCTACATGCACCGCACCAGCCACTGGCTGGGCATGGACGTGCACGACTGCGGCAGCTACGTGGAGCCCGGCGAGGTGGGGCAAACCAGCGAGCGCAAGGACCCGCTTTCGGGCGAGACCATCACCAACCGCCCCAGCCGCGTGCTGCAGCCCGGCATGGTGCTGACCATCGAGCCGGGGCTGTACGTGCGTCCCGCCGAAGGGGTGCCAGAGGCGTTCTGGAACATCGGCATCCGCATCGAGGACGACGCTGTGGTCACCGACAGCGGTTGCGAGTTGATCACCCGCGATGTGCCGGTGGATGGCGATGAGATCGAAGCGCTGATGCGCGATTGACCCGTCACCGGGGCGAGTTTCCAGGCGGCGTGTCAGGGTTTTCTGGTAACGGGGATGTAACCGATTTCGTGTGAAAATTGAAACCCGATTACATCCACGCGAAAGAGACACACCATGGCCATTCGCCGCGCCACCAAGATCGTTGCCACCCTGGGCCCCGCTTCCAGCGACCCGCAATTGCTGGAGGCGATGATCCGAGCGGGCGTCAACGTGGTGCGGCTGAACTTCAGCCACGGCAAGGCGCAAGACCACATCGACCGCGCCGCCACAGTGCGCGCTGCGGCCCAGCGTGCCGGGCGCGAAGTGGCCATCATGGCCGACCTGCAGGGCCCCAAGATCCGCGTGGGCAAGTTTGCCGAAGGCAAGGTGTTTCTGGAGCCGGGCGCCAAGTTTGTGCTGGACGCTTCGCGCACCGAGCCGGGCGACATCAACGGTGTGGGCCTGGACTACAAGGAGCTGCCCCGTGACGTGAAGGCGGGCGACCTGCTGCTGCTCAACGACGGCCTGATCGTGCTCACGGTGGACGCCGTGCGTGGCGAAGAGGTGCACACCACCGTCAAGCTGGGCGGCGAGTTGTCCAACAACAAGGGCATCAACAAGCAAGGCGGCGGCCTCACGGCACCGGCCCTCACGGCCAAGGACATGGAAGACATCCGCACGGCCATGAGCTTCCAGGCCGACTACGTGGCCGTGAGCTTTCCGAAAAACGCGACCGACATGGAAATGGCCCGCCAGCTGTGCAACGTGGCTGCGGCCGAATACCGCCACAAGCCCGGCCTGATCGCCAAGATTGAGCGTGCCGAAGCCATCCCGCACCTCGAAGCCATCCTGCGCGTGAGCGACGGCATCATGGTGGCGCGTGGCGACCTGGCGGTGGAGGTGGGCAATGCCGCCGTGCCCGCACTGCAAAAGAAAATGATCCGCATGGCGCGCCAGCTCGACAAGGTCGTGATCACCGCCACGCAGATGATGGAAAGCATGATTACCAACCCCGTGCCCACCCGTGCCGAGGTGAGTGACGTGGCCAACGCCGTGCTGGATGGCACCGATGCTGTGATGCTGAGCGCGGAAACCGCCGCAGGCAAGTTCCCGCTGGAGACGGTGATCGAGATGGCCACCATCTGCGCCGCTGCCGAAGCCGCAGAAGACCACCCGCAAGACGCAGACTTTACCGGCCAGACCTTTGGCCGCATCGACCAGTCCATCGCCATGGGCGCATTGTTCACAGCCCACCACCTGGGGGCCAAAGCCATCGTCGCCATGACCGACAGCGGCGCCACGGCCCTGTGGATGAGCCGCCACCGCATCCACATCCCGATCTATGCGCTGACCCCCAAGATCGCCACCCAGCGCAAGATGGCCATGTACCGCAATGTGCGCCCCTTGCTGATGGACACCAGCGCTGACCGCGACACGGCC
The DNA here is from genome assembly GCF_003669015.1 of Acidovorax sp. 1608163. Taxonomy (NCBI): domain Bacteria; kingdom Pseudomonadati; phylum Pseudomonadota; class Betaproteobacteria; order Burkholderiales; family Comamonadaceae; genus Acidovorax; species Acidovorax sp. 1608163. The sequence continues at coordinate 303,850 of NZ_CP033069.1, forward strand.
CTGGAGCAGGCAGAGCGCCACCTCAAGAGCCGCAACATCGTGCAAAAGGGCGATGTCTACGCCATCACCTGCGGCGAGCCCATGGGCGCGCCGGGTGGGACGAATATGCTGAAAATCTGCGTTGCCAGCTGAGCGGCGCTTGCGTCACCAGCCAGCCCGTGGCGCCAGCGGCCAGGATGCCGGTGGTGGCGCCTGCTAGCACATCCAGCGGAAAGTGCACGCCCAGGAAGACGCGGCTCCAGGCGATGGCGGTAGCCCCTAAAAATGCCACCCCTGCCCACCGGGGCATGCGGCACAAGGCGAGGCTGGTGGCCAGGGCAAAGGCCTGCGCTGCATGCATGCTCGGGAAGCCCGCCCTGGCGCCATGCTCCAGCCACTGGATGCCCAAACCCAACTGGGCCGGGCGAGGCGCCGGAACCCCCCAGCGCAGCAGGTGAACGCCGACCCAGGTGACGGCCATGGCCACCAACGCCTTGGCGATCACCCACCGGTGTTCGCGAGTTCCCAGCACGCACCACAGCGCCAGGGCCGCACCCACCAGCAAGGGCAGGGTGACGGAGACCCAGCGGGCCAGGGCAATGAGAAACAAGGGGGTTGCAGGCCCCGCGTTGATGGCCTCAAAGAGGCTTTGATCAAGAGTGAGCACGGTGCTGCGAAGCCCCCAGGGTTGCAGGGGTGCTGTCGAGAAAGACGGCGTGCTGTCTCCAGGCCTGGAACGCCATGTCCCACAGCCAGCCAGCCGTCCAGCACAGCCAGGCGGTCCAGAGGGTGTGGCTCATGAAGTGGGCGCCACGCACCTGCTGCGCGCCACCCAGAATGAAGCCTGCCAGCAGCGATGCGCCCAACCACGCCCAGGCGGCCCGTGGGTGCCTGCGCCGCAGCGCGAAGTAGCCCCCTAAAAACGCGAAGCCTGCCGAGGCGTGGCCCGCCGGAAAGCAGCGTCCGCCGCCGCCGTCCAGAATGCCCAGCGCCCAGTGCGACACGTGCCGGGCCACTCCGCCAAACTCCGCCAGGTCCCAGGGGCAGCTGGTATTGCTGATGTTCTTGAAAATGCTGATCACGGCCAAGGCCAGCAAGGCGCTGCTGGCCAGTTGCAGCCGCTCGCTCAACTGAAGCTGCCGCAGGATGCCCTTGGGCCACCACACCCCCAGCGCCAGCAGCAACACGACCACCCAGCCCAACCGGCGGGCCCCTTCGTGCATGACATGCACGAAAAACCACTGCTCCCGCAGCGGAAAACCGGCTTCTGACCCAAAAAGCTGGGCCATGGCCAGGTCTTTTCCTGAGGCATCCCAGGCAATCAGGCAGGCAAAGCAGGCCAGGGTCCATGCCAGCAGGGTGCGGTTGCCGGGGTAGTCCAGGCTGGAGCGGGGGGTATCAAGCATGCCCGCACTGTAGGAACGGGGCCTTAACAGCTTCTTAAAGTGCAAGAAAATGCAAATGGCAGTGGGTGGAGGGGCTCCCGCTGCCAAAGTTTGGCGTTGGGGCGCGCCGGGGCCGACGTGGTGTGCAGCGACAATGCCCCCATGCGAATCCTCGTGATTGAAGACGATGCAGGCATTGCCGACGGCCTGCGCACCACGCTGCAGCAACGCGGTTACGCCGTGGATGTGTGCGGCGATGTCGCCAGTGCCTGGAATGCCCTGCGCACCGAGCGCTTTGACGCCATCTTGTTGGACCTGGGCTTGCCCGATGCCGATGGCGGGGTGCTGCTGCAGCGGCTGCGCTCGGCGCCGGGCAGTGCAGGCTCTGCGCTGCCGGACCCCGCCACGCCGGTGCTGATCGTGACCGCGCGGGACCAGGTGCAGCAACGCATTGCCGGGCTGGACATGGGGGCCGACGACTACCTGGCCAAACCGTTTGATATTGACGAGCTGGATGCGCGGCTGAGGGCGCTGCTGCGCCGCGCCGCCGGCCGCGCGGCACCGACCATTCGCCACGCAGGCATCGAGATGGACCCGGCTGCCCGCACGGTGCGGTTCCAGGGGCAGCCGGTGGACATGTCACCGCGCGAGTTTTCGGTGCTGCGCGTGCTGCTCGAGGCGCGTGGCCGGGTGCTCTCACGCCAGCAGATCGAAGAGCATCTCTACAGCTGGGACGCCGCCATTGAAAGCAATGCGGTGGAAGTGCACATCCACCACCTGCGCCGCAAGCTGGGCAGCGCCAGCATCATGACCATGCGCGGAGTCGGCTACTTCATGCCCCAGGAGCCCGCATGACCGCCCCTGCCGACCCCCGCGCACCCACATCCGGCGGGCGCGCCTCCCTCACGCGCCACCTGCTGCTGTGGTCCCTGGGGGCTCTGGTGTTGGTGTGGGGCAGTTTTGTCTTTCTGGGTTACAAAACCGGCGTTCACGAGGCCGATGAGCTGACCGACGGGCATCTGGCCAGCGTGGCCGCCTTGCTGCTGAACCTGCGCGCTTATGAAGCCGTGGATGGCGTGCACACCGAACGCACCCTGCTGCCGGGCCTGAAGGCGCACGACTACCAGCAGTCCTTGAGCGTGGCGCAGTGGGATGCGCAGGGGCGCCTGGTGGCGGTGAGCGGCTCGGCGCAATTGCCCCCGTTCGATGCACGCGAGGGGTTTATTGACCTGCAACTGGGCACACCGCCCGTGGCCTGGCGCGGTTTTTCGCAATGGAACGTGGAGCGCACCCGCAAGATCATGGTGCTGGTGGCGGTGCACGAGCGCGATGAGCTGGCAGAAGACATTGCCGAGCAAATGATCGAGCCGGGTCTGTGGCTGCTGCCTGTCATTGCGCTGGCTTTGGGGCTGGCCTTGCGCCGGGGGCTCAAGCCGCTGTATGCCCTGTCGGACGACGTGGCCGCGCTGGACCCGGCCATGGACCACCGCCTGGCCTCCCAAAACGCCTGGAAAGAGTTCGAGTCTGTCGAAGCCTCCATCAACACCCTGCTGGACCGCCAGCAGGCCGCCATGGCCCGCGAGCGCCGGCTGGCCAATGAAGTGGCCCATGAGCTGCGCACACCCCTGTCGTCGATTGCGCTGCAAGCCAGTGCGCTGGACGGCGGCCTGGCGCCGGACGCCCAGGCGCAGGCTTTGGCGCGCATTCGGCAAGACGCCCTGCGGGCCGGGCATGTGCTCAACCAGTTGCTGGCCCTGGCCCGCGCCAGCCGTGCTGAGCTGGACAGCGCGACGGCCCAGGTAGACCTGGCCGCCATGGCGCGCGGTGTGTGCGCGGACTATGCCCAGGCGGCCTGGCAGCGGGGCGATGAGCTGGAAGTCAGCGCCCCGGCCAGCCTGTGGGTGCAGGGGCATGCCGTGCTGCTGGACCTGGTTTTGCGCAACCTCATCGAAAACGCCCTCAAACACACGCCCCCAGGCACCCACATTGCGGTGCAAATGGCAGAAGACAGGGCCGAGGACAGTGGGGCCCCGGCGGCTTGGCTGCAGGTGTGCGACGACGGTGCGCGGCCCCACCCTGCCCAAGGCGGCGCGCCCGCCCCCGTGGTGGCGGTGGACAGTCTGCACCTGGGCCATGAAATCGTGACCCGCGTGGCCCAGGTGCACCGCGCCCGGTTTGGCCAAGCCCCTGCGCCAGTGCCATTCACCACCTGCTACCGTCTGGATTTGCTGAAGGAGCCTTTCCCCGCGCCCAGGTAAAATCACAGAGTTACCAAGCGGTTACCAAGCATTTGCCAATGGCCGCCTGAAAAATTGCCAGCCCGTGAAGGGCCCTGGCGCCCCCTCACCCACCCACAACGGACCCAACGACCATGCCTCTCGTCTCCATGCGCGAACTGCTCGACCATGCCGCTATCAACGGCTATGGCATCCCTGCATTCAATGTGAACAACCTGGAGCAAGTCCAGGCCGTGATGGCGGCCGCAGACGAGGTGGGGGCCCCGGTCATCCTGCAAGCCAGCGCAGGCGCCCGCAAGTACGCAGGCGAGCCCTTCATCAAGCACCTGATCCAGGCTGCGGTCGAGGCTTTTCCGCACATCCCGCTGGTGATGCACCAGGACCATGGCACTTCGCCCAAGATCTGCCAGGGCGCGATTGACCTGGGCTTTGGCTCCGTGATGATGGACGGCTCGCTGATGGAAGACGGCAAGACGCCTTCGTCCTTCGATTACAACGTGGATGTGACCCGCAAGGTGGTGGAGCTGGCACACCAGTACGGCGTTACCGTCGAGGGCGAGCTGGGTTGCCTGGGCAACCTGGAAACCGGCGATGCGGGTGAAGAAGACGGCATTGGCGCCGAAGGCAAGCTCGACCACAGCCAGATGCTGACCGACCCTGAGGAAGCCGCCCAGTTCGTCAAGGCCACGCAACTGGACGCACTGGCGATTGCCATCGGCACCAGCCACGGCGCGTACAAGTTCAGCCGTCCGCCCACAGGCGACATCCTGGCCATCAGCCGCGTCAAGGAAATCCACGCCCGCATCCCCAACACCCACTTGGTGATGCACGGCTCGTCCTCCGTGCCGCAAGAGCTGCTGGCCATCATCAACCAGTACGGCGGCAAGATGAAGGAAACCTACGGCGTGCCCGTGGCCGAGATCCAGGAAGCCATCAAGCACGGCGTGCGCAAGATCAATATCGACACCGACATCCGCCTGGCCATGACCGGCGCGGTGCGCAAGTTCCTGGCCGAGAACCCTGAAAAGTTCGATGCCCGCGAATGGCTCAAGCCCGCCCGCGAAGCCGCCAAGCTGGTGTGCAAGCAGCGCTACCTGGAGTTCGGCTGCGAAGGCCAGGGCTCCAAGATCAAGGGCCTGAGCCTGCAGACCATTGCCGCGCAATACGCTTCGGGCGCTCTGGCCCAGGTGGTGAACTGATGGGGACACGCGGGTGAGGCGCCGGGGCGCTACCCGCAGTGGTCTGCCCGTCCGCACAGCCCGCAAGCACCTGGTGCTTTCGGGCTTTTTCTTTGGGGGCCAGGAGCCTGTCGGACTTGGAAATCGTCGGCTGCAAACCGACCACAGCGGTCCATTTTTTACCGCCTTTTTGCCCCATAGCTCGGCTATGGGGCTGCAAATTCGGCAAAAACTGTCCTCGCTGGGGCCGCTTTTGTCGAAACCGTTGGTTTTCGCTGTCGACGCTCCAAGCCCGACAGGCTCCTTGCGTTCATTGGCTGACACAACGCAGCAAAGTCGCCGCCAAGTGCGGTAAACCCCCCATGCCGCCAAAACAACTTCATGTAAGCTGCCGTTCAGAAATCTGAACGACCACCGGGTTCCCCAACGTGAGGAGATGACATGTTCATAGGAGTGCCAGCAGAGACGGTGGCCGGGGAAACCCGGGTCGCGGCAACGCCCGAGACCGTCAAAAAGCTCACCGCCCTGGGGCACAGCCTGCGTGTGCAGTCGGGGGCGGGCCTGGCCGCCAGCGTGACCGATGCGGCCTATGAGGCCGCAGGGGCCGAGATCACCGACGCCGCAGGCGCCTGGGGGGCCCCTTTGATGCTCAAGGTGCGCTGCCCGTCAGAGGCCGAAGCCCCCTGGCTGCGCAGCGGCACCACCCTGGTGGGCATGCTCAACCCCTTTGATGCCGCCGGTCTGCAGCGGCTGGCGGCGGCGGGTGTCACGGCCTACGCCCTGGAGGCCGCGCCACGCACCACCCGTGCCCAGAGCATGGACGTGCTCTCTTCCCAGGCCAACATTGCGGGCTACAAGGCCGTGATGATCGCGGCCGACCGCTACCAGCGCTTTTTCCCCATGCTCATGACGGCCGCCGGTACGGTGAAAGCCGCGCGCGTGGTGGTGCTGGGTGTGGGCGTGGCGGGCCTGCAGGCCATTGCCACGGCCAAGCGGCTGGGCGCGGTGATCGAGGCGTCGGACGTGCGTCCCAGCGTCAAGGAACAGGTGGAATCTCTGGGCGCCAAGTTCATCGATGTGCCCTACGAAACGGCCGAAGAAAAAGAGGCCGCCGAAGGCGTGAGCGGCTATGCCCGGCCCATGCCCCCCAGCTGGCTGGAGCGGCAAAAGATGGAAGTCGCCAAGCGCGTGGCGCAGGCCGATGTGGTCATCACCACGGCGCTCATTCCAGGCCGCCCGGCGCCCGTGCTGGTCACGCCCGAGATGGTGCAGGCCATGAAGGCTGGCTCGGTGATCGTGGACCTGGCCGCGCCGCAGGGCGGCAACTGCCCGCTGACCGAGCCCGGCAGCACCGTGGTCAAGCACGGCGTGACGCTGGTGGGCGAGACCAACCTGCCCGCCCTGGTCGCGGCCGATGCGTCGTCGCTGTACGCTCGCAACGTTCTGGATTTTTTGAAACTCATCATCAACAAGGAAGGTGCCCTGCATGTGGACATGCAGGACGACATCGTGGCCGCCTGCCTGATGGCCCACGAAGGCACCCTGAAACGCGCATGACCCTTTCGACACGCATGACCTTATTTACCCGGCTGACCCGTTTGAACACTGCCTCCCTTTTTTCTGAGCCCGCCCGTGCTGTGGGCGCGCTGCGCCAGTGGGGCCTGCGTGCCGTGGTGGCGGCGGGCGTGCTGGCCACGGTGGCCTGTGCCCCCGTCAAGCCTGCAGCCACCCCTGAATACCCCGTAGGCCGTGCGCGGCTGGCCCTGCCGGAAGGCACCTGGGAAGACCTGGGCCAAAGCACCGTGGCCCTGCCCGTGCGCCCCGCCCCGGGCACCATCCCCTTGCAGACCCGTGCCGTGGGGCTGCGCGGTGCCGACAAGGAACTGCTGGCGGTGGCGCTGGTGCAGACCAACAGCACCAACTACCCGCGTGAGCAAACGCTGTGGACTGGCACCTGCCCGCGCCAGGACGGTGTGTGGGTGGAAGACGCCGCCCAGGCCAGCCCGGTGCGTGTGGACTGCCTGCGCCTCAAGCGCTGGGCCAACAACCGCGACTGGCTGGACAAGAACCAGCCCGAGTTGGTGCGCTGGATGGCCGACCACAAGGTGGCCTTCACGCGCCCGGTGTCGCACCTCAACTACCGCTACGCCACCCAAGGCGGCGCGTATGTGGAAGTGAACATCGTCGCCGACCAGCGCCTGGTGCGCCCCAAGACCATCAACAACGAAGAGTTTTTGCGCGCTGGCTACCCCGCGCAAGACTGGGCCCAGAAAGTGGCGCAGGCCGCACGCCAGAGCGTCAGCATGATGGACGGGTACCTGGCCCTGCCAGCGTTCCCGATTCCCGAGTCGAAGTTGTAGGCGTGCCGGGGTGCTGCCCTGGTGGGCAGCGGTGTGGACCACAAGAAAACAAACAATCAAAAAGCGGAGGGTTGGAACGTGGGAGTTATTTTGCAGATCCTGGGGTTGGTCATCACCTTCACCATGGCCATGGAGGCCTTGCGCCGCTTTGGCATTGATGTGGGGTGGCTCAACCCGCTGACTTTTTTCCACCGCCGGGCATGGCGCAAAAAGGTGAGCACGCCGCCCCTGTATGCCTTGGACCACCCTGTAGACGTGGTGGCCGTGTTGGCCTTGGCCACGGTGCAGACCACGGGTGCCATCACCACGGCCCAGAAGGCGGGTGTGCAGTCCTTGCTGCAGCAGCACCTGCAAATGAACGAGTCCGATGCCGCCAATTTATGGGTGGCCAGCGCCCACTTGCTGCGCAGCCGGGCGCTGGCGCTGAGCGAATTGCCGGATGTGCTGGCCCGCAGTGCGGACAAGTTCACCGACTACCACGTGCAAACCCTGCAGGCTGTGATGCGCGCCGCCGCCGACATTGAGCCCCCCATCAACGACGCCCAGCGAAAGCTGCTGGACGCCGTGGATGCTTACTTTGCCAAAAGGAAAGCGGCCTCAAGCCCCTGGTCTTCGGCCAATCCCGGTTAACCCCGTCCCCACAGGAGAACCCCATGGATGCTGTCTCGCCCACGTTGATCAACCTCATCATCTTTGTGCTGGCCATCTATGTGGGCTACCACGTGGTGTGGACGGTGACGCCTGCCCTGCACACCCCGCTCATGGCGGTGACCAATGCCATCTCGGCCATCGTCATCGTCGGGGCCATGCTGGCGGCGGCGCTCACCGAGACGCCGCTGGGCAAAACCATGGGGGTGCTGGCCGTGGCACTGGCGGCGGTGAATGTGTTTGGCGGCTTCCTGGTCACCCGGCGCATGCTGGAGATGTTCAAGAAAAAAGAGCGTAAAGCGCCCGTGGATAAAGCGCAAGAAGCTATCAAATAAGGAGCAGATGGCATGAGCATGAACCTTGTCACGCTGCTGTACCTGGTCGCCAGCGTCTGCTTTATCCAGGCCCTTAAAGGGCTCTCGCACCCCACCACCTCCATCCGGGGCAACCTCTTTGGCATGGTGGGCATGGCCATTGCCATCCTCACCACAGCGGCGCTGATCGTGGAGCTGTCGGGCGGCAAGGCCGAGGGCATGGTGTATGTGCTGGGTGCGCTGCTGGTGGGCGGCGCGGCGGGCTCGGTGATGGCCAACCGCGTCGAGATGACCAAGATGCCCGAGCTGGTGGCCTTCATGCACAGCATGATCGGCCTGGCGGCGGTGTTCATTGCCGTGGCCGCCGTGGCCGAGCCCTGGGCGTTCCAGATCGTGGCCAAGGGCCAGCCCATCCCGGTGGGCAACCGGCTGGAGCTGTTCCTGGGTGCGGCCATCGGGGCCATCACCTTCAGTGGTTCGGTCATTGCGTTTGGCAAGCTCTCGGGCAAGTACAAGTTCCGCTTTTTTCAAGGTGCCCCCGTGCAGTTTGCCGGGCAGCATTTGCTGAACCTGGTGCTGGGTTTAGCCACCGTGGGGCTGGGGCTGCTGTTTGTGGCCACCGAGAGTTGGACAGCCTTCTTCGCCATGCTGGCGCTGTCGTTCGTGCTGGGCGTGCTCATCATCATCCCGATTGGTGGGGCGGACATGCCGGTGGTGGTGTCCATGCTCAACAGCTACTCGGGCTGGGCGGCAGCGGGCATTGGCTTTAGCCTGAACAACTCCATGCTGATCATTGCGGGCTCGCTGGTGGGCAGCTCGGGCGCGATCCTGAGCTACATCATGTGCAAGGCCATGAACCGCTCGTTCTTCAACGTGATTTTGGGCGGCTTTGGCGGCGACACCGCCACCGCGGCGGCGGGCGCGCAGGTGCAGCGCAGCGTCAAGACGGGCAGCGCCGACGATGTGGCCTTTGTGCTGGGCAATGCCGAGACCGTGGTCATCGTGCCCGGCTACGGCCTGGCGGTGGCGCGCGCGCAGCATGCCGTCAAAGAGCTGGCGGCCAAGCTCACCGAAAAAGGCATTACCGTGAAATACGCCATCCACCCCGTGGCGGGGCGCATGCCGGGCCACATGAATGTGCTGCTGGCCGAAGCCGAAGTGCCCTACGACCAGGTGTTTGAGATGGAAGACATCAACGGCGAATTCGGGCAGGCAGACGTGGCTATCATTCTGGGCGCCAACGATGTGGTGAACCCCGCTGCCCACACCAAGGGCAGCCCGATTTACGGTATGCCCATCCTCGAAGCCTACAAGGCCAAAACGGTGATCGTGAACAAACGCTCCATGGCCGCGGGCTATGCGGGCCTGGACAACGAGCTGTTCTACATGGACAAGACCATGATGGTCTTCGGTGACGCCAAGAAGGTGGTCGAAGACATTGGAAAGGCCTTGGAGTAAGGCCCTCCCCGAGAGCGCCGCCCGCAGGGATGGCCTTCGGGCGACATCACAGAGTTTTTTAGCAACCACGGAGCACCACCGGCCACCACAAGACCGGGCTCCACCGACAGAGAAGTTTGGAGAGACACGCATGACCGACCGCCCCTGGCTGGCCGCCTATCCGCAAGGCGTACCCGCTGACATTGACCCCACCCAATACGCCTCCCTGGTGGCGCTGATGGACGAGGCCTTTGGCCGCTACGCAGACCGTGTGGCCTACAGCTTCATGGGCAAGGACATCAGCTTTGCGCAGACCGACGCGCTGAGCCGTGCGTTTGCCGCCTACCTGCAGGGCCAGGGCCTGGCCAAGGGCGACCGCGTGGCCATCATGATGCCCAACGTGCCCCAGTACCCTGTGGTGGTGGCCGCCGTGCTGCGTGCAGGCTTTGTGGTGGTCAACGTGAACCCGCTGTACACCCCGCGCGAGCTGGAGCACCAGCTCAAGGACTCGGGCGCCAAGGCCATCGTCATCATCGAGAACTTTGCCTCCACGCTGCAGCAGTGCATTGCCAACACCCCCGTCAAGCACGTGGTGCTGTGCGCCATGGGCGACCAGTTGGGCTTCCTCAAGGGCATGCTGGTCAACTACGTGGTGCGCAACGTCAAGAAGCTGGTGCCCGAGTACAGCCTGCCCGGCGCGGTGCGCTTCAACGACGCCATCGCCCAGGGTGAGCGCGGCAGCTTCAAACCTGCCGACATCAAGCCCGACGACATTGCCCTGCTGCAGTACACCGGCGGCACCACCGGCGTGAGCAAGGGGGCGGTGCTGCTGCACCGCAATGTGATTGCCAACGTGCTGCAGGCCGAGGCCTGGAACGAGCCGGTGATGAAGTCGCTGGCCGCAGGCGAGCAGCCCACCAGCGTGTGCGCGCTGCCGCTGTACCACATCTTCGCCTTCACGGTGAACATGATGCTGGGCATGCGCACGGGCGGCAAAGTCATCCTCATCCCCAACCCGCGCGACCTGCCTGCGGTGCTCAAGGAGCTGTCCAAGCACACCTTCCACAGCCTGCCTGCGGTGAACACGCTGTTCAACGGCCTGGCCAACCACCCCGACTTCAACACCGTCAACTGGAAGAACCTGAAGGTGTCGGTGGGCGGCGGCATGGCGGTGCAAGGCGCGGTGGCCAAGCTGTGGCTGGACAAGACGGGTTGCCCTATCTGCGAAGGCTATGGCCTGTCGGAGACCTCGCCCATCGTCAGCTGCAACCCCGTCACCGCCAAGGAATTCACCGGCACCATCGGCGCCCCCCTGCCCAGCACGCTCATCAAGCTGCTGGACGACGAGGGCCGCGAAGTCACCACCCTGGGCCAGTCGGGCGAGATCGCCATCAAGGGCCCGCAGGTGATGGCGGGCTACTGGCAGCGCCCTGACGAAACCGCCAAGGTCATGACCGAAGACGGCTATTTCAAATCGGGCGACGTGGGCGTGATGGACGAGCGCGGCTACTTCAAGATCGTGGACCGCAAGAAGGACATGGTGCTGGTCAGCGGCTTCAACGTGTACCCCAATGAGGTTGAAGAAGTGGTGGCAGCCCTGCCCGGTGTGCTCGAATGCGCCGTGGTGGGCGTGCCCGACGAGAAGACCGGCGAGGCCGTGAAGCTGGTCATCGTCAAGAAAGACCAGGCCCTGACCGAAGCCCAGGTCAAGGAATTCTGCAAGGCCAATCTGACCGGCTACAAGCAGCCCCGCGTGATCGAGTTCCGCACCGAGCTGCCCAAGACGCCTGTGGGCAAGATCCTGCGCAGAGAGCTGCGCGACAAGAAGTGACCCGAAGGGGCACTTCTTGCGGCGAAGGCTCATGTTGCGTAGCAACGTGAAGCGTAGCGGCCGCAGCCACAAGCGGTTGCACATGCACATCGTTTGAAAAAGGAACGGCCCCGCTGGGGCCGTTTGTCATGGCGCAGTGGCTTGCGCCGTTACCTATCCCGGAACATTTCCTCTATGACCACCGCCATCCTCAGCGCCCTGCCCGAAGAACAAAGCTCCCTGCTACCGCACCTGGCGCAGCCCCAGCGCATCGTGCATGCGGGGCGGGCCTTTTGGCGGGGCGACTGGCAGGGGCGCTCCGTGGTGCTGGCGCTGTCTGGCATTGGCAAGGTGGCCGCGGCCACCACGGCCACCGCACTGGCAGAGCGGTTTGGCGTGGCGCGCATCGTGTTCACCGGCGTGGCCGGGGGTGTGGGCGATGGCGTGCAGGTGGGCGACGTGGTGGTGGCGCAAGACTATGTGCAGCACGACATGGACGCCTCGCCCATCTTTCCGCGCTGGGAGCTGCCCGGCTACGCCCGCACCCGCCTGGGCTGTGATGCAGCACTGACTGCTATGCTTTTGGAAGCTGCCAGCGCTTATGTAGAAAGTGCTAGGGGCCTATTTGATTCCAGATTGATAACAAGCCAGCCAAGGGTGCACCACGGGCTGGTGGCCAGCGGCGACCGCTTTGTGAGCGCCGCCGCCGAGGCCCAGGGCCTGCGCACCGCCCTGCGCGACGCTGGCCACGATGTGCTGGCCGTGGAAATGGAAGGCGCCGCCGTCGCCCAGGTCTGCCACGACTACGGCCTGCCCTTTGCCGCCATGCGCACCATCTCCGACCGCGCCGACGACACCGCGCACGTGGACTTCCCCGCGTTTGTGAACACCGTGGCAACACGCTACGCCGAACACATCATGCTGGGTTTTCTGCAAAAGCTATGAAATTAATAGCTGCTAGCGCTTATTCAGCAGGCGCTAGCGATCATTTTGATGGATGTTTTGGCACTGCCAAAGAAAGCCAGGCGTAGAAACTGGCGCGCACCCACACCAGCGCCACCGTGGATCTGGCTTCGCCAGTCCACTGGAGGCGTCCCCCCTAGGGGGGAAGGCGCGCAGCGCCACAGGGGGGCTTCTTATTTCAACCAGCCGCGCTTGCGGAAGTACCACATCGGGCCGAGCGCGCTGGTCACCATCAGTGCCAGCACGTAGGGGTAGGCCGCAGCGCCCAGCAGCTCCAGTTCAGGGAACTTGAGGTTCATGCCATACACGCTGGCGATCAGCGTGGGCGGCAGCAAGGCGACGCTGGCCACTGAGAAGATCTTGATGATCTTGTTCTGGTTGATGTTGATGAAACCGACCGTGGCGTCCATCAAGAAGTTGATCTTGTCGAAAAGGAACGCGGTGTGGTTGTCCAGCGACTCGATGTCGCGCAGGATCTGGCGCGCTTCCTCGAACTGTTCGGCGTTGAGCATCTTGGAGCGCATCATGAAGCTCACGGCGCGGCGCGTGTCCATCACGTTGCGGCGGATGCGGCCGTTCAAGTCTTCCTGGCGGGCGATGGCGCCCAGCACCTCACCGGCCAGGGCGTCGGTCACGTCGCCGGCCAGCACCTGCTTGCTGACGGTTTCCAGCTCGTCGTAAATGTTCTCGAGCGTGTCGGCCGAGTATTCGGCGTCGGCGTCGAACAGCTTGAGCAGCACTTCCTTGGCGTCTTCGATCAGGCCGGGCGCGCGGCGTGCGCGCATGCGCAGCAGGCGGAACACGGGCACGTCTTCGTCGTGGATGGAGAACAGCACGCCCCGGCTCTTGAGGTTGGCGTTGTGCTGGTTCAGGATGAAGGCCACGCGCACCGAGCGAGGGTCCTCGTCGTCGTCGATCAAGAAGTCGCTGCGGATGTGCAGCTCGCCGTTGTCTTCTTCGTAGAAGCGGGCGGATTCTTCGATGTCTTCGTCCATCGCATCCTCGGGGATGGACAGACCATAGTGCTGCTTGATCCAGCGTTTTTCTTCGAGCGTGGGGGCTTCCAGGTCCACCCAGATCGGCTGGAACTTGGTCAGCTCTTCCAGCGATTCAATTTCTTCCTGAAACAGCCGGCCGTTGGCGAGCGTGAAGATGTTGAGCATAGGCTCACTCCCTTGTCATATGGCATCTGCGGTGTGGGGGGATAGGGTTGCTTTCAACCCCACGCGGCGTGCCAGGGAGCTGAAAGCTACCAACTCGGGTAGGTTTCCAAGGAGCTGTCTCCGTTTGTTGATTGAGCCCGCGATTATGGCACCCGACGGCCGCGCGCGCCCATGGCCTGCGGCGGCCTGGCCGCAAAAAAAGCGAGGAGTGGACGGGGCTCCACGTGCCTGTGGGCGCTCCCTTGCGAGACCGTTTACCGGTGCTTAACCCTTGCGCACCAGCGCCAGCGCGCGGCACAGGTCGGCCCAGGTGGCGGCCTTGGCGTCTTGCGAGCGCAGCAAGAAGGCCGGGTCATAGGTGACCACGGCCGGGCGTCCGCCCACGGTGTGGGGCACGGCACGCAGGCGCCCCAGGGGTTCGGTGCGGCCCAGAGCCGCACGTGCAGCCACGTGGCCCAGCACCAGCACCATGGCGGGTTGCAGCGTGTGCACCGCTTGCTCCAGCGCTTGCGCCACATCTGTGGGGGCATCGTCTTCGGTCGCCCGTGCGCCCGGGGTGGGGCGGGCCAGGGCGGCCAGAAACACCCGGGGGTGGCGGTGCAACTGCATGGCGCGCAGCATGTTGTCCAGCAGCTTGCCGGTGTCGCCGCCCAGGGGCTCGGTGGCCGATACGCCTTCGGTCACGATCAGCCAGCTGGCGCCCAGGGTGCTTGGGGTCTGCGCTGGGTCGGCCGTGGGGTACAGCGGCTGCGGGGCATGCAGGCGCAGGGCCGGGGCTGCGGTGGCGGGTGCGCCCAGGCCAGCGGCTGCGGCGGGTGCAGCGGCAGGCCTTGCGGGCGCGGCACTGGGGGCCATGGGAGCGCGGGCCGCTGGGGTGGCTGTGGCCTCCGGCCGCTGGGCCGGAGGGTGCTGCGCAGGCGGGAGTGCGGTGGCCGATGGGGGTGGTGCAGGCGGCTGGGCCGTGCTGGCCGCAGCGGTGGGGGGCAGGGTGGCCACCGGCACAGGCGTGGCCGCCTCTGCGCGGGCCCACACGGTCACCCCCATCTCTTGCAGCATGGCGCGCTGGCGCGCATCGAGGTTCAGGCTCATACAGGCAGGCTCACAACAACGGGCTTACGGCGATCATTCACAGCGGCAGACTCATCACGACGGCATCTTCCCGCTGCCCTTGGGCGGCGGGGTAGTAGCGCTTGCGTTCGCCCACGCGCCGAAAGCCGTGGGTTTCATAAACATGCTGGGCGCGCAGGTTGCTGGCGCGAACCTCCAGCCACAGCCATTGGGCCTGGCGCCCCCGGGCCCACAGGGCCAGGGCGTCCAGCAGCACCCGGGCCCAGCCCTGGCGCTGGTAGGTGGGGGCCACGGTGATATTGAGCAGGTGCACCTCTTCCACCCCCAGCATGGCCACAAAGTAGCCCAGCAGGTGTTCACCCGCCATCAGCAACTGGCATTCGTAGCCCGAGGCCATGGCGTCGGTGAAGTTGCCACGCGACCAGGGGTGCGAGTAGGCGCTGAACTCCACGTCCAGCAGGGTGTCCAGGTGCGCCAGCGTGAGCTTTTCAAAGCGCACTTCCACAGGCGCCGGGGGGGCCTCGGCGGCAGGGGAGGCCAGGGAGGCGGGCACGGCGCTCATGGGGCAGGCGGGCTGGGTTGGGTGCTGGCGGCCAGGCTGGCCTGGGCGCGCATCGCCTCGCGCTCGGCCGTGGTGTTGGCCACCTTGTCGCGGATGTAGCGCGGCAGGGCTTCGCTGGCAGGCACGGCGCCGCCAGCGGCCAGCAGGGCGGGGGCCAGGCGCAGCAAGGCGGCGGCCGTGGGCAGGGCCAGCACATGGCGGGCCTGGGGCAGCAGGCGCTCGCCGTACGGGGTGTGGGCGTTGCCCGCTACGGCCCAGGTGGCCAGGTCGGCATCGGGCAGGGCCAAGGCCTCAGGGGCGCAGAGACCAAAGTCGGCGTCGGCCTGCCAGCGCTGGGTGGCGTCGCTCCAGGTGCAGCGGGCGCTGTAGACCTCGTTCATGCGCGCATCCAGCACCGCCAGCACCTGGGTGCAGCCATGCTGGCGGCGGGCTTCCTCGGCCACGGCCAGCAGGGTGTCGACCGGCAGCACCGGCACGCCCTGGCCGTGGCGTGCCCCAAAGGCCAGGCCCTGGGCCACGGCGCAGGCGGTGCGCAGTCCGGTGAATGAGCCCGGCCCCCGGCCAAAAACGATCATGTCCAGGGTGTCAAAGCTGAGACCGGCCTCGGCCAGCAGCCGCTGAATGGCCGGAATCAGCGCGGCAGAGGCTTGCGGCCCCCCGGGCGCGGTGTGCTGCCACACCGCATCGCCGCGCTGGACGGCGATGGAGAGGGTGTCGGTGCTGGAGTCAAAGGCGAGCAGGTTCATGGGCCGGGGCGGTCAGGGCGGGTGCGTGGCGCACCGCAAAATGGGCAGAAGGCGGTGGATTGTCCCCCATTGCCCTCAGCCCCCTGGTGTGCCTGCAAAACATCCGACAGGATACCTGCGGCGGCAGAGGGCCGCCGCCCGCCCTCTGACTCAGCCTGGGATCAGAAGGATTCCCACTCGTCGTCGTTGCCAGGCTGCGGCGCACGGCTGGCGGGCTTGGCGGCGGGTTTGGGTGCTGCGGCCAGGGCGGGCGCTTTGGCTGCCTGGGGTTGCGTCACCTTGGGGGTTGCTGCCTTGCTAGGGGCTTTGGTGCTGGTAGCGGGGCGTGCCGGGGTGGGCAGGCTGCGCGCTGCAGGGGCGCTGCTGTGAGCCATGGGAGTGTGGCTCTGGTCTGCCGTGAGCTTGAACACGGCCACCACCTGCACCAGGTCGTGGGCTTGGTTGCGCAGGCTGCTGGCGGCGGCGGCCATTTCTTCGACCAGGGCGGCGTTTTGCTGGGTGGCCTGGTCCATCGACGTGACGGCCTCGCCCACCTGTGCCACGCCTGCGCTTTGCTCGTTGCTGGCGGCACTGATCTCGCCCATGATGTCGGTCACGCGGCGGATGCTGCTGACCACTTCGTTCATGGTGGCGCCCGCCTTGTCGACCAGCGAGGTGCCTTGCTCCACGCGCTCCACGCTGGCGTTGATGAGGCTCTTGATCTCCTTGGCGGCCTCGGCGCTGCGACTGGCCAGGCTGCGCACTTCAGAGGCCACCACGGCAAACCCGCGTCCCTGCTCACCGGCACGGGCGGCTTCCACGGCCGCGTTCAGCGCCAGGATGTTGGTCTGGAAGGCGATGGAGTCGATCACGCTGATGATGTCGCTGATCTTGCGGCTGGCGTCGTTGATGCCCTTCATGGTCTCGACCACCTCACCCACCACCGCGCCGCCTTGTACGGCCACGTTCGAGGCCGTGAGCGCCAGCTGGTTGGCTTGGCGGGCGTTGTCGGCGTTGTTGCGCACGGCAGAGTTGAGCTCCTCCATGCTGGCGGCGGTTTCTTCCAGCGCGCTGGCCTGGTGCTCGGTGCGGGCGCTCAGGTCGTTGTTGCCCTGGGCGATTTCGGCGCTGGCGTTGGAGACAGACTCCGAGCCCCGGCGCACGTTGTTGACCACATTGGCCAGGTTGTTCTGCATGAGCGCTAGCGACGACATCAGCTCGCCCACTTCGTCCTTGCCGTGCGCGGGCACCTTGGCCGTGAGGTCGCCTTCGGCCACGCGCTTGGCCAGGTCAGACGCCTGGGCCAGTGGCACCGTGACCGAGCGGGCCAGAAGCCACGAAAACAGCGCACCCAGCGCCACGCTCAATACCCCCAGGGCCACCAGCAGGCGGCGGCTGGTGGTGCGGTTGTCTTGAATGGCCTGGCCCAGCTGGTCCACTTGCTCGCGCTGGTTGCGCTGCAGCTCGTCCATCTTGGCGGCGTATTTGTTGGCGTCGGGGATGAACTGCTTTTCCAGCAGCGCATTGGCTTCGTCCACCTTGCCTTCTTTTTTGAGGGCAAAGATGGTGTCCCTGTTCTTCAGGTAAATCGTGCGCAGCTCGCCAATTTCCTGGAACAGCTTCTTTTCAGAGTCCAGAAACATCAGCGCCTCGACGGCCTTTTGCAGCTCGCCCGAGCTTTTGGATGATGCCTTGCTGTCCTCGGCAAAAAAGTCGGCCAAGGACGGGTCACTGCTGCGCGCGACGGCGGCGGTGCGCGTGATGCCGGTGCGCAGGTTCCGCGACCAGTCACTGACCAGACGCTCGGTTTTCACTGGGTTTTGCACCATTTCTTCGGTCGCGTCGGCCAGGGCGTTCAGGCGCGAGATGCTCAGCGCAATCACCCCTATGGACAGCAGCAGGACCAGGGCAAACCCAAGCGCAAGGCGCTTGGCGACGGAGAGGTTGGAAAGCTGTTTCATCGAGGCACCCTGTGGTATCAGTTGGTTTTGTGGGGAATGACTGGCCCTATTGCTGCTTACCGCGTGGACGGCTGGGGGCCGGCTTCACCGATGCACTGCAGGGCCCGCGCGGTCTCCGAAGCGCCGGGTCATTTGTTGCTTAGTGTAAATATTTGGCGGCCCGCGTGGGGGCTCAATGTGAACTTCTAGACTCGGAGCATGAGCCAACGAATGACAGACAAAGCCCCCTGGCGCCGCACCGTGCGGCAGGGGTTGGTGTGCGGTGCCCTGGCCTGCGGGGCTGCTTGGGGCGTGGGGGCACAGGCCCAGGCGGTGGGGGCAGCGCTTGGGGGGCTGCCGCCTGAGATCGAGGCGGCGCTGGCCCGCAGCAAGCTGCCGCGCGACGCCATCAGCGTGCTGGTGGCCGACGCACAGGGTGGTGCGCGCACCGCGCCGCGTCTGTCTTACCGGGCGCAGGTGCCGGTCAACCCGGCTTCGGTGATGAAGCTGGTCACCACTTACGCGGCGCTGGACCAGCTGGGCCCCGCCTACACCTGGAGCACGCCGGTGTTTGTGGAGGGCCCGGTGCAGGGCGGCAGCCTCAAGGGCAACGTCTACATCCAGGGCCAGGGCGACCCCAAGCTGGTGGTGGAGCGCCTGTGGCTGCTGATGCGGCGCCTGCAGACGCAGGGCATCCAGGTCATCGTGGGCGACATCGTGCTGGACCGCTCGGCCTTTGACGTGCCCGAGCAAGACCCCGGCCGCTTCGATGGCGAGCCCTTGCGGCCCTACAACGCGTCGCCCGACGCTCTGCTGCTGAACTACAAGTCCAGCGTCATGACCTTTGTGCCCGATGGGCCTGCCGGGGTGGCACGCATCCAGTACGACCCGCCGCTGGCAGGGGTGCAGCGGCCCGCCACGGTGGCATTGGCTGCCGCTGGGGCCGAGTGCGGCGACTGGCGCGGCGCGCTGCGGGCCGAGCTGGGCGACCCGCTCAAGGTGAGCTTTCAGGGCGCGTACCCCGCGTCGTGCGGCGAGCGCGTGTGGCCCGTGGCCTACCCGGCGCCGCGTGACTTTGCCGCCCGTGCGGTCGAGGGCATGTGGCGCGAACTGGGCGGCAAGATCACCGGCACCGTGCGCGACGGCAAGGTGCCCGCTGGGCTCAAGCCCGCGTTTGTCAGCACCTCGCCCGCGCTGGCCGAGGTGGTGCGCGATGTGAACAAATACAGCAACAACGTGATGGCGCAGCATGTCTTTCTGGCCCTGGCCCGCCAGAAGGGCGGCGTGGCCACCATGGACGGCGCCCGCGAGGCGCTGCGCAAGTGGTGGCAGGCCCGCTTTGCCGATGTGGACGCCCCCGTGCCCGACAACGGTGCAGGCCTGAGCCGCGAGGCCCGCGTGACAGCCCTGGGGTTGGGGCGCATGCTGCAGTCCGCCTGGGCATCGCCCGTCATGCCCGAGCTGGTGGCGTCGCTGCCCATTGCCGGGGTCGATGGCACCCTGCGCCGCAGCCAAAGCCGGGGCGCCGCCCACCTCAAGACCGGCAGCCTGCGCGACGTGATGGCCGTGGCGGGCTACGTGCACGCCCAAAGCGGCAAGCGCTATGTGCTGGTGGCCATCGTCAACCACCCCAACGCCAATGCCGCCCGGCCTGTGCTGGACGCCCTCACAGACTGGGCGGCCCGGGATTGATTTGCTATTAAATTAATAGCTATTAGCGATTTATCTGATTGCGCTAGAGCCCTATTTGGTTCAAAGTGGTTGGCGCTGCCCCTTGTTGCTCTACGCCACTTCCTCCCATGCCTTTGTCTGACCTGATTGGCTACCTTGCCGCCACGCTGACCACCTGCAGCTTTCTGCCCCAGGCCCTGCACACGTTTCGCACACGCGATGTGAGCGGCATCTCGCTGGGCATGTACAGCGTGTTCACCTCGGGCGTGGCGCTGTGGCTGGCCTACGGCGTGGTGCTGCAGGCCTGGCCCATCGTCATCGCCAATGCCATCACCCTGGTGCTGGCCAGTGCCATCCTGGGGATGAAGCTGCGCTTTGGCGATCGCCCGGCGGGCTGAGCCCGCGGCACTGGCAGGCCGTGCGTGGCCTTGTCGCCTAGGTGTCACCTGGGGCCCGGGTGCCTCGTTATCCCCTATGGATGCTGCAGCGCAGGTGCGCGCACCATGCGCGGTCTGCGTGACCCATCCACCATCCATGAGAGGGAATGTCCATGACTCCATTGCGCCTTACCTGTGTGGCCGCGGCGGCGGCCTTGCTTGCTGCTTGCGGCGGCTCTGACGATTCTGTGCGGGGCGAGCTCATCGACCCGCCCACGGTGCTCACCACGCTCACGGTGGCGCAGATCGACGCTGCCACGGCCGCCAGCGGCCTGCAGGCCCTGAGCGGCAAGGCCAAGTGCGATGTGAAGGTGGTGGCACTGAACTACCGCACCCCGGGCGTGAAGGACGGCGAGATGAGCAACGCCTCCGGAGCCATGCTGGTGCCTGCGGGGGCTTGCGCTGCCGCTGCGCCACTGGTGGTCAACGCGCGGGGCACCGAGGTGCTGAAAACCCGCACCTTGGCCAACCCGCAAGACCCCGAAACCTTTTTGCTGGTCGCCATGTATGCCGCCCAAGGCTATGCCGTGGTGGCCACCGACTACCTGGGCTATGCCAAGTCCACCTACGGCTTTCACCCCTATCTGCACGCAGACTCGCAGGCCACCACCATCATCGACTCGGCACGCGCTGCGCGCAACGCAGCCGACACCGTGGGCGCCAAGCTCTCGGGCAAGGTGATGTTCACCGGGTACTCGCAGGGGGGGCATGCCTCCATGGCCGCCCACCGGGCGGCCGAGCGCGACCACGCGGGCGAGTTCAACGTGGTGGCGGGCGCCCACCTGGCCGGGCCGTACAACCTGTCGGGCTCGCTGCAGGTGCCCAACGCCATTGCCGGGGTGCAGTTCTTCCTGCCCATGATCGTCACCTCCTGGCAAAAGGTGTACGGCAACATCTACCTGACCCCGGCCGAGGCCTTCAAGGCGCCCTACGCCAGCTACATCGAAGCCCTGCTGCCCAACCCCACGCTGACTTACACCACCCTGGTCACCAGCGGCAACCTGCCCGGCGGCACCCCCACCCAGGCGCGCGATGCGTTGTTTCAGCCCGCCTTCCTGGCCTCGGCGCAGCAGGGCGGCAACAACCCGCTGTACCTGGCAGGCAAAAAGAACGACCTGCTGGGCTGGACGCCCAAGGCCCGTGTGCTGCTGTGCGGCGGTGCGGGCGACCCCACCGTGCCCCCTGCCGTGCACCAGGTGGTGATGAAGGCCGACTTTGACAAACGCGGCGTGACCAATGTGACCTCGGTGGATGTGGATGCGGCCATCCAGACCACCTACGGCCCCGGCGGCAAGGCGCCCACCGATGCGACTTCGGCGGCTTTTGCCACGTACTACGGCAACTACCACGGCACGTACGAGCCGCCGCTGTGCCATGCGCAGGCGCGTGGCGTGTTTGATGCTGTGAAGTAGCCCGGCCCAGGCCTGCGTCAGCCGGGCCCACTTTACGACCCTGGCCTTACCGGTGTTTTCCCGGTGAGGCCTTTTTTTATTCCTGCGTAGAATCGCCTGAAAATAGAACGGTCGTTCTATTTTTTGTTTATAGCAGGACAGATACCAATGAATTTCCAGCGCAAGGCATTGTGGGTTTCACTGGCAGCGGCAGCGCTGCTGGCAGGGTGTGGCGGGGGCGGGGCAGACACGACCCCTGTGGCTCCCATCCGGGGCATCAAGGTGGTGGGCGACAGCCTGGCCGACAGCGGCACGTTTGGCTACAAGTTCACCGTGCAGGGCACTGCGCCCACCGGCACCGGCGCCACGGCCCTGTGGGTGGACCGTGTGGCCGCCAGCTACAGCCAGACGCTGTGCGCACGCTACGCATCGACCGACGGCGTCAGCTTTGCCACCAAGGCGGGTTGCACCAACTACGCAGTGGGCGGCGGGCGCATCAACAACGTCAACGCACCCACATCGCCGGTGTCGATCACCCAGCAGATCAAGGACGCGGGCGCTGCGGGCTACGTCGCTTCCGACCTGCTGCTGGTGGATGGCGGCTCCAACGATGCGGCAGATTTGATTGGTGCCTACCTGCGTGCCGGCACCGACGGCGGTGCTACCTACAAGGCGCTGCTGGGCACGGTGCTGGACGCCGCTACCGTCAATGCCGCGCTGGCAGGGGGCTCGTCTGGCCTGGCGCAAGTCGGTGGTGCGTACATGAAGGCCTTGGCCGCGCAGTTTGCCGCCACGCTCAAGGCCAACGCCCTGGACAAGGGCGCTACGCGCATCGCCGTGCTGAACGTGCCTGACATCCTCAAGACCCCGCGCTTCAAACTGGTGGTGGCTTCGATTGCCGCCGCCCAGGGCACAGCGGCCAGCGTGCAGGCCACGGCGGTGTTTGACGCCTGGATCCAGGCCTTCAACACCCAGCTGAGCGCCAGCTTTGCGGGCGACAGCCGTGTGGCCATCGTCAACTTCAACGAATCTTCCAAAGACCAGGCAGACCACCCAGCCCAGTACCAGCTGAGCAACACCACCACGCCTGCCTGCCCAGCGACTGGCCGTGGCAGCGACGGTTTGCCCACCTACAGCTTCCCCACCTGCACGGCCGCCGCACTGTCGGCTGCGCCGCCGGTGGGTGTGACGGGTGGGGCTGACTGGTGGAAGTTCTACGGCTTCTCGGACAGCTTTCACCCCTCGCCCTACGTGCACCAGCTGATGGGCCAATTGGTCTCGCGCTCGTTGTCCCAGGCAGGCTGGCTCTGAGATGGCCGCAGCACCATACCAAGGAAGCTTCATGCAGCATTTCTCCAAGACCGTCCTGACGGCCTCTCTGACCCTTGCCGCCGTGCTGGTGGGCGCCAGTGCCAGCGCCCAGGTGGCGGGCACTTTCAGCGCCCGCGCTGGGGTCACCCACATTGCGCCCCAGGTCACCAGTGGCAACCTGTCGACCCCCAGCTTTCCGGGCACCACGGTGGACGTGGGCTCGGCCAGCGCCCTGACTGGCGGGCTGAACTACATGGTCACCGACCACTGGGCGGTGGACCTGCCCGTGGGCCTGCCGTTCAAGCACAACTTCTACGGCGATGGCGCCATTGCAGGCACGGGCAAGCTGGGCGAGACCAAGGTCGTGCCGGCCACGCTGTTTGCCCAGTACCGCTTTGGCGAAGCCAATGCGCAGTTCCGCCCATACCTGGGCCTGGGCGTGACGTACAGCCGGTTCTTCAAGAACCGCTCCACCGCCGCGCTGACGGCCGTGACCGGCGGCAACCCAGCCAACCCCACCACTGCATCCATCGACAACAAATGGGGCCTGACACCCCAGGTGGGCTTTGTCTGGAACTTCAATGAGCGCTGGTTTGTGGACGCGGCGTACTACAAGAGCTTCCTGAAGACCACCACGCACCTGTCTTCGGGCCAGTCGATCCACATCAAGCTCAACCCCAACGTGTTGGCGGTGGGCATTGGTTACCGGTTCTGAGGCTGCAGCACGCTGCGCTAAATACTGCGCCGAGCAGGCATAAAAAAACCGACCCTTGGGTCGGTTTTTTTGTGGTGCCCAGAGGGCTGATTACCAGCGAGCGCGCAGGCGGTCGTAGGCGTAGGTGCCGAATTGGCGGTGCGCCGAGGGCGTCATGTACACCGAGTCAGCAAACGCATACTTGTCCTGGCTGGCGCCAGACAGCAGGGTCGAGGTGGTGCACAGCGAGGAGTTCACCTTGCCGGTGCCAATGCCGATGCCGTTCGTGGAGTCCACCGAGTTGCACACCGCTGCCGTAGCGTTGCTGAAGCCGTAGCTCGACGGGCTGCTGGTGTACAGGTTCACGTAGTAGGCCAGGTCCACGTACAGCACGTTGGAGCCTAGGTCCACAATGCCGACGAGCAGGCCCTCATTGAAGGCGCTGCTGGCCTGGTTCAGCACCGTGGTGCGGCCAATTTCGGTTGCCCAGGGGGTCTTGCTCAGGTCGTAAGTGCCCGCCACCATCACGTACTTGCCGCCGGCATTGACCAAGCGACGCACTTGTGCGGCGAGGTCTGTGCCTGCCTGGCGCGAGGCGGTGACCATCTGCTCGGTGGTCATGGTGCCTGCGTTCACAGCGGCCATGTTGGCGATCACGTCGCTGATGCCGCCGTTGACCATCACCAGGTCGTCATTGGTGAAGGTGTTGCTGGCCAAAAAGCTGTCGATCTGCTCTTTCACCGTCAGCGTGCTGCTGTTGCCTGCTGCGTCGGGTTTGGCCGTGATGCGGGCATTGCCTGCTGCGTAACTCTTGCCGCCAGCCGACGAAGCGGTCAGGCCCTTGCTGTAGCCAGCGGCCACTTGCAGCGTCCAGTTGTTCACGGTGCCGTCATTGACGGTGTAGCGTGTGCCTTTTTGGCCCACATCGCTCATGCCGTCGCCGAAGGCAACCATCCGCTGGGGCGAGATGGCCGATTCGGTGGTGCTGGAACCGCAAGCCGCGAGCAACGCGGCCGACGCACATGCGGCGACCATGAAGGTGCGGCGCATCCAATTTGCTGCCATGTATTTCTCCAGAAAAGTGGGGGGTAGTTTAACGATGCGAAAGTAAAGCCGTGTAAACCGCCGTTGTGGTGCCCAAAGCAGCTTCAAGCCGCCGCTGCGCGTTGCAGCCGGTCGCGCACGCCTTCCCAGTCGGGGGTGGCGGGCGGGGTTTCAATCCAGATCAGCTTGACGCCCTGGTCGTCAAAGGCGCGCAGCGCCGCAAACAGCTGCTGGGCCGTGGCGCTGGCGTCGTCGGGCATGCGGCGCATGACCAGCTTGGAGGACTGGGTGCGCAGCGCAGCGCGCGCGTACACCGCAATGTGGGCCGCATCAGCGCCCAGCAGGTCCAGCCCGGTTTGCAGCGCCTTGGCGTCCATCAGCCGCACCTTGGCAGCAGGGGCGTAATGCGCCTCCAGCGTGCCTGAGGCGCGCGGGGTGTGGCTGGGCAGGTCTTCTTTGGACAGCGGCGCCACACCGCAGGCCTGCTGGATCTGCTCGCGCGTGATGGCGCCGGGGCGCAGCAGCACGGGCACGCCCCGGGTGCAATCGACGATGGTGCTTTCAATGCCCACCTGGCAGGGGCCGCCGTCGAGTACCAGCAGGGCTTCGCCTAACTCGTCCTGCACATGCTGGGCGGTGGTGGGGCTCACGCGGCCAAAGCGGTTGGCGCTGGGCGCGGCCACACCCCACACGGGGGCATCTCCGGGCACGGCGGCATCGCTTGGCGCGGCGCAGGCCACCAGCAGCGCATGCGCTACCGGGTGGGCCGGGCAGCGCAGGCCCACGCTGTCCTGCCCGCCGGTGGCGGCCGTGGCCACACCGGGCAGGCGCGGCAGGATAAGGGTGAGCGGGCCGGGCCAGTAGGCATCGACCAGCTTTTGCGCAAATGCGGGCACCTCGCTGGCAAAGTGGGCAATGCCTGCGGCGTCGGCCACGTGCACGATCAGCGGGTGGTCGCTGGGGCGGCCCTTGGCCGCAAAAATCTGTGCCACGGCCGTGTCGCTGCTGGCGTCGGCGGCCAGGCCGTACACCGTTTCGGTGGGCAGGCCGAGCAGGGCGCCGCTGCGCACCGCGCGTGCGGCGGCGGCAATGGAAGCAGGCTGGGTGCCGTCAAGAATCATGGTCAAAACGGGTCAATGCCCAGCAGCGCCGCCGCCTGCAATGCTGTGGCGCGTGCGGCTTCGGGCGTGGCGGCGGTGATGTTCAGGTGCCCCATCTTGCGGCCGCGCTTGGCGTCGTGCTTGCCGTACAGGTGCAGGTGGGTGCCGGGCAAGGCCAGCACTTCGGCCCAGGGCGGAGTCTGCGCGGCGTTGCCGTGGGCAAACCACAAATCGCCCAGCAGGTTGAGCATGACGGCGGGGCTGTGCTGGCGCGGCTGCGTCAGCGGCAGGCGGGCCATGGTGCGCACCTGCAGCTCAAACTGCGACACGTCGCAGGCGTTCTGGCTGTAGTGGCCGCTGTTGTGCGGGCGGGGGGCGATCTCGTTGACCACCAGGCTGCCGTCCTGCAGCACAAAGAATTCCACGCACAGCACGCCCACGTACTGCAGGCCCTCTGCTACAGATTTTGCAGCGGCTACCGCTTGTGTGGCAAGCGCTGGGGGCAGATTTCCTTCATAAACTTCGGTCACCGCCAGGATGCCATCGCGGTGCAGGTTGCGCTGCACGGGCAGGTGCACCATGGCACCGTCGTGGCCACGGGCGACCAGCACGGAGCATTCGAGCTGCAGCGGCAGCATTTTTTCCAGCACGCAAGGCACCTGGCCGACGGAATCCCACGCGGCGGCCAGCTCGGCGGGCGTCTTCACGCGCACCTGGCCTTTGCCGTCGTAGCCCATGCGGGCGGTTTTCAGGATACCCGGCAGCAAATCAGCGGAAACGGCTTCGAGTTGGCCGGCCGTTTCGATCACCGCATACGGCGCGCAGGGCACGCCGCAGGCCACAAAGTGCGCCTTCTCCCGCGCGCGGTCTTGTGCCACTGAGACTGCGCTGGCGGCGGGCGACACAGGGCGCTGCGCGGCCAGTGCGGCCAGGGCGGCAGCGGGCACGTTCTCGAATTCGGTGGTCACCGCATCGGCCACACGGGCCAGCTCGGCCAGGCCCTGGGGGTCTTCATAGCCGGTCTGGATGTGGTGGTGGCTCACCAGCCCGGCGGGGCTGGTCGGGTCGGCATCGAGCACGGCGGTGAAGTAGCCCATGGCCTGCGCCTGGTGCACAAACATGCGGCCCAACTGGCCGCCGCCGAGCACGCCCAGTGTGGATCCCGGCAGGAGGGGCTGTGTCGCGTCGGTCATGCGGCGGGCGGTAGGGTCATGTTGCGGGCCACCTCGGTCTGCTCGGCGCGGAAGGTTTCCAGGCGCTGGCGCAGCTCGGGGCTCTCGCTGGCGAGCAGGGCCACGGCAAACAGGGCGGCATTGGCAGCGCCTGCGGTGCCGATGGCAAAGGTAGCCACGGGAATGCCCTTGGGCATTTGCACAATGCTGTGCAGCGAATCCACGCCTTGCAGGTGGCGGCTGGCCACGGGCACGCCCAGCACGGGCACGGTGGTTTTGGCGGCGATCATGCCGGGCAGGTGGGCGGCGCCACCGGCGCCCGCGATGATGGCTTTGAGGCCCCGGCCTGCAGCGGCTTCGGCGTAGGCAAACATGTCGTCGGGCATGCGGTGGGCCGAGACCACGCGGGCCTCGTGGGCGATGCCGAACTGCTCAAGAATTTGCACTGCGTGCTGCATGGTGTCCCAGTCGCTGCTGGAACCCATGACGACGCCGATCTGAATGGGTTTCATGGTGTGTGGGGTGGCGAAGCGGTGGCCCTGGGGACCGGCCCCGGGCATCCGCCCGCAATGGGTGGAACCCGCGATTTTACTTTTTGCTTTGCCGTGCGGGGCATTGGGTCATGGGGATGCGCCAAAATAGCGCGAACTTGCCCTTCAACGGCGCTCTTGACGAGCCTTTCACAGGCCTACCCGGCCCGCTTTTCCCATGATCGACATCACCGTAGAGAATTTTGAAGCCGAGGTGGTTGCCGCCTCGATGACCGTGCCCGTGCTGGTGGACTTCTGGGCGCCTTGGTGCGGCCCCTGCAAGTCCCTCGGGCCGGTGCTGGAAAAGCTCGAAGTGGAGTACGCCGGCCGCTTCAAGCTGGCCAAGATCGACTCAGACCAGGAGCAGCAGCTGGCGGGCATGTTCGGCATCCGCAGCATTCCCACCTGCGTTCTGCTCAAAAACGGCCAACCCGTGGACGGCTTCATGGGCGCGCTGCCCGAGGGCCAGGTGCGTGCCTTTTTGGACAAGCATGTGCCCAGCGAGAGCGCACTGGTGGCCGAGGCCGAGGTGGACGAGGCGCACGAGTTGCTCGAATCCGGCGACACCCAGGCCGCGCTGGCCAAGATGGCCGACGCCCTGGCCGCCGACCCGGCCAACGACGATGCCCGCTTTGACTATGTGCGCCTGCTGATTGCCACCGGCGGCTACGAAGAGGCCGAAGCCCTGCTGCAAGAACCCCTCAAGCGCATTCCACAGCCGCTGCGCTTTGATGCGCTGTGGCGCTGGCTGGACGCCTTGCAGTTTGTGCAGAACGACGACCGGGGCAACTGGCCTTTGGAGCAGTTCGATGCGCTGATCGCCCAGAACAAGCGCGACTTTGACACCCGCTTTGCCAAGGCCCGCGTGCTCATGGCCGAAGGCGAATGGGCCCCGGCCATGGAAGAGTTGCTGGAGATCATCATGCGCGACAAGGCCTGGAATGCCGAGGCGCCGCGCAAGACCTATGTGGCCATCCTGGAGCTGCTCACCCCACCCCAGCCCAAGGCCGACCCGGCGGCTGCGGGCAAAACGGCGGGTGGCATCGAAGTGATGGGCAAGGCCGCCCTGGAGCAGGACGAGGTCACCGTGATGCTCAACGGCTACCGCCGCAAGCTGAGCATGGCGCTGAACTGAGCAGCAGTAAGGCCGTTGCACCGATCCCTGAGCACCCAGGCATGCGCTGGGGGCGGGCACAAAAAAAGGAGGCAGGGCCTCCTTTTTTTTGTGTGCGGTTGCATCGCTCTGTGGTGCTATTGTATTTATAGCTGTTTGCGCTTGTTTGGCGGCAGTTTCAAGCCTTTTTAGGCTGAATGCATCGTGCAATCAGCGCAGGCAGCTATCTTTTGCATAGCGCCTGGCGGGGCTTGATCAGGCCGTCAGCCGCTCCAGCGCTTCGCGGTACTTGGCGGCGGTTTTTTCGATCACGGCCTGGGGCAGGCGGGGCGAGGGGGCGGTCTTGTCCCAGGGCTTGCCGTTCACCTGGGCTTGCTCCAGCCAGTCGCGCACAAACTGCTTGTCGTAGCTGGGTGGGTTGGCGCCAGCGGTCAGGGCGGTTTCGTAGCCTTCCACGGGCCAGTAGCGCGAGCTGTCAGGGGTCAGCACTTCGTCCATCAGCACCAGCGTGCCGTCGGGCGCCAGGCCAAATTCGAACTTGGTGTCGGCAATGATCATGCCTTTGGTCAGCGCAATCTCGGCGGCGGCCTTGTAGATGGCGATGCTCAGGTCGCGGATGCGGGTGGCCAAGTCCAGGCCAATCATCTCCACGGTGCGCTCAAAGGTGATGTTCTCGTCGTGCTCGCCCATCGCGGCCTTGGCGGCGGGGGTGTAGATGGGCTCGGGCAGCTTGGCCGCGTTGGTCAGTCCGGCAGGCAGGGGCACGCCGCACACGGCTTGCGACTCCTGGTATTCCTTCCAGCCACTGCCGGCCAGGTAGCCGCGCACCACGGCTTCGACCGGGATGGGCTTGAGGCGCTGCACCAGCATTGAGCGGCCGCGCACCTGCTCCACCTCGGCGGGGCTCACCACGCTCTCGGGGGCGTCGCCTGTGAGGTGGTTGGGGCAAATGTGGCCAAGTTTGTCGAACCAGAACAGCGCCATCTGCGTGAGCAGCGCACCTTTGCCCGGAATGGGCTCGCCCATGATCACGTCAAAGGCCGAGAGGCGGTCGCTGGCGACCATCAGGATGCGGTCGTCGCCCACGGCGTAGTTGTCGCGCACCTTGCCGCGTGCCAGCAGGGGCAGCGATGTCAGGGCAGAGGTGTGCAGGGCGGGGTTGCTGGGCTGTGTCATGGTGTCGGTTGGGCAATCTGCGCCGGTGGGCGCGCAGCATACGAAGGCAACGGAGGGTCGGTCGCTGCAGCGGTGCACGGCGGGCGGGCCGGGGTGTTCGTGGCATGTGCCGCAGCAGCAGGATTTTACTTGGCTTGCTCGCCCGCGCCCCGACCAGCGAACAGCCAGCCGCTGTGGCACCGTTGTGGCACATTGGGCGCCCCTCTCTGCTTTGGCTCAGGCACTGTTTGTGAACCCACCTTCTACACCCACCCCCCTCACTGCGCGGCGCGAGCTTTGGCTGTTGCTGACCCTGGCCGGCATCCAGTTCACCCACATCCTGGACTTCATGATCATGATGCCGCTGGGGCCGCAGTTCACCCAGTTGTTTGGCATCAGCGATGCGCAGTTCGGGCTGCTGGTGTCGGCGTACACGCTGTCGGCCGGGGTGTCGGGGCTGCTGGCATCGACCTACATCGACCGGTTTGGCCGCAAGCGCCTTTTGTTGGTGCTGTATGCGCTGTTCGGGCTGGCCACGCTGGCCTGCGGTGTGGCGCCCACGTATGCCACGCTCATGGTGGCGCGGGTGCTGGCGGGCACGTTTGGCGGGGTGCTGTCTGCGCTGTGCCAGACCATCGTGGCCGACGTGGTGCCGTTTGAGCGGCGCGGCCGGGCCATGGGCATTGTGATGACCTCGTTTTCTGTCTCCACCGTGGCGGGCGTGCCGCTGGGGCTCATCCTGGCCGAGCACTGGGGCTGGCACATGCCGTTTGTGTCGATTGCCGTGCTGTGCGGTGTCTTGCTGGTGTGTGCGGCCCGCTCTTTGCCCACCATGGACCACCACCTGGCGGCAGGGCAGGCCCGCACCGCCTTCGGAGGCATCGGGCAGGTGCTGCGCGATGTGAACCACCGCTGGGCGTTTTTGTTCTCGGCGCTGCTCATGTTCACCGGGTTCACGGTGATTCCGTACATCACCATTTATCTGCAGGCCAATGCGGGCGTGCGGGCCGACCAGATGCCGCTGGTGTACCTGTGCGGCGGGGTTGTCACGCTTTTTACCGCCCGTTTCTTTGGCCACCTGACCGACCGCCGGGGCAAGGTGATCACCTTCCGCTGGCTGGCCTTTGCCGTCATGCCCACCTTGCTGGGCATCACCCTTGTGCGGGGCGTGCCGCTGTGGGCGGTGCTGGTGGTGTCCACGCTGATGTTCACCTTCATGAGCGGCCGCATGATCCCCGGCATGGCCCTGGTCACCTCGGCCGCCCAGCCTGCGCTGCGCGGCACGTTCATGACGCTCAATGCCTCGGTGCAGTCGGCTGCCATGGGCGTGGCGTCTCTGGTGGGTGGGGTGCTGATTGGCCGCGACGCACAGGGCCTGGTGCAGAACTACTGGATGGCCGCCGTGGTGGGCATGGCCGCCAGCCTGGGGGCCGTGTGGGTGGCGGGGCGCCTGCATTTGCATGGGGCGCCGGGGGCTGTGCGCCCTTGAGCACAAAGGGGGTGCTGCAGCGGCTCACGCCCCTTCAGAACTGTGCTGACTCACGCATTGTGAGGGGTTTTTGGCCGTTTGGCACCTTCGGCCCGATAACCCGCCGATGCACATCGGAATGGGATTGCAATTAGCACAGTCCAGGGGCATAGTGAAGTCACGTCAACGGATGCATCCAGTTCGCCGGGCCGCCACTCTGATCCAGTGCGGCAAATGTTTTTCACCGAGAGCCACAGGAGACTTACCTATGAATTTGACGATCAGCGGTCACCACCTCGAAGTTACCCCTGCCTTGCGCAACTACGTCACCACCAAGCTCGATCGGATCACGCGCCATTTTGACCAAGTGGTTGATGTCAAGGTACTGCTGACAGTTGAGAAGCAAAAGGAAAAGGAAAAGCGCCAACGAGCGGAATGCAACATCCACGTCAAGGGCAGCGACCTGTTTGCCGAAAGCTCGCACTCTGACCTCTACGCCGCTGTGGATGAGCTGGTCGACAAGATGGACCGCCAGGTAGTGCGTCACAAGGATCGCCTGCAAGACCACCACCACGAAGCGGCCAAGCGCGAACTGCACGCTTGATGCACCTGCCCGTCAGGTGCCCACACAGCAACCGCCCCATGGGGGCGGTTTTTTTCTGGGCCACGCGGCTTTACTCAGGGTTTTCGCCAGTGTGTGCATAATTGTTACCTCCATGAACCGACTCGCCTCCATCCTCCCCGCCGCTCAAGTCCTTGTGAGCGTGGACGCTACTAGCAAAAAACGTGCTTTTGAAGAAGCGGGGCTGCTTTTCGAGAGCCAGCACGGCCTCTCGCGGGCGCTCATCACGGACAGCCTGTTTGCCCGTGAGCGCCTGGGGTCTACCGGCCTCGGTCATGGCGTGGCCATCCCCCACGGTCGCATCAAGGGGCTCAAGGCGCCTATGGCGGCGGTGTTCCAGTTGCTGCAGCCCATCGGCTTTGATGCCCCGGACGAAATGCCGGTCAATCTGCTGATTTTTCTGCTGGTGCCTGAAGCGGCCACCCAGAAGCACCTGGAAATCCTCTCTGAAATTGCCGAGTTGCTGAGCGACTCTGCCCTGCGCGAGCGGCTCAAGGCATCGACCGATGCGGCCGAGCTGCACGGCATGATTGCCGGATGGCAATCCACCCAGACCGCCTGATCCTTCCGATCTGCCCGGCGCGTTTCTCGTTCCACCCAGCGCCCTGTCGCTGTGAACTGCTGTGAGTTGCCGTGAAACCTAACGTAGTCAGCGCCGACGTCCTGTTTGAAGAATTTCGCGGCTCCCTCAAATGGGAGTGGGTCGCAGGCCTGGGCGCCTCTGAGCGCCGGTTCGATGAGGTGGCTGTGCGCTCCGCGCGCTCGGGCGCCGATTTGGTGGGCTACCTCAATTACATCCACCCCTACCGGGTTCAAATTCTGGGTGAGCGAGAGGTCGCCTACCTCAGCAGCAGCGAATCGCCCGACGATTGCAAGCGCCGCATTGCCCGCATCGTGACGCTGGAGCCGCCCGTGCTGGTGCTGGCCGACAACCAGGTGGCCCCCGATGCGCTGGTGTCCATGTGCGAGCGCGCGCAGATTCCAATGTTCTCCACGCACGAGTCCTCGGCCTTCGTCATCGATGTGCTGCGTGCCTACCTGTCCAAGCATTTTGCCGACCGCATCACCATGCATGGCGTGTTCATGGACATTCTGGGCCTGGGCGTGATGATCACGGGTGAGTCAGGCCTGGGCAAGAGCGAGTTGGGCCTGGAGCTGATCTCGCGCGGCAATGGCCTGGTGGCCGACGATGCCGTGGACCTGTTTCGCATCAACCAGACCACCATCGAGGGTAAGTGCCCCGAGCTGCTGCAAAACCTGCTGGAAGTGCGCGGCATTGGCCTGCTCGACATCCGCGCCATCTTTGGCGAGACGGCGGTGCGCCGCAAGATGCGCCTCAAGCTCATCGTGCACCTGGTGCGCAAAGAGACGCTGGAGCGCGACTACGAACGCCTGCCCTATGAGCCGCTCACGCAGGATGTGCTGGGCGTGCCCGTGCTCAAGGTCGTCATCCAGGTGGTGGCCGGTCGCAATATCGCCGTGCTGGTCGAAGCCGCGGTGCGCAACACCATCCTGCAGTTGCGCGGCATCGACACCTACCAGGAGTTTGTCGACCGCCACCGCCGTGCGATGGAACGCGACACGGGTGGCTAAATCAGATTGCTATTGATTTGGTAGCTGTTTGCGCTTGATGGACAAGCGGTAGAGCCTGTTTTGGCTCAAATCGGGCCTGCCAGAGTGCCTTTGCCCACCGAACCCTCGCCCCGGGATTCGCTGAAACAGGACATCCCCACCCCCAGCGCGAAGACACCAGCACCAGAGCGCCCAGAGTGCCCAGAGTGCCCAGAGTGCCCAAGCGTCACAACCCATTTGCGCCCCGAGGCCGTAAATACTGGCGCTCCCCCAACGCCAGTGCACCCGTGGAACCGGCTCCGCCGGGCCACCGGGTGCGTCCCCTTGAGGGGAAGGCGCCGAAGGCGACTCAGGGGGGAGTTATTTGCTAGCGCAGGCAGCGCACTGGCCGTACAAGGCCATGGTGTGGTCTTGCACCACCCAGCCCTTGGACTTGGCCACGGCCTGCTGGCGCTTTTCGATTTCAGCGTCGTAAAACTCTTCCACCTTGCCACAGGCAGTGCACACAAAGTGGTCGTGGTGCTGGCCTTCGTTCAACTCGTAGACGGCCTTGCCGCTTTCAAAGTTGCTGCGGATCAGGATGCCCGCCTGCTCAAACTGCGTGAGCACGCGGTACACCGTGGCCAGCCCGATGTCCGAGCGCTCTTCCAGCAGCACCCGGAACACATCTTCCGCCGTCATGTGGCGCTGCGCGCCCTTCTGGAAGATCTCCATGATCTTCAGGCGGGGCAGGGTGGCTTTGAGGCCCGTGCTCTTGAGTTCGTCGATGTTGGTCATGGCTGCTGGCTCCTTGCGGCTGTGCGGTTGCGGGAGAGGGGCCCGCCCATGCAAGGGAAGGCTGCCGCTACAATGGTTTGATCATATCCTTTGCCCTTTTCCCCATGCCAGACAAAGCTTGTTGCAACGCCCGCCTGGGTCGCATTCTTTTGGCCAGCGCTGCGCTCGCTGCCTTGGCGGCATGCGGCAGCCTGGACGGCGCCAGCCGCCGTGTGGCCAGCGTCGTCACCCCCTACAAGATCGACATCGTGCAGGGCAACTTCGTGTCGCGCGAACAGGTGCAGGCCTTGCAGCCCGGCATGAGCCGCCAGCAAGTGCGCGAGCTGCTGGGCACGCCCCTGATGACCAGCCTGTTCCACGCGGACCGTTGGGAGTACGTCTTCACCATCAAACGCCCCTCGGCCGAGATGGAGTCGCGCAAGCTCACCGTGTTCTTCCAGGGCGATGCCCTGGCGCGCCATGAGGGCGACGAGATGCCGTCGGAGACGGAGTTCGTGGCCACGCTGGGCTCGCACAAAGGCAAGCCCAAGGTGCCCACGCTGGAGGCCACCGAAGCCCAACTGGCCCGCTACCCCGCCCGCAAGGCCGAGGCAGCGGCACCCCAGGCACCGGCTGCGGCCATGCCGTCCGAGCCACAGCCCGCACGCTACCCACCGCTGGAATCGACTGCCCGCTGATGGGGCGCAGACCCCGGCGCTGACTTGATTGCCCGCGCGGGCCCGGCCTGAACGGGCCCCGCCTTTTGCCCAGTGCCCGCGCGCCGCGCTGCCGCTTGCAGCCCCTGCGTTGGCCAGACTTGCTGCCGTTTTGATGGCAGCCTTTATTGCAGGATTGACATGTCCGTGAACCCCTCTGCCACTGCGGCCACCCCCTCCACCCTTTGCCGCATTGCGGTGGCCGGCGCCTCGGGCCGCATGGGCCGCATGCTGATCGAAGCCATCCGTGCCAGCGACGACTGCGTGCTGGCCGGAGCGCTCGACCAGGCCTCCAGCCCCGCCGTGGGCTCGGATGCCTGCGCCTTTTTGGGCTATGCCAGCGGCGTGGCCATCACGGCCGACCTGAAGGCAGGCCTGCAAAACGCCGACGTGCTCATCGACTTCACCCGCCCCGAAGGCACCCTGGCCCACCTGGCGGTGTGCGCAGAACTGGGCGTGAAGGCCGTCATCGGCACCACCGGCTTCACCGATGCGCAAAAGGCCGAACTCGACACCTGCGCACAGCGCACGGCCATCATGTTCTCGCCCAACATGAGCGTGGGCGTGAACGTCACGCTCAAGCTGCTGCAAATGGCCGCCAAGGCCATGGCCACGGGGTACGACATCGAAATCATCGAAGCCCACCACCGCCACAAGGTCGATGCGCCCTCGGGCACCGCGCTCAAGATGGGTGAGGTGATTGCCGAGGCTTTGGGCCGCGACCTCAAGGACTGCGCCGTGTACGCCCGCGAAGGTGTGACGGGCGAGCGCGACCCGTCGAGCATCGGCTTTGCCGCCATTCGCGGTGGTGACATCGTGGGCGACCACACCGTGCTGTTTGCGGGCATTGGCGAGCGCATCGAGGTCACGCACAAGTCCTCCAGCCGCGCCACCTATGCGCAGGGCGC
This sequence comes from Acidovorax sp. 1608163, assembly GCF_003669015.1. Taxonomy (NCBI): domain Bacteria; kingdom Pseudomonadati; phylum Pseudomonadota; class Betaproteobacteria; order Burkholderiales; family Comamonadaceae; genus Acidovorax; species Acidovorax sp. 1608163. The sequence continues at coordinate 339,280 of NZ_CP033069.1, forward strand.
CCTGCGTGCCGTGCGCTTCCTGGCGGCCCACAAGACTGGCATGTTCGACATGTTCGACGTGCTGAACCTCAAGAACTGACGCAGGCCCCCGCGATGGACGCCCTTCACTGGTGGCGCCAGGGTGATGCCGTGACCCAGGGCGCCGCCGTGCTGCTGCTGGCCATGTCGGTGGCCAGCTGGGTGGTCATGCTCTGGAAGGCGCGCCTGGTGCTGCGCGCAGGCAGCGATGTGGCCCGCTGCACCGCTGCCGTGTGGCAGTCGCCCTCGCTTGACGTGGCCGCACAACGGCTGGCTGCGCTGGACCCGCAGGCGCTGGTGCTCCCCTGGTGGTGGCCGCGCAGGGCGTGGCCCAGTCTCCTGCGGTTTCAAGCTCTGCAGCCACCCTGGCTTCGGCAGGCCCCCTGTCGCAACAACTCACGCGCGTGCTGCGCGATGCACTGCACGGCGTGCTGGGCCGCCTGCAATACGGGCAGGTGCTGCTGGCCACCGTGGGCGCCACGGCCCCGTTCGTGGGCCTGCTGGGCACGGTGTGGGGCATCTACCATGCGCTCACGGCGCTGGGTGGGGGCGGCCCCGTCACCATCGACCGCATCTCCGGCCCTGTGGGCGAGGCCCTGGTCATGACCGCCGCCGGGCTGGCCGTGGCCATTCCGGCTGTGCTGGCTTACAACGTGTTTGGCCGTTTGATTGGCCGCATCGAGGCCGATCTGGAAGGCTTTGCGCTGGATTTGCGTGAGCTGCTGGCAAGCCCGGGCATCTCCTCTCCCCAGGCCGGGCCTTCGTCCTCTGACGGCGCACAGCCATGAGCTTCGGTCGGCTCGAACGCACCACGGGCGCCCAGCCCATGAGCGACATCAACATGACCCCGCTGGTGGATGTGATGCTGGTGCTGGTGGTGATCTTCATCCTGACTGCGCCGCTGCTGGCCAGCTCGATCCGGCTCGATCTGCCCAAGGCCGAGGGCACCGGCCCTGCCGTGGCCCCCGAGTTTGTGACCGTGGTGGTGGACGCCGCAGGCCAGGCGTATCTGGACGACCAACCCGTGTCGCAAGCAGCCCTGGCCGTGCGCCTGCAGCGCATTGGCGCGGCCCAGCCCGACACCGAAGTGCAGCTGCGCGCCGATGCCACCGTACCCTATGGCCGCGTGGTCGAAGTCATGGGCGCAGCCCACCAGGCCGGGCTGCAGCGCATTGGCTTTGTGGCCGATCCTGCCAAGGCCGGTGCGCCTTAGTGTTCTTGGTTGCTATTTAATTTGTAGCTGCTTGCGCTTATCAGTCAAGCGCTGCGGCCCAATAAGGCTTCGGGTAGGGCTTTGATCTGCCAGCAGCGAGACCGCTTGGGCATCCAGGTGCAGGAGCGGCTTGGCCCTGACACTGCTCGCTCGCCGTGCCGTTTGCCCCGTGTCGGTCCGCTTCACCGCCTAAAATCCACCGATTGCAGCCCAGAGTGGGCTTGCTCCGTTCTCTCACCTTCAAGCTCCCATGCAAGACAAATACTCCCACCAAGAGGTTGAACGCGCCGCGCACAGCCACTGGACTGCCCGCGACGCCTACCGCGTGACGGAAGACACCAGCAAGAAGAAGTTCTACGCCTGCTCCATGCTGCCCTACCCCAGCGGCAAGCTGCACATGGGCCACGTGCGCAACTACACCATCAACGACATGCTCACGCGCTACCTGCGCATGAACGGCCACAACGTCTTGATGCCCATGGGCTGGGACGCCTTCGGCCTGCCCGCCGAAAACGCTGCGCTGAAGAACGGTGTGCCCCCGGCCAAGTGGACGTACGAAAACATCGCGTACATGAAAAAGCAGATGCAGGCCATGGGCCTGGCCATTGACTGGAGCCGCGAGGTGGCCACCTGCGACCCCGAGTACTACAAGTGGAACCAGTGGTTGTTCCTGAAAATGCTCGAAAAGGGCATTGCCTACCGCAAGACCCAGGTCGTGAACTGGGACCCGGTGGACCAGACCGTGCTGGCCAACGAGCAGGTGATTGACGGCAAAGGCTGGCGCACCGGCGCCACGGTCGAGAAGCGTGAGATCCCTGGCTACTACCTCAAGATCACCGACTACGCCGAAGAGCTGCTCGATTTTGTGACCGGCGACAAGCTGCCCGGCTGGCCCGAGCGTGTGAAGCTGATGCAGGAAAACTGGATCGGCAAGAGCGAAGGCGTGCGCTTCGCCTTCCCGCACGACATCCGGGGTGATGACGGCGCGCTGATCGGCGAAGGCAAGATGTACGTGTTCACCACGCGTGCCGACACCATCATGGGCGTGACCTTCTGCGCCGTGGCGCCTGAGCACCCGCTGGCCGCCCATGCCGCCAAGACCAATCCTACGCTCAAGGCCTTCATCGAAGAATGCAAGAGCGGCGGCACCACCGAAGCCGAGCTGGCCACGCAAGAGAAGAAGGGCGTGCCCACGGGCCTGTTCGTCACGCACCCGCTGACCGACGAAAAAGTCGAGGTCTGGGTCGGCAACTACGTGCTGATGGGCTATGGCGACGGCGCCGTGATGGGCGTGCCTGCCCATGATGAGCGCGACTTCGCATTCGCCCTGAAGTACGGCATCGAGATCAAGCAGGTCGTGCTGGTCGATGGCGAGCACTTTGACTACCACCAGTGGAACGACTGGTATGGCGACAAGCAACGCGGCGTGACCATCAACTCCGACAGCTTCAGCGGCCTGTCGTACAAGGAAGCCGTGAACGCCGTGGCCCATGCGCTGGAGCAAAAGGGCCTGGGCGAGAAGAAGACCACCTGGCGCCTGCGCGACTGGGGCGTGAGCCGCCAGCGCTACTGGGGCACGCCGATCCCGATCATCCACTGCGACGAGCACGGTGCCGTGCCCGTGCCCGAAAAAGACCTGCCCGTGGTGCTGCCGCAAGACTGCATCCCCGACGGCTCGGGCAACCCGCTGCACAAGCACGAAGGCTTCCACGCGGGCGTGACCTGCCCCGTGTGTGGCAAGGCTGCGCGCCGCGAGACGGACACCATGGACACGTTCGTGGACAGCTCGTGGTACTTCATGCGGTATTGCGACCCCAAGAATGCGGACGCCATGGTGGCCGGTGGTGCCGACTACTGGATGCCGATGGACCAGTACATCGGCGGCATTGAACACGCCATCCTGCACTTGCTGTACGCGCGCTTCTGGACCAAGGTCATGCGTGACCTGGGGCTGGTGAAAGTGGACGAGCCCTTCACCAAGCTGCTTACGCAGGGCATGGTGCTCAACCACATCTACAGCCGCCGCACCGCCAAGGGCGGCAAGGACTACTTCTGGCCGCACGACGTGGAGCATGTGCTCGATGAAGGCGGCAAGATCATCGGTGCCAAGCTCAAGAACGAAGCCACCAGCGGCGACGGCATGTTGCCCGTGGGCACGCCCATCGAGTACGAGGGTGTGGGCACCATGTCCAAGTCCAAGAACAACGGTGTGGACCCGCAGGACCTGATCGAGAAGTACGGCGCCGACACGGCCCGCCTGTACACCATGTTCACCGCCCCGCCTGAAGCCACCCTGGAGTGGAACGACGCCGCCGTGGAAGGCAGCTACCGCTTCCTGCGCCGGGTGTGGAATTTCGGCGTCAAGCTCGCCGCCATTGACCGCGATGCCGCCATCGCCAGCGTGGCCGGTGCCAGCAGCCTGCAAGACGTGCAGTTTGGCAAGGAAGCCAAGGCCCTGCGCCTGGAGATCCACAACGTGCTCAAGCAGGTGGACTACGACTACCAGCGCATGCAGTACAACACCGTGGTCTCCGGCGCGATGAAGATGATCAACGCGCTCGAAGACTTCAAGGCCACCGATTCGGCCGGCGCCCAGGTGGCGCTGATCGAAGGCTTTGGCATCCTGCTGCGCAGCCTGTACCCCGCCACCCCGCACATCGCCCACAGCCTGTGGGAAAGCCTGGGCTACGCGGGTGCCCTGGGTGACCTGCTGGACGCCGCCTGGCCCCAGGTGGATGCCAATGCGCTGGTGCAGGACGAGATCGAACTCATGCTGCAGGTCAACGGCAAGCTGCGTGGCTCGATCCTAGTGCCCGCGCAAGCCGACAAGGCCGAGATCGAGCGCGTGGCCCTGGCGAGCGAGGCTTTTATCGCCCAGGCTGCCGGTGCCGCGCCCAAGCGCGTCATCGTGGTGCCAGGTCGCCTGGTGAACGTGGTCGTGTGAGGTGAAGCAGCCCGCGCTCTCCAAAAGAAAGGCGCTGCGGGCTGCGTTCCATGAGGGGCCTGCGGGCCCAGCCAACGCAACAAACAACTGATATGCAAAGACGCACTCTGCTGACCCTGGTTCCTACTGCCGTGCTGGCGGGCTGCGGCTTTCGCCTGCGTGGCGTGCCGGAGTTCGCTTTCTCGTCGCTCTACATTGCGGCGCCCACGGGCTCGTCGCTGGCGCGCGAGTTGCAGCGCACGCTCGATGGCTCGGGCAGTCAGCTCAAGGTGCTGCGCAATGCGGCCGACCTGCCCACCGCGCAGGTGGTGATCGACCTCCTCTCGGAGCAGCGCGATCGCGTGGTGGTGGGGCAGAACGCCTCGGGCCAGGTGCGCGAAGTGCAGTTGCGATTGAGGGTGAAGTTTCGCCTGCGCACGCCGGGCAGCGTGGAGATGATCCCCGAGACCGAGATCCAGCAGCAGCGCGACATGACGTACAGCGAAACCCAGGCGCTGTCGAAAGAGGCCGAAGAAGCCTTGCTGTACCGCAACATGCAGACCGACATCGTGCAGCAACTGCTGCGTCGCCTGTCGGTGGCCAAGCTGCCGCAGTGACGGTGCGGTGTCTCGGTTCTCTATAGAAAACGCCTCTAGGGCGCATTCATAAAGCGCAGCCAGCTATTGTTTTGATAGCTGTCTGTTCTTTCTTGGGCGCATATTAGGGGGCTGTTGTGCTGTGGGCCCGCCGCACAAATCGGCCCGCCCGCGCGCCCGTGGCGCGCTGCGCAGCGGTGTAGCTCAGCACGCCGTTCACCCACACCTGCTCGATGCCTTCGCTGAACTGCTGGGGCTGCTCGAACGTGGCCAGGTCGCGCACGCGCTCGGGGTCAAACACCACCACATCGGCCATGTGCCCCGCCTGCAGCAGGCCGCGCCCGCCGAGGCGAAAGCGCTGGGCCGACAAGCCTGTCATCTTGTGCACTGCCTCTTCGAGCTGCAGCAGGCCCTTGTCGCGCCAGTAGCAGGCCAACACGCGCGGAAAGGCGCCCCACAGGCGCGGGTGCGGGCGCTCGTCGTGTGGCAGCCCGTCCGATCCGATCATGGACAGCGGGTGCGCAATCACACGCTCCACATCGTCCTCGCGCATCTGAAAGTAGCAGGCCCCGCCGGGTTTGAGGCGCACGGCGGCCTCCTGTTGGGGCACGCCCCACTCGCGCGCAATGTCGGCCAGGTAGCGCCCGGCCATCTCAGGGTGCGGCTGGCTGCCGGTGATGAGGATGTCGATGATGCCGTCCACCAGGTCCTCGCGCAGCACGGTGGAGCCAGCGGTGTACGGGTACACGTCCATCGCAATCTCCTGGCCCTGTGCCAACTGGTCGATCAGCGGCAGGGTCTCGCGCGTGCGGCCCCAGTTGGCGGGCCCGGCGCATTTGTGGTGCGAGATCACCAGCGGCAGGCCCGACTGGCGGGCCGTGAGCGCGGCCTCTTGCAACGCAGGCAGGATGCCCGCCAGCTCGTCTCGGATGTGCGTGGCATACACGCCGCCGTGGCGCGCCGCCACCGAGGCCACGGCCACCAACTCCTCCACATCGGCCGCATAGGCCTCGCTGTAGAAGATGCCCGACGAGAGGCCCAGGGCCCCGGCGGCCATGGCTTCTTCCATGTCGGCGGCCATGGCGGCGCGCTCGTTGGTGGTGGCCGTCTGGCGCAGGTCGGCCAGGTGGCGCATGCGCAGGGCCGTGTGGCCCATCAGCGCGGCCACGTTCACGGCGGGCAGGGCGGCGTCCACGGCGCGGGCGTAGTCGGCCATGCTGGCGTGGCGAAACTGCAGGCGCCCCAGCAGCGAGAGCGGGGCGAGCGGGCTGTCGGTGACCACCGGCGCCAGCGAGATCCCGCAGTTGCCCACGATCACGGTGGTGATGCCCTGCGAGAGCTTGGGCAGCATGGTGGGCGCGTCCAGCACGGCAGCATCGTCGTGCGTGTGCACGTCGATGAAGCCGGGGGCGATCACGCGGCCGGTGCAGTCCACCTCGGTGAAGTGTTCGCAGGCCCGCGCACGGGCCAGGGCGGCGGGGTCGATCTGGCCGTGCGGGGCCAGGGCGGTGATGTGGTCACCTTCGATCAGCAGATCACCCACCCAGCCCGGGCGGGGGGTGCCGTCCACGATGCGGCCATTGCTCAGCAGCGTTGCGTGCGCCATGTCATTCCTCTGCGGCCAGGCCGCGCGATGGGTTAGGGGCTTGGCTGGCGGCGCTGGAGTGGCTCTGGCCCGCGTGGCTGTCAAAGGCACCGACGTACTCGGCGCTGTCAAAACCGTGTTTGTGCAGCAGCTGCTTGAACTGCTGCAGCCCGCGGGTGGCCACGGGGCCCAGCTTTTGCGCCAGGCGCACGGTCAGGATTTCAATCACCACCAGGTGGGCCAGATAGGCCTCGGTGCCTACGCGCATCACGGCGTCCTGCGGCACCGACACGGCCAGCACCAGGTCGGCCACCTCCGCCAGCGGCGTGCCGGGCTGCGTCAGCGCCACCACGGTGGCGCCTTGGGATCTTGCAAACCGGGCCGCCTCCAGTGCATAGGGCATGCGGCCCACGTGCGAGATGACAAAGGCCACGCCATCGGGCCCCAGCGTGCTGGCCGACACGAGCTGCTGGTGCGCATCAAAAATCGCGTTGGCCGTGCAGCCCAGGCGGAACAGGCGGCTTTGCAGCTCGCTGGCCATGAAGGTGGAGGCGGCACCGACCGAGTAGCAGTCGATGCGCCGCGCCTGCGCCAGCCGCTCGGCCACGCGGTCGAGCACTTCGGCGTCGAGGTTGCGGCCCAGCTCGGTCAGCGACGACACGGCCGCGTGCACGATCTTGCTGGCCACGTCCTGCGCGCTGTCATCGGCCAGCACGCTGCGGTGCAGGTGCGAGCCCGACACAGCCAGATCCTGCGCCAGGGCGACCATGAATTCGCGCACCGAGTCGTGGCCAAAGCTGCGGCAGGTGCGCACGATGGTGGGCATGGACACGCCCGCCTGCTGGGCCAGTTGCTCCACGGTGGCGACCACGGCGGCGCGTGGGTCGTCCAGCACCACGCGCACCACGCTGCGCTGCGCCTCGGGCAGGTCGGGCTGGCGCTCACGCAGTTGCTGTAGCAGGCTGGTAGGGGTTGGTTTGGACATGGTCAAAAACGGGTGCTGATGGCGCGGGTGATGGTGCCTTCGTCGTTCACGAGCGGCAGCCAGCGCCATTTGTCAAAAGTGGTGCAGGGGTGCGAGATGCCCAGGGCCACCCGGTCGCCCACGGCGGGGGCGGGGCCTGCCGAAGGGTCGTAGCGCAGGTAGGCGTGGTGGTCGTTGAGCGCGCTCACCGTCCACCCGGTGGGGGTGCTGGCAGCGCGGCGCTCGTGGCGCGGCGCCCAGCGCACGGGCACGGGCATCTCCAGATCGTACGAGACATCGCGCCGCCCGCCAGTGAGCAGGGCCAGCCCGGGCTCGGGCACCGATTGCACCATGGTCCAGACTTCGAGCGCGGGGCGCAGCGAGGCGTCCAGTCCCTCGCGCTGCTCCACATGCTTCAAAAAGCGCTGGTAGTTGCCATGGTCGTGCGTGACGTAGCAGCCCGAGCGCAGCACGCCCAGCACGGGCTGGGAAAGCCCTTGGGTGCGCAGCAGCGGGATGACCAGGTCGAACACGGCCGAGCCGCCTGCGGTGAGCAGGATCTCCGCATCGGCAAACAGGTCCTGCGCATCGCACGCGCGGGCCACTTCGGTCACGCGGCGCACCAGGGCCGTGACTTCGCGTGCATCGTGCTCGCTGTCGCAGCGGGCCACGCCGCCTTCGTAGCATTCCACACCGCCCAGCTGTACGGCGGGCGATTGGGCCATGGCCTGGGCCAGCGCCAGGGCTTCTTCCAGCGTGCGGCAGCCGGTGCGTTGGCCGGGCACGCCCATCTCCAGCAGGGTGTCCAGGCGCTTTTCACCGCGCGCAGTGTGGCCGCGTCGCTCGGCCCAGTCTTCAATGCAGCGCAGCTGCGCCAGGCTGTCGATGAGGAACCACACGCGCAGGTCGGCGTGGCGCTGCAGCAGCGCGTGCAGCCCGTCCAGGTCAGCATCGCACAGCACCTGGTTGGCAATGATGGCGCGGCGCGCACCGGCCTCCACCCCTACGCTGAGCTGGTACACAGTGGCAAAGGTCAGGCCCCAGGCGCCCGCCTGCAGCTGCTCGGCAAACAGCTCGGGCGACAGCGTGGTCTTGCCGTGCGGCGCCAGGGCCACGCCCTTGCGCTCGGCATAGGCCTGCATCCAGGCCAGGTTGTGGGCCAGGGCGCTTTCGCGGATGACGGCGATGGGCAAGGGCAGGTCGCCCGCCAGCACGTTCCAGCCGCGCTGGCCCAGGTCGGCGGGGCGGCAGGGCGTTGCGTGCAGCGGGTAGCCCTTGCAGCGGTGGTCAAGCAGGAATTCTTCGGTCATGGTGCGGGGTGAGAGGGTGCGGTTTTCCAGCAGGCGTGCAGGTGGCCGGGGGCCACTTCGCGCAGCTGCATGTCGGCGCTGGCGCAGCGCGCCTCGGCCTGGGGGCAGCGGGTGCGGAACACGCAGCCCGAGGGCGGGTTGGCCGGGCTGGGCAGGTCGCCTTGCAGCAGCGCAATGCTGCGGCGCTGGGCGGGGTCGGGGATGGGTGCTGCGGCCAGCAGGGCCTGGGTGTAGGGGTGCTGGGGCTGGGCGTACAGCGCCTCGGTGGGGGCGATCTCCATCACCCGGCCCAGGTACAGCACCACTACGCGGTCGCACAGGTACTCCACCACATCCAGGTCGTGCGAGATGAACAGCAGCGTGAGGCCCAGCTGCTCCTTCAGTTCGCCCAGCAGGTTCACCACCTGTGCCTGGATGGACACATCCAGCGCCGACAGCGGCTCGTCGGCCACGATGAACTGGGGCTCCACCGCCAGCGCGCGGGCAATGCCGATGCGCTGGCGCTGCCCGCCCGAAAACTCGTGCGGAAAACGCTCGGCATGCTCGGGCCTGAGGCCCACCTGCTCCAGCAGCTGGTGGATGCGCGGCAGGCGCGCGGCGCCCTTGGCCAAGCCGTGCGTATCCAGCGCCTCGGCCAGCACATCGCGGATGCGCATGCGCGGGTTCAGGCTGGCGTAGGGGTCCTGAAAAATGATCTGGATCTGCGAGCGCAGCGGCCGGTATTGCGACTGCGAGAGCTGAGCCAGGTCTTGCGGTGCGGCGCCGCCGTGGTAGCGCATCTGCCCGCTGGTCGGGTCCACCAGGCGCGTGAGCAGGCGGCCAATGGTGCTCTTGCCCGAGCCCGATTCGCCCACCAGGCCCAGGGTCTCGCCCCGGCGGATGGTGAAGCTCACATCGTCCACCGCGCGCACGGGGTGCGGGCCGCTGCCAAAGTGTTTGCGCAGGTGGGCAATTTCCAAAAGCGGTGCGGCGGTGTCGGTCGGTGCCATGGGCTGTGGGGTGTTCAGGACGGCGTTCATGCGCTCACCTCGGTGGGTTCGGCGTGTTCCTCGCGGTGCAGGCAGCGCACCATGCGGCGCGGGCCGGTGGCTTCCAGCGCAGGCATGGCGTGGGTGCAGTCGGCCTGCTGGCGTGTGCAGCGCGGCGCAAAGGCACAGCCGGGCGGGGGCGCGAGGGGGCTCGATACCTGGCCCGGAATGGCCACCAGCTTGCGCCGCCCGGCAGCTATTGCATGGTCAGTTGCCTGCGCTTGCCGCCGCGCCACACCGGGAAGGCAGGCCAGCAGGCCGCGCGTGTAGGGGTGCTCGGGCCGCGCGAACAGGTCGTGCACGCGGGCTGATTCGACTATGCGGCCGGCGTACATCACCGCCACGGCGTCGGCGTACTGCGCCACCACGCCCAGGTTGTGCGTGACGAACAGCATGCTCATGCCGGTCTCCTTCTGCAGCCGGCCCATCAGCGCGAGGATCTGCGCCTGGATGGTCACGTCGAGCGCCGTGGTGGGCTCGTCGGCGATCAGCAGCGTGGGGTTGCAGGCCATGGCCAGCGCGATCATCACGCGCTGGCGCATGCCGCCCGAGAGCTGGTGCGGGTACTCATGCACGCGCTGCGCAGCGGCGGGAATCTCAACCAGCTCCAGCATGCGGCGGGCGTGGGCCAGCGCGGTGCTGCGGTCCATCTTCAGGTGCAGGCGGGCCGACTCGGCAATCTGCTCGCCCACTGTCAGCACCGGGTTCAGGCTGGTCATGGGCTCCTGGAAGATCATGGCCAGCTCGTTGCCGCGCAGCGTGCGCTTGTCGGCCTCGGGCATGGCCAGCAAATCGACTTTGCGGCCGTCGCGCTGCACGAACCAGGCCTGGCCCGTGACCTGCGCCTGCGAGGTGCGGGCGTGCAGGCCCATGAGGGTGAGGCTGGTGACGGACTTGCCCGAGCCCGACTCGCCCACCAGCGCCAGCGTCTCGCCGGGGTGGATGGCAAAGGACACATCGGCCACGCTCTGGATGCGGCCCGCATCGGTGGCAAAAGAGGTGGACAGGCCGCTGACTTCGAGCCGGGGCGCGGCGCTCATCGTGGGGGAGGTCATACGGTCTTCTTCAGTTTGGGGTCGAGCAGGTCGCGCACGCCGTCGCCCAGCATTTGCAGCGACAGGGCCGTGAGCACGATGGCCACGCCGGGGGCAAAAATGGTCCAGAAGGCCTTGTCGGCATAGTCCAGGCTGCCCGCGATCATGGTGCCCCAGGTGGGGATATCAGGCGGCACGCCCACGCCGAGGAAGGACAGGCCCGCTTCGGCCAGGATGGCGTAGGCAAAGATGAAGGTCACCTGCACCAGGATGGGCGACATGAGGTTGGGCAGGATATGGCGCCACAGGATGAGGTGCGTGCGCACGCCCAGGGCGCGGGCCGCGTCCACAAACAGCAGCTCGCGCAGCACCAGCGTGGTGGCGCGCACCACACGCGCCACGCGCGGGGTGTAGACGATGACCAGCGCCAGCATCACGTTCCACAGCGACACGCCGAGGATGGACACGAGGGCGATGCCCAGCAGGATGTCGGGGAAGGACATCATCGCGTCCACCACGCGCATCAGCGGTGCATCCAGCTTGCGAAAGAACCCCGCAAACATGCCCAGCAGCGTGCCCAGCAGCACGGCGCCTGCGGCGGTGACCAGGCCAATCAGCAGCGAGTAGCGCGCGCCGTGCACGATGCGCAGCAGCACATCGCGGCCCAGCTCGTCGGTGCCCGCCCAGTGCGTGCCCGAAGGCGCGTGCAGCCGTTCGCTGATCGACAGGGCGTTGGGGTCCGCATCGGACACCCAGGGGAAGACGACAGCGATGCTGGCCACCAGCACAATCACGATGGCTGAGGCCAGCACCACCTTGCGGGCGAACAGGCGGCGCAGCACGGCCCGCAGGCGGTGCCAGAAGGAAGGGCTCGGGTTCATGGGGCTTCCAGGCGGATACGGGGGTCCACCAGCGTGTAGAGAAAGTCGATGGCCAGGTTGATGAAGACGTAGATGGCGGCAATCACCAGCAGCGTGCCCTGGATCACGGGGTAGTCGCGCCGCAGCACGGCCCGCACCACCAGGTTGCCCACGCCGGGCAGGTTGAAGACGGTCTCGGTCACCACGGTGCCGCCAATCATCAGCGCCATGGTTAGCCCCAGCACAGTGACGATGGGCACCAGCGCGTTGCGCAGCACATGCTTGACCATGATGGTGCCCTCGGGCAGGCCCTTGGCGCGGGCGGTGCGCACGTAGTCCTCGCCCAGGATGTCGAGCATGGAGGCGCGCGTGAAGCGGATGATGAGCGCCGAGTTGAGCAGGCCCAGCACCAGCGCGGGCAGCATCAGGTGCTGCAATCGCTCGCCCAGCGTGGCCGTGGGGTCGCCGTAGCCCGAGGCCGGAAACCACCCCAGCTTGACCGCAAACAGCTGGATGAGGATGAGGCCCAGCCAGAAGCTGGGCACGCTGGCGCCCAGCATGGCCACGCCGCTCACGGCCTGGTCGGTGGCGCTGCCGCGCCAGACAGCGGCGGCCATGCCGCAGGGCACGCCCACCAGCGCCGCAATGCCCACGGCAAACAGCGCGAGGAACAACGTGGGCTCCGCCCGCTCCAGCAGGGCCTGGGCCACGGGGCGCTGCAGGAACAGCGACTGCCCCAGGTTGCCCTGCAGCAGCTCGCCCACCCACAGCCCAAACTGCACGGGCAGGGGTTTGTCCAGCCCATACTGCGCGCGGGCCTGGGCAATGTCGGCGGCGGTGGCCTGGTCGCCCAGCAGCAGCGCCACGGGGTCCCCAGAGGCCAGCCGCGTGAGGCAGAACACCAGCACCGCCACCAGGGCCAGCACCACCACGGCGCCGCCCAGGCGCTTCAACAGAAATCGCATCATGGTGCTGTCTGCCCCTGCTTACTTGGCCAGTCCCGTGTTCCAGAAGAACGGCCAGATGGCCGGTGTGTAGCCTTGCAGCTTGGCCGAGCGGGCCGACAGGCCGTTGAACTTGCCCACCTCGATGAACGGCACTTCGTCGTACACCACCTGCTGCACCTTGCCCCACAGCGGGCCGCGCTTGGCCGGGTCGGTCTCCTGGTTGAAGGCGGCCAGACTGGATTTCTTGGCGTCAGACTCCCACCAGCCGGGCGCACCGTCACCCAGCTGCGGGGGCGAGAGCATGGGCTCGGGGAACAGGCCCGAGTGCGTGAAGTACACGTCCCACAGCTTGGGGTCGTTGCGGCGCTGCACCAGCGTGGCCCAGTCCACCACCTGCAGCTCGGTCTTGAAGCCCGCCTTCTTGAGCTGCTCGGACATCACCAGCGCCATGTTGTAGTGGAACTCGTACTGGCGGCTGGCCATGATGCGCACGGGCTGGCCGCCGTAGCTGGCCTTGGCCGCCTGCTCTTTGGCGGCTTGCGGGTTGCGCTCGTTGTAGAGCTTGCTGCCCGCGTCCGAGTAGTAGGGCGTGCCCTTGGGGAAGAAGTTGGGTTCCACCACAAAGAAGCGGTTGTCTCCAAAGCCTGCGGCCAGCAGCTCGCCCGTGCCCACGGCGGTTTGCACCGCGCGGCGCAGCGGCTGCGAGGCCAGCACGCCTTCCTTGGTGTTGAACACGATGTACGGAAAGCCAAAGTTCTTGGTCACGATGGGCACCACGGCAGGGGCGCCTTTTTCGATGCGGCCAATAGCCTCCACGGGCAGCAGGTCGGCGTACTGGAACTGGCCCGAGAGCGCGCCTTCGACGCGTGTGTTGGCGCTGGGCACGGGCACAAAGCGCAGCTCATCAAGCAGCGCCTCGCGCTTGCCTGCGTAGCCGCTGGCGGCTTCCTTGCGGCTGGCGTAGCCGTCAAAACGCACCAGCACGGTGAATTGGTCGGGGCGGCGTTCCTTGAACTGGTAGGGGCCGGTGCCGACGAAGTCCTTGAGCTGCGGCGCAATGCTCTCCTTGGCCATGATGGCGGCCATGCCGCTGGGCAGGGCCAGCTGGGCCAGCAGCGGTGCGTAAGGGGTTTTCAGTTTCAGCTCCACGGCCAGTGCGCCCTTGGCGGTGAGCGAGGCGACCTCTTTGCCCACGGCTTTGCCACGGGGGTTCAGCTCCATCCAGCGCTGCAGCGAGGCCACCACATCATCGGCCGTCATCTCGCGGCCGTTGTGGAACTTCACGCCCTTGCGCAGGGGGATGGTGTAGGTCAGCCCATCTTTGGAGACGGTGGGCAGGCCCTCCGCCAGCATGGGGGCGATGGCCCAGTTGGCATCGAAGGTGTACAGCGGCTCGTACACGTGCTGCATGATGGTGCCCACCAGGTCGGCTGTGCTCACCATGGGGTCCAGGCCCTGGGGCTCGCCCACCATGGCGAGGTTGGCGGCGCCGCCCTTGGACGGGGTGGCGGGGGCCGTTTGGGCCCAGCTGGCGCTGCAGGCCAGGGTGAGGGCGGCGGTCAGCGCCGCTGCACCCAGCAGGTTGCGGCGGCCCCGCAGTTCAAGCGTTGGCAGCGGATGCTGCACCAGGTTGGTTCCAGACGTTTGCATTGCACACCTCGAAGTAATAGGATTACACGAATAAGCACATTCGATGCCAGAATTGCGAACGAGATGGGCATTTCTGGAAGGAATTGTGTAATATCTTTACTCAAAGGAGCGTTTTCCATGCCAGTAGAAACCCTCGGCCAAGCGCCGCTCGCGTCCGATCGCCTCGCACGCCCCCTCTCGCCCGCCACCCGCGCAGGCGACTTCGTTTTTGTCTCGGGCCAGGTGCCCACCGACGACCAGGGCCAGGTCGTTGTTGGTGGCATCGAGGCGCAGACGCGCCAGGTGTTCCAACGCGTCAAGGACGCCCTGGCCCTGGCCGACTGCACCCTGGCCGATGTGGCCAAGGTCAGCGTCTGGCTGGCCGATGCGCGGGACTTTGGCAGCTTCAACCGCGTGTACATGGAGTGTTTTGGCGACCACCGCCCCGCACGCTCCACGGTCGAATCGCGCCTGATGATCGACGCCAAGGTCGAGATCGACGTGACGGCCTACAAGCCGCGCGGCTGAGCCATGACTGCGGCCAAACAACCCGTGTGGGACGTGGTGGCGTTGGGCGAGGCGCTGGTGGAGTTCAACCAGACGCGCCCTGGCGAGCCGCAGTACCTGCAGGGCTTTGGGGGCGACACCAGCAACGCGGTGATTGCCGCCGCCCGCGCAGGCGCACGCACCGCGTACCTCACGCGCCTGGGCAGCGATGCCTTTGGCCAGGCGCTGCTGGACCTGTGGGCGCGTGAGGGCGTGGACACCTCGGCGGTGGAGCGCGATGCGCAGCACCCCACGGGCATCTACTTTGTGGCGCACGGTGCGGCCGGGCACGAGTTCAGCTACCTGCGCGCGGGCTCGGCCGCGAGCCGCATGGCACCGGCGTGGCTGGAACAGACGTCGACGGATGCACCGGCGAATGGGCCCGCTGCCGTGCTACAGCAGTGCCGCATCCTGCATGTGTCGGGCATCTCGCTGGCGGTGTCGGCCTCGGCCTGCGACACGGCTTACGAGGCCATGCGCGTGGCCCGGGCGGCCGGTGCGCGCGTGGCGTTCGACCCCAACCTGCGCCTGAAACTCTGGCCCCTGGCGCGTGCGCGGGCCTGCATTGCGCATGCGGTGTCGCTGTGCGACATCTTCCTGCCGGGGCTCGATGACATGGCTGCGCTGCTGGGCCTGCACGATGCCGATGCGATTGCCGACTGGGGCCACGCGCAGGGCGCGGCCACGGTGGTCGTCAAGCTGGGGGCCGATGGCGTGCTGCTGAGCAGTGCCGACCCCGCCGTGCCGCGCCAGCGGGTGCCGGGCCGCAGTGTTGTGCTGGTGGATGCTACCGGCGCGGGCGACTGCTTTGACGGCAACCTGCTCGCGCGCCTGGCGCTGGGCGACGACCTGGCCGCTGCGGTGGCCTATGCCAACACGGCGGCATCGCTGGCCGTGCAGGGCTTTGGCGCCGTGGCGCCGCTGCCCACGGCGCAGCAGGTGCGGGCGGTAATGCCGGGGCTCTGACAAGCCTTGCTTTGCCCTGTGTAAGCGGGGATTGAAGTAAAAATAGCTGCTAGCGCTTATGAGGTAAGCGCTAGAAGCTATTGTTTTGATAGTGATTTGTACTGTCTAAGCACGCACGCAGGCCATCACACAGGCCGCGTGCGCATCAGGGTGCTCTTGCCAAACAGCGACTCCACCAGGTCCACCGCCAGCACAGCGGTCTTGTTGCGCACGTCCAGCGCGGGGTTCAGCTCCACGATGTCGAGCGAGGCCAGGCGGCCGCTGTCGGCGATCATCTCCATGCACAGCTGCGCCTCGCGGTAGGTGGGGCCGCCGGGCACGGTGGTGCCCACGCCGGGCGCAATGTCGGGGTCCAGAAAATCCACGTCAAAGCTCACATGCAGGTGGGTGTGTGCGTCCATGCCTGCCAGCGCGCGCTCCATCACCTGGCGCATGCCCACCTCGTCGATGGCGCGCATGTCAAACACCTCCAGGCCCTGCTCGTGCACAAAGCGCTTTTCGCCCTCGTCCACGCTGCGGATGCCAATCTGTCGGATTTGCGAAGGGTGCAGCGCCGGGCCGCCGCCGGGCATGGCCGCCAGCTGGGTCAGCTCGGCCGGGCCAAAGCCGCACAGGCAGGCCACGGGCATGCCGTGCACATTGCCGCTGGGGGTGAGTTCGCTGGTGTTGAAGTCGGCATGCGCATCGAGCCAGAGCACGCGCAGCTTCTTGCCGCTTTCTGCGCAGTGGCGGGCCACGGCGCTGATGCTGCCCAGGCCCAGGCTGTGGTCGCCGCCCAGCAGGATGGGCAGGTGGCCCAGTTGCAGCTCGGCATACACGGCGTCGTACACCAGCCGGTTCCACTGTGCCACTTCGGGCAGGTGGCGGTAGCCGTCCACCGGGGGCTGCCAGGGGTTGGAGGGGCCGCTCAGGTTGCCCCGGTCAAACACCTGCAGCCCGTGCGACTCCAGCGCCGCCTGCAGCCCCGCCACGCGCAGGGCCTCAGGGCCCATGGATGCGCCGCGTGCGCCCGCGCCAATGTCGGTGGGCGCGCCAATCAGGCTGGTGGGGTGGGCGGGACGCAGGGCCGGGTGGGGGGGCGGGGGCTGTTGGGTCATTGCGGGCTCTGGGGTGTGTTGGGGGAGGAGTCGTGGAATTGTCCTGCACTGCCCCGCCAAAGAACAGCGCCCAGGCTGCGCACTTTGCATGCTCTGGCGCACAATTTGTGTAGCCTAGTGCGGCAGATTGCGCAGTTGACGCCACATGCCGCCATGGGGCTCTGTTGACTGCGGGGGGCTGCACGAATGCCTGCCGGGGCTGAGGGTTTGTCCCCGTGCCTGGCAGGTGCCATTGGGCCGCCGTCTCGCTTAGGCTTGTCACCTGTTTGTAATGGAATGTTTCAGCAAGGGCGCATGGCCCGGCAAGCATTCCGCGAAGCGCAGCACACCGCAGGAGACAACATGCAGCTCGACAATATCCGCGTTTCTCGCAAGCTTTGGTTTGCGTTTTTGGGGTTGATGGTGGCCATGGCCGTGGTGTCGGGCTTGGCGCAAAACCGCAGCAACACGGCCATGTCGCGCGCCATTGACGCCGTGGCCGACATCGATGGGCGCCTGGCCTCGGTCATCCGCTGGCGCGGTGCCACCGGTACGGCCAATTTGATGGTGCATGGCATCGCCATCACCACCGACGAGGCGCTGGAGAAGCAATACGGCGCGCAACTCAAAGAGGCCATCGCCGGGATCGGGAAGATCCAGGAGGGCATCAGTGCCGGTATCTCCGACCCGGCGGACAAAGCCGCCATGGACAAGATCCAGGAAATCCGCAAACGCGTGCTGGCCGGTGTTGGCAAGATCCGCGAGCTGCGCGGGGCGGGTGATATCGCCGCTTCGCAGCGCTTTGCCAAGGAAGAGTTCACCGCGCTGATCAACCAGTACGAAGGTGCGCAAGACGAGTTCATCGCCCTGCTGGAACGCCGCCGCGACGCGGTGCGTGAAGACGCCACCACCCAGCGCATCCGCGCCGGGGTCATCGGTGCCATCACGGCGTTGCTGGTGTTTGGCGTGGGCACGCTGCTGGCCTGGTGGCTGGTGCGCTCCATCACCGCGCCGCTGCAGCAAGCGGTAGACACCGCCAACGCCATCGCCGCAGGCGACCTCACCCGCGAGCTGCAATCCACCCGCAAAGACGAACTCGGCCAGATGCTGCGTGCCCTCTCGGACATGTCTGCGCGCCTGCGCGGCGTGGTGAGCGAAGTGCGCCAGGGCGTGGACTCCGTCTCCAGCGCCTCGGTACAGATCGCCAACGGCAACCACGACCTCTCGGCCCGCACCGAGCAAACCGCCGCCAACCTGGAAGAGACCGCATCGAGCATGGAAGAGCTCACAGCCACCGTCACCCAATCGGCCGACACCGCCCGCCAGGCCAACCAGCTCGCAGGCACCGCCGCCCAGGCGGCAGCCCGCGGCGGAGAAGTGGTGGGCCAAGTGGTCACCAGCATGCAGCAGATCACCGAAAGCAGCCGCAAGATCAGCGACATCATCGGCGTGATCGACGGCATCGCCTTCCAGACCAACATCCTGGCGCTGAACGCAGCGGTGGAAGCCGCCCGGGCCGGAGAGCAAGGCCGAGGCTTTGCCGTGGTGGCCAGCGAAGTACGCAGCCTGGCCGGGCGCAGCGCCGAAGCCGCCAAGGAAATCAAAACCCTCATCGGCAAATCGGTCGAAAACGTTGAAAGCGGCTCCGAACAAGTCACCCAGGCAGGCAAAAGCATGGACGAAATCGTCGCCAGCGTGCGCCGCGTGAGCGACCTCATTGGAGAAATCACGGCATCGTCCACCGAACAACGCGACGGCATCGGCCAAGTCAACCAAGCCGTGGCCAACCTGGACCAGATGACCCAGCAAAACGCCGCGCTGGTCGAGGAATCCACCGCAGCCGCCGCCTCCATGCGCGACCAGGCGCAGCGGCTGGCCGAAGTGGTGAGCGTCTTCAACGTGGGCGCCAGCACCCGCGCGAGCGCGAGCGCCCCGGCCCCCCGGCCTGCGCCTGCCCAGCGCTTTGCTCCGGCCCCCGCCCGGGCCGCAGTGGCGGGCAGCAAGGCGGCGCCAGCGGCAGCCAAGGGCAATGACGATGAGTGGGAGAGCTTCTGAGGCAGTGCGGGGCAAGGGTTTGCTATTGAAGTGATAGCTGCTAGCGCTTATAAATAAAGCGCTGGAGCCTGTTTTTTCTATGAAATGGCCGCACGGGCCCGGCGCCCGCCTTGCCCGGCCAGCCAGGGCGATAAACTTTGCCCATGCAAGTCGCCCTGGCCCAACTCTCCACCCACCTCCAACGGGCCCTGTCGCCGCTTTACGTGCTGCACGGCGATGAGCCCTTGTTGCAGCAGGAAGCCGCAGACGCCATCCGCGCCACCGCCCGAGCCCAGGGTTACACCGAGCGCAGCAGCTACACCGTGGCCGGTGCCCACTTTGACTGGAGCGCCGTGCTGGCCGCAGGCGGCTCACTCAGCCTGTTTGCCGACAAGCAGATTGTTGAAATCCGCATCCCCTCGGGCAAGCCCGGCAAAGACGGCAGCGTGGCCCTGCAGCATGTGGCCGAATCGGCCCGGGGCAACGACAGCACGCTCACCATCGTCATGCTGCCGCGCCTTGATAAAGCCACCAAAACCGGTGCCTGGTTTGCCGCGCTGGAGGGCAGCGGCACATCGATCCAGATCGACCCCATCGAGCGCGGCATGCTGCCGCAATGGATTGCTCAGCGCCTGGCCCAGCAAGGCCAGCGCGTGGTGGCGGGCGAGGAAGGCCAGCGCACGCTGCAGTTCTTTGCCGACCGCGTGGAAGGCAATTTGCTGGCCGCGCACCAGGAAATCCAGAAACTGGCTTTGTTGCATCCGGCGGGTGAACTGACCCAGGCCCAGGTCGAAGCCGCCGTGCTCAACGTGGCGCGCTACGACGTGTTCAAGCTGTCTGAATCGGTGCTGGCCGGGCAGACGGCCCGCGTGCAGCGCATGCTTGACGGCCTGCAGGCCGAGGGCGAGGCCGAAGTGCTGGTGCACTGGGCGCTGGCCGAAGACATCCGGGCCCTCAAGCGCGTGAAAGACGCCATGAACGCCGGCCGCCCCCTGCCCATGGCGCTGCGCGAGAACCGCATCTGGGGCCCCAAGGAGCGGCTGTTTGAACGCATCCTGCCCAAGGCCAGCGACGCCGCTTTGGCTCGCCTGCTGCAGTCGGCCCACACGGTGGACGGCATCGTCAAAGGCCTCAAGCAGCCCGACTGGCCGCAGGACGGCTGGCAGGCCCTGCAGCGCCTGGCCTTTCAGCTGTGCCGCCTGACCAGCGCGGCACGGTGATGGCGGCCGCTGCTGCCTCCCAGCCTTTGCGCCTGCCCAACGACGACGCCACCAACGGCTGGTCCGCCATCCTGCCCCCGCGCACGCCGCGCCCTGCGCTGCAGGGCGAGGTGGTGGCCGACTGGCTGGTGCTGGGCGCGGGCTTTGCGGGCTTGGCCGCCGCGCGCCGCCTGGCCGAGCTGCGCCCCCACGCCCACATCGTGGTGGTGGATGCAGGCAGTGTTGGCGACAACGCATCGGGCCGCAACTCGGGCTTTGCGATCGATGTGCCGCACAACATCGGCAGCTCGCTCGAAGAACTGCGCCAGGCCGCGCACTACCAGGCCTTGCTCACGGCGGGCATGAACGACCTGGAGCTGCTGGTGGCGCAGCACCGCATCGACTGCCAATGGCGCCGCGCAGGCAAGTACCACTGCGCCGTGTCGCCTGCCGCCGAGCGCACGCTGCAGCACCATGTGCAGGAGCTGCGCGCCCTGGGTGCGCCGCACGAGCTGCTGGACCGCAACGCCCTGGCCGCGCGCCTGGGCACCCGCTACTTTGCGGCCGGGCTCTACACGCCGGGCACCGTGCTGCTCAACCCCGCCGCGCTGTGCCGGGGCCTGGCCGATGCGCTGCCTGCCAACGTCACCCTGCACGAGCACACACCCGTGCAGCGGCTGGATCTGTCGGGCGGCCAGGTGGTGGTGCACACGCCGCAGGGCCGTGTGCGTGCGCCGCAACTGTTGCTGGCGGCCAATGGCTTTGCGCAGCAGTTGGGCTTGTTTGGCAGCGCCTGGGGGGCGGAGACGTTTCCGCTGGTCACTTTTGGATCGCTCACAGCCCCGCTCACGCCCGAGCAGCGCAGCCGCCTGGGCGCGCCCGAGGGCTGGGGCGTGACGCCCGCCAGCGCCGTCACGGGGGCCACGCTGCGCTACACGGACGACCACCGCATTCTGGTGCGCCAGGGCTTTGAATATGCGCCGCAGTTCCGCGTCAGCCCTGCGGTGCGCGAGCGGGTGCGGCGCGAGCATGCGGCCGTGTTTGCGGCGCGTTTTCCGCAGCTGGGTGATGTGGCGTTGGAGCATTTCTGGGAAGGCTCGATTGCCATCACCCGCAATGGCGCGCCGCGTTGGGGGCGGGTGGCCCCGCAGGTGCATGGCGTCGCCGGGTGCAATGGGGCGGGGGTGGTGAAGTTCACTGCGCTGGGGGCGTTGGCGGCAGATTTGGCGCTGGGGCAGGACCACCCGTTGCTCGCGCATGCGTTGGCGTTGGGTGGGCCGACGCGCATGCCGCCGCAGCCGTTCATGGGGCTGGGGGTGCGGGCTTATATTGCGCGGGAGAAGTGGTTGGGGCGGGCGGAGGTTTGATGGGTTTTGGCTGCTATCGCTTGTGGAATAAGCGCTAGCAGCTATGAAATTGGTAGTGGTTGCCCTTGTTTCTTGTCCCTCGGTCACACCCCATCCGTTCGGGCTGGGCTCGTCCAAGTTCGGGCGCTCCGCCCAGACATCGTCGTAGGTCGGGTTAGCCCGCAAGGGCGTAACCCGACGCCCCCGTGGGAAGCGGAGTTGATGTCGGGTTACGCTGCGCTAACCCGACCTACACGGTTGGGTGATTTGACGCATGGTTTTCAACTTAAAACTCCGATGCGTTCAGGCCAAACTTCTTCCCGATGCCTGCCACCTTGGGAACAAGATCAAACCGTACTGATGATGAATAGCTTATGACCGCACATTGTTCATACAGCTCTAGAACAAACGGACGAGCAACTTCATCCGACCCAAATACCGCCTCAATCTCATTTTTGAAATCATTGATATCTGCATGACCAATGGCCGGATGGTGGCCGTGCGTCGCAAAACTTTCGGTGATATCACCGAACTTCAATTTCGCTTGTTTTCGCTTCGCAGGCGTATCAAAGGCTTCTGACCAGCGCCACAAGAGTAGGTTATGGTTCATCGTGCAATGACGTCTAGCGTGCCTTGGGCTTTTTCTACCCACACCGTTAAGTTCGCCACCAGGTCTTTTTGGCTGAATGAGCAGCTTTCTTCTGAGAACAGCGCGCTCGATTCCAGTCGGTCCAGCAGGTTCAGCAGCACCTCGCTGTAGCGTGGGGGCAGGGTGGTGAGCAAGGTGGTTTGCTGGCGGGCCAGGGTGCTCAGGGCGGCGGCGGTGTGGTCGCCGCGTTCAAAGGCTTGCAGGGCTTGGGCCAGGGTGGTGAGCTGGGCTGATGCGGTGTCGGTCATGGTGGTGCGGTGGTGTGCAGCGGGGCAGGGCGCAAGGGTAAAGCCAACTGCGGCAAAATCGCAGGATGAATGCCCTCAACGTCGCTGAATACACGCACACCCTCGGTTTCCAGGCAAAAACGGCCTCTGCGCTGATGGCGAAAGCGCCGGCAGCTATCAAAAACAAAGCATTGCTGGCCCTGGCCCGGTTGTTGCGCGAGCAGACCGAGGCGCTGCAGGTGGACAACGCCCGCGATCTGGAGCGTGCGCGCGCTGCGGGTTTGGCCGAGCCGATGGTGGACCGTTTGAAGCTCAGCCCCAAGGTGCTGGAGACCTGCGCCCAGGGCTGTGAGCAGCTTGCGGCCATGGCCGATGTGATTGGCGAGATCATTGGTATGAAGCAGCAGCCCAGCGGCATCCGCGTGGGGCAGATGCGCGTGCCGATTGGCGTGTTCGGCATGATTTACGAGAGCCGCCCCAACGTGACCATCGAGGCCGCGTCCTTGAGCATCAAGAGCGGCAACGCCTGCATCTTGCGCGGCGGCTCCGAAGCCATTGATTCCAACCGGGCCCTCGCCAAGCTGGTGCAGCAGGCGCTGGCCGAGGCGGGCCTGCCGCAAGATGCGGTGCAGCTGGTGCAGACCACCGACCGCGAGGCCGTGGGCCAGCTGATTGCCATGCCGCAGTTTGTGGATGTGATCATCCCCCGTGGCGGCAAGGGGCTGATCGAGCGCATCAGCCGCGATGCCAAGGTGCCCGTCATCAAGCACCTGGACGGCAACTGCCACACCTATGTGGACGACCCCTGCGACATCGCTATGGCGGTGAAGGTGGCCGACAACGCCAAGACGAACAAGTACAGCCCCTGCAATGCGAGCGAAGGCCTGCTGGTGGCGCGCGGTGTGGCGGCAGATTTTCTGCCCAAGATCGGCGCGGTGTATGCCGCCAAGGGCGTGGAGATGCGCGGCTGCCCCGAGTCGCTGGCGATTCTGCAATCGGTGGCTGGTGCCAAGCTGGTGCCTGCTACGGAGCAGGACTGGAGCGAGGAATACTTGGCTCCCATCATCAGTGTGAAGGTGGTGGCGGGTGTGGATGAAGCCATTGCGCACATCAACCACTATTCCAGCCACCACACCGATGCCATCCTGACGCGCGACCACATGCACGCCCAGCAGTTCCTGCGCGAGGTGGATTCGGCCAGCGTGATGGTGAACGCCAGCACACGCTTTGCCGATGGCTTTGAGTTCGGGCTGGGGGCGGAAATCGGTATCAGCACCGACAAGTTCCACGCGCGCGGGCCGGTGGGCATTGAGGGCCTGACTTCGCTCAAGTACGTGGTGCTGGGCGAAGGCGAAGTGCGCGCCTGAGCGGCGCTGGGCCGGTGTGTGGCATTTGCTCCTGTTTTTGTAGCTGCTTGCGCTTATCCATCAAGCGCTAGCGGCCTTTTTCGCCTCAATCGCTGACCCCTCATGAAAATCATCATCCTCGGGGCGGGCCGTGTGGGCGAGAGCGTGGCCGACAGCCTGGTGTCCGAGCGCAACGACATCACCGTCATCGACACCGATGCCGAGCGCCTGCGCGATCTGGAGTCGCGCTTTGACCTGCGCGGTGTGGTGGGCAACGGCATCGAGCCCGCCGTGCTGGCCGAGGCCGGGGCGCGCGACACCGACCTGCTGATCGCCTGCGCGGCGCAGGACGAGACCAACCTGGTGTGCTGCAAGATTGCGCAGCTGCTGTTCAACGTGCCCACCCGCATTGCGCGGGTGCGCTCCACGGGGCTGGAGGGCGATGTGCGCCTGCTGGGCGCCGAGGGTTTTGCGGTGGACCGCATCATCTGCCCCGAAGAATCGCTCACGCGCTACATCGGCAAGCTCATTGACTACCCCGAGGCCATGCAGGTGCGCGAGTTTGCGGGCGGCCGCGCATGCCTGGTGTCCGTGCGTGCGCGCCACGGGGCGCCGATGGTGGGCGGCACCATTGCCGCGTTGCGCGCCAGTGCGCCCGAGGTGGCGGTGCGGCTGGTGGCCATCTACCGCCGCTTTCCTGACGAGCCCGATCGCTTTGTGGCCTGTGCGGGCGACACGCGCATTGAGCCCGGCGATGAGGTGTTTGTGCTGGCCGCGCAAGAGCACATTGCGCATGTGCTGTCGGCCCTGCACCGGCGCGATGCGCGCCATGCGCACCCCGTGCGCCGAATCATGATTGCCGGGGGCGGGCGCGTGGGCCTGCGCCTGGCGCAGCAGCTGGGCCAGCAAGAGGGGCGGTTTCACCTCAAAGTCATCGAGTCGGACCCGCAGCGCTGCGTGGAGCTGGCCTCGGTGCTGCCGCACGACGTGCTGGTGCTGCAGGGCGACACCACCGATGAAGACCTGCTGGGCGACGAAGGCGTGGAAGAGGTGGACCTGTTCCTGGCCGTGACCGATGACGATGAGGACAACATCATGTCCTGCCTGCTGGCCAAGCGCATGGGCGCACAGCGGGTGTTGGCGCTCATCAACCGCCGCAGCTATGCCGATTTGATGCACGGCACACAGATCGACATTGCGCTGTCGCCCGCGCAGGCGATGCTGGGCGAGCTGCTGGCCTTTGTGCGCCAGGGCGATGTGCAGGCCGTGCACAGCCTGCGCCGGGGCGTGGCCGAGGCGCTGGAGATCGTGGTGCGCGGCGACCGCAAGAGTTCGCGCGTGGTGGGCCGCAAGGTGAGCGAGCTGCACCTGCCGCGCGATGTGCACATCGGCCTCATCGTGCGGGGCTTGCCGGACGCCACGGCGCCTGCGGGCGAGGGCGGCGCTGTGCTGCCCGAGCCGCAGGTGATCATCCCGCGCAGCGCCACGGTCCTGGAGAGCAACGACCATGTGGTCTTCTTCCTGCCGCACAAGCGCCTGGTGCGCGAGGTGGAAAAGCTGTTTCGCGTGAGTGCGACGTTTTTCTGACGCAGTGGGGCGACGACCATGACCGACATGTTTCCCGTCCTGCGCGTGCTGGGCATTTTGGTGATGATCTTTGCGTCGTCCCTGGCCCTGCCCACGGCCGTGTCGTGGTGGATGCAGGACGGCATCTGGTTTGTGTACCCGCTGTCCATGGCTGCCACGGCGTTTGCCGGGGGCTGGCTGTGGTGGAGCTTTCGCGTCTTTCGGCGCGAGCTGCAGCCGCGCCACGGGGTGATGCTGGTCTCGCTGGTGTGGCTGCTGCTGCCCTTGTTTGCCGCGCTGCCGCTGACGCTGGCGGGGCATTTCATCGGGCGGCCGCTGTCGTTCACGCACGCGTACTTTGAGGCAGTGTCGGGCCTCACGACCACCGGTTCTACGGTGATGAGCGGGCTGGACGCGCTGCCGGTGTCCGTCAACATCTGGCGCACCTTTTTGCAGTGGCTGGGCGGCATGGGCATTTTGATTTTGGCGGTGGCCGTGCTGCCGCTGCTGGGCGTGGGCGGCAGCCAGCTCTTCAAGGCCGAGGCCGCCGGGCCGGTGAAGGATGCCAAGCTCACGCCGCGCATGACTGGCACCGCCAAGGGGCTGTGGGGCGTGTATGCGCTGTTCTCGGTGGCCTGTGCGCTGGCCTACTGGCTGGGCGGCATGGCGCCGCTGGATGCGGTGATGCACATGTTCACCACGGTGAGCCTGGGTGGCCTGTCGCCGTACGACGCGAGCTTTGGGCATTTTCAGTCGCCGCTGCTCGAAGCCATTGCCATCGTTTTCATGCTGGTGGCCAGCTGCAACTTTGCGCTGTACTTTGTGGCCCTGCGCAAGGGCGACTGGCGCGGCTTTTGGCGCGACCCGGAGCTGCGCGCCACGCTGGGCACGCTGATCGGCGGCGGGCTGGTGGTGTCGCTGCTGCTGTGGGCCAAGGGGGTGTACGAGCCGCTGGCCGCCCTGCGGCACGGCATGTTCAACACCGTGTCGCTGGCCACCACCACGGGCTACGCCACGGTGGACTACCTGGGCTGGCCGGTGTTTGCGCCGGTGCTGATGCTGCTCATGTCGGGCGTGGCCACCAGTGCGGGCTCCACTGGCTGCGGCATCAAGATGGTGCGCATGCTCATTTTGGTCAAACAGGCCCGCCGCGAGATGACGCGGCTGGTGCACCCGCGCGCGGTGCAGCCGGTGCGCCTGGGCGATGCGGTGGTGGACAACCGGGTGATCTTCTCGGTGCTGGCCTTCATGCTGGTGTACGGCGCCACGGTGATCGGCCTGAGCATGGTGCTGCTGCTGACCGACCTGGACCCGTTGACCGCGTTTTCTGCTGTGCTGGCCAGCGTGAACTGTGCGGGGCCAGGGCTGGGCAGCGTGGGGCCTGCGTCCAACTTTGCGGTGCTGACGGATTTTCAGATCTGGGTGTGCACGCTGGCCATGCTGCTGGGGCGGCTGGAGATTTTGAGCTTCATGGCGGTGCTCACCCCCGCGTTCTGGCGGCGTTGATCGCTGGCGGCAGGGCACCGGCATTTTTTGCGCAGGATGCCAGGGGTTGGCATTGCGAAAGTGGCGGGCGTCCCCATATCCCGAAATCCCACCTCCCTACAATCGGTTTCAACTGTGTCCCCCGAGGGCTTTTATGGTTCCGCATCTCATCACGGCCCTCACCGGGCCGATCAACGAGCTTGAACAGCGCATTTTGGATTCCATGCCCGCCATCGAGCGCTGGTTTCGCCTGGAGTGGATGGAGCACACGCCCCCGTTCTATACCTCGGTGGACATCCGCAATGCGGGCTTCAAGCTGGCCCCGGTGGACACCAACCTCTTTCCTGGTGGCTGGAACAACCTGACCAAGGAAATGCTGCCGCTGGCGGTGCAGGCGGCCATGGCGGCCATCGAGAAGATCTGCCCCGAGGCGCGCAACCTGCTGATCATTCCCGAGAACCACACGCGCAACACCTTCTACCTGGCCAATGTGGTGCAGCTGCAGCGCATCTTCAACATGGCGGGCCTGAATGTGCGGGTGGGCTCCATCAGCCCGGAGATCAAGAAATCCACGCTGATCGAGTTGCCCAACGGCGATTCGGTGACGCTGGAGCCCGTGGTGCGCAACAAGGGGCGCTTGGGGCTCAAGAACTTTGACCCCTGCACCATCTTGCTCAACAACGACCTCTCGGCCGGTGCCCCGGGCATTCTGGAAGACCTGCACGAGCAGTATTTGCTGCCGCCCCTGCACGCTGGCTGGAGCGTGCGCAAGAAGAGCACGCACTTCAAGAACTACGAAGAGGTGGCCAAGCGCTTTGGCAAGATGCTGGGCATCGACCCTTGGCTCGTGAATCCGATGTACAGCCAGTGCAGTGGGCTCAACTTTGCCGAAGACTCGGGCATGGACGCACTGCAGGCGTCAGTGGATGCACTGCTGACCAAGGTGCGCCGCAAGTACAAGGAATACGGCATCAACGAAAAGCCGTTTGTGGTGGTCAAGCCGGACAACGGCACCTATGGCATGGGCATCATGACGGTGCGCGACGCCAAGGAGCTGGATGCGCTCAACCGCAAGACCAAGAACAAGATGGCCGTCATCAAAGACGGCCAGACGGTTTCGGACGTGATCATTCAGGAAGGCGTGCTGACCCAGGAGCGGGTGAACGATGCCGTGGCCGAGCCCGTGGTCTACATGATGGACCGCTATGTGGTGGGCGGCTTCTACCGCATGCACGCTGAGCGCGGCGTGGACGAAAACCTCAACTCCCCCGGCGCCAGCTTTGTGCCGCTGGCCTTTGAGCACAGCACGCACATGCCCCAGCCTGGCGTGCGCCCTGGGGTGAGCGCACCCAACCGCTTCTATATGTATGGAGTGGTGGCCCGCCTGGCCATGCTGGCGGCCAGCTACGAGCTGGAGGCCACCGACCCGGATGCCGAGGTCTACGACTGACGCTGGGGTGTGAAGGGGCCGCTGTGGCGTGCCCGCTTCAAATGCTTGCCATTGTTTGACGGCAGGCGCCAGAGGGCAGTTGCTGCGGTGCAACATCTGGATACGCCTTGATGGGGGGCGTAGCCATGCAGCGCAAAATAGCGCTCTCCCAAATTATGGAACCCTGTCCGGCGCACGAGTGCGGCGGGGTCGCTCCAGTGCAAAGCTCTTCCAAATCCTCGCTCGCAGCCCTGACGCTGGGCGCGATCGGCGTCGTTTATGGCGATATCGGCACCAGCGTGCTGTACGCAGTCAAAGAGGTGTTCGGCTCGGGGCATGTGCCCTTCACGCACGAAAACATCTACGGCATCCTCTCGATTTTCTTCTGGACCCTCACGGTCATCGTCTCGCTGAAGTACGTGGTGCTGGTGCTGCGGGCCGACAACAACGGCGAAGGCGGGCTGATCGCCATGCTGGCCCTGGCTTCGCAAGCGGTCAAAGACAAGCCCAAGCTGCGCGGTGTGTTGTTGGCGGTGGGGATTTTTGGCACTTCGCTGTTCTATGGGGATGGGGTGATCACACCGGCCATCTCGGTGCTGTCTGCGGTCGAGGGGCTGGAGGTGGTCTCTCCCCACTTCAAACAGTACGTCATCCCCATCACCCTGGTCGTGTTGTTTGGCCTGTTTGCCGTGCAAAAGCGGGGCACCGGCGGTATTGGCAAGTTCTTTGGGCCCATCACGTTGGTCTGGTTTCTGACGCTGGCGGTCTTGGGGGTCTTCCACATCCAGGGGCACCCTGAAATTCTGTGGGCCATGAGCCCGCACCACGCGCTGCTGTTCATGTGGCACCAGCCAGGCACCAGCTTCATCATCTTGGGCGCCGTGGTTTTGTGCGTGACCGGTGCCGAGGCGCTGTATGCCGACTTGGGGCATTTTGGCAAGCGTCCCATCCGCCTGGCTTGGTTCAGCGTGGCCATGCCTTCGCTCACGCTCAACTACTTTGGCCAGGGTGCTCTGCTGCTGGCCGAGCCAGAGGCCGTCAAAAACCCCTTCTTTATGATGGCGCCCGATTGGGCTTTGATCCCCCTGGTGGGCTTGGCTACGTTGGCCACGGTCATTGCATCGCAGGCCTTGATCACCGGGGCCTTCAGTGTGACCAAGCAGGTCATTCAGCTGGGGTACTTGCCGCGCCTGAACATCCAGCACACCAGCGTGCGCGACACGGGCCAGATCTACATGCCGCTGGTGAACTGGGGCCTGTTTGTGGCCATTGTGCTGGCGGTGGTGATGTTCCGCTCGTCGAGCAATCTGGCCGCGGCCTACGGTATTGCGGTGACGCTGGACATGCTGATCACCACCACGCTGACGTTTTTCGTGATCCGCTACGGCTGGGGGTACCCGCTGGCGCTGTGCGTGGCGGCCACGGGATGCTTCTTCATTGTGGATTTGGCGTTCTTCGCGTCCAACCTGCTCAAGCTGCTGCAGGGCGGCTGGTTCCCGCTGATGATTGGTGGCGCGGTGTTTACGCTGATGATGACCTGGAAAGAGGGCCGCCGCCTGCTCAATGAGAAGCTGCGCGCCGATGCCATCGACCTCAAGGACTTCCTGGAGTCCGTGTTCATCAGCCCGCCCACCCGGGTGGATGGGACGGCCATCTTTTTGACGGCCGAGCCCGGCGCGGTGCCCAATGCGCTGTTGCACAACCTCAAGCACAACAAGGTGCTGCACCAGCAAAACCTGTTTGTGACGGTGCGCAACCATGAGGTGCCCTGGATCGGCCTGGACAAGCGGCTGCAGGTGGAGTCGCTGGGGCACGATTGCTGGCAGGTGGTGGTGCATTACGGCTTTAAAAATGACCCCGACCTGCCCCGGGCGCTGGAGGCGCTGCGGGGGCGGGGCTGCGATGTGGAGCCCATGACCACCAGCTACTTCCTGTCGCGCGATACCGTCATTCCCACCATTGGCAGCGGCATGGCCCACTGGCGCGAAAAGCTCTTTGCCCAGATGCACCACAACGCCAGCGGCGCCGCCGACTTCCTGCACCTGCCCAACAACTCGGTGGTGGAGCTGGGCTCCAAAATCGAAATCTGACACCGTTTGCCTCGGTCCTCCGGCTGTCGGGCCGGGTGGTCCGCAGCGGGGTGCCAGAATGCGCCCCCATGCAATTTTTCAAAGATATCAGCCTGTCGGCCTTTGTCGCAGGCTTTGTGGCCGTGCTGGTGGGCTTCACCAGTTCGGTCGCCATCGTGTTTCAAGCGGCCCAAGGTTTTGGGGCAACGCCTGCCCAAATCACCTCCTGGATCTGGGCCCTCGGCCTGGGGATGGGCCTGTGTTCATTGCTTCCCTCGCTTGTTCTGCGCAAACCGGTAATGGTGGCGTGGTCTACCCCTGGCGCCGCAGTGCTGGCGACGGCAGGCGTGGCGGGTGGTTTCTCCATGGGCGAGGCGGTGGGTGCGTTCATGGTGTGCTCGGTGCTGGTGGTCTTGGTGGGTGTCACCGGCCTGCTGGAGCGTGTGGCCGATCGCATTCCTTCCGAAATTGCCTCGGCGTTGTTGGCCGGGGTATTGACCCGGTTTGGCATCCAGACCTTTGCCGCGCTGCAGACCGCGCTGCCTCTGGTCTTGCTCATGGTGGGTTCCTATCTGGTGGCACGCCGTTTGTTGCCGCGCTATGCCGTGGTGATCACGCTGGCGGCGGCCATCGCCTGGGTGGCGGCTTCGGGGCAGGTGGCGTGGTCCATGGGGCC